>JAEWZO010000035.1 GCA_023458415.1 Bacteroidota bacterium
CAGAATTAGAAGAATTAGTGCATGCAAAAGGTCTTAACTTCGGTTTCGACGTTGCTAAATATAAATTAGACGCTGATAAATAAAAAACAATGAGACACGGTAAAAAATTCAATCACTTAGGAAGAACAGCGCCTCACAGAAAGGCAATGCTTTCTAATATGGCTTGTTCTCTTATTGAGCATAAAAGAATCAACACAACTGTAGCTAAAGCGAAAGCTTTAAGAGTATATGTTGAACCACTTCTTACAAAAGCAAAAGAAGATACTACCCACAACAGAAGAACTGTTTTCTCTTACCTTCAAAGTAAAGAGGCAGTTACAGAACTTTTCAGAACTGTAGCTCCAAAAATCGCTGAAAGAAACGGAGGATACACAAGAATCATTAAAACTGGTTTCAGACCGGGTGATGCTGCAGATACAGCAATGATCGAGTTGGTAGACTTCAACGAGCTTTACAATCCAAATGCAGAAGAGAAAAAAGCTACAAGAAGAAGCAGAAGAACTACTGCTAAGAAAACTGAAGCTGTTGCTGAAGTAAAAGCTGCTCCTGCAAAAGAAGAAAAAGCAGAAGAACCAGAAGCTGAAGCTCCTGAAGCACCAGAAGCAGACGCTGCAGAGAAAACTGAAGAATAAGATAAATTCTCAGAGGATATAAAAATTCCAGCAAACATAGTTTGCCGGAATTTTTTGTTTATAGCTTTCTAGAATTATTGCCCTCTCGCTCTCTTCAGCTCAATAATATTATCGCCCTGCGTAATGGTGATGCTGTCTCCCTGAGATTTTATCTCTACATCCTGGTTGGTATAAATGGCACCTTTTGGCCAAACTTCACTTTGTGTACCGCGTAAAGTGGAGTTATTACTTTCTACCACGATGTAATTTTCCTTGTTAGAGTTTACAAAAGTTACATTAGCATTGCTTCCGTCCTCTGCAACGTAACGGTATTTATTTTCGGTATGAAATGAGGTGCTGTCTGTAGAAACAGTCAGCGTGTCGGTAGATAGCACATTCTTATTACCTTCAGTTTTATTGCAGGCAACAACTGCCAGAAAAGCGGCAGCGAAAAAGATTGTTTTTTTCATAATTTTCTGATTTTATTAGAGTTAAATGTTGTTTAAATACCATCAAAAATCATTCTAAAAAATGAAAGGATGGATAATATTTTGCCTAAATTTGTAAGACATTAAAATTAACTTTAAAAATACAAAAATGAGTTACATTTCTTACATCGAAGCAAGACAGATTTTAGATTCCAGAGGAAATCCAACAGTAGAAGTTGATGTTTTCACGGAAAGTGGAGCAATGGGGCGCGCTGCTGTTCCTTCAGGAGCTTCCACCGGTGAACATGAAGCCGTAGAACTTCGTGACGGCGGATCCGAATTTATGGGAAAAGGCGTTCTGAAAGCTGTAGAAAATGTGAGAGATGTTATCGCTCCGGAATTGGTTGGTTTACCTGTTTTCGATCAGAATTTGATTGATCAGATTATGATTGAACTGGACGGAACCAATAACAAAGGAAATCTTGGCGCAAATGCAATCTTGGGTGTTTCTTTGGCAGCAGCAAAAGCAGCGGCTACAGAAATGAGAATGCCGCTTTACAAATATGTGGGTGGTGTTAACGCAAATATGTTGCCAGTTCCGATGATGAACGTCATCAACGGTGGTTCTCACTCAGATGCACCGATTGCCTTCCAGGAGTTTATGGTGATGCCGGTAAAGGCTGATTCCTTCTCTCATTCGTTAAGAAAAGGAACTGAGATTTTCCATAACCTTAAGAAAATCCTTCACGACAGAGGTCTTTCAACAGCTGTAGGTGATGAAGGAGGTTTCGCACCGACTTTCAAAGGGACAGAAGATGCTTTGGATACTTTGCTTCAGGCCATCGAAAAAGCAGGTTACAAACCAGGTGATGATGTAATGCTTGCATTGGATTGTGCTTCTTCTGAATTTTACAAAGACGGAACTTACGATTACAGAAAATTTGAAGACGAAAGTGGAGCGCACAGATCAAGAGAAGATCAGGTTTCTTATCTGGCTGAATTAACTCAGAAATATCCTATTATTTCCATCGAAGACGGCATGCACGAAGACGACTGGGAAGGATGGAAAATGCTTACAGATAAAATCGGAGACCGCGTGCAGTTGGTAGGAGACGATTTATTTGTAACCAATGTAGAAAGACTTTCAAGAGGTATTAACGAAGGTATCGGAAATTCAATTTTGGTAAAAGTTAACCAAATCGGATCACTTACAGAAACTTTGAATGCTGTACAAATGGCTCAATTCAACAAATACACAGCAGTAATGTCTCACCGTTCTGGTGAAACTGAAGATTCAACTATTGCTGATCTTGCAGTTGCAACCAATTGCGGACAGATAAAAACAGGTTCTGCTTCACGTTCCGACAGAATGGCGAAATACAACCAGCTACTTAGAATTGAGGAAGCTTTGGGTGAAAATGCAATTTTCCCGGGACTTGATGCATTTAAGATTAAGAGATAAAATTTAACATTAAATTGTTATGTGAAACATCGGAACATCGTTCCGGTGTTTTTTGCTTTTAGTGTTTTGTAAATCAGTATTTTATATTCTGTATTTAGAGAGTGGATGTACTATGTTGAACATCAAATTAATCGGATAGAAAAAAAATATCAGCAGAACCCCATCGAAGTTTGATTTTTAGTTCGTTTTTGCTTAAATTTAACAAAAAATTTTCAACAAAATGTCAGATAACAAAGTTATATTGAATTACGACGGACAGTCATTTGAATATCCTATTGTAGACAGTACTATTGGTGACAGAGGAATAGATATTTCAAAACTGAGAGACCAAACCGGATTGATTACTCTGGATTTGGGATACAAAAATACCGGAGCTACGCTAAGTGATATTACTTACCTGGATGGAGATCAGGGAGAACTTTATTACAGAGGTTACCCAATTGAGCAGATTGCAGAAAAATCTAACTTCTCAGAAGTAATGTATCTTTTGCTTCACGGCGAGCTTCCGACTAAAAATCAGTTTGAAAAATTCGAAGGCGACATCAAAAAATATAACTATGTTGCAGAGGAAATGAAGAAAATTATGGACGCTTTCCCGCGTTCAGCCCACCCAATGGGAGTTCTTTCCTCACTTACTTCAGCTTTGGTTGCATTTAACCCGAAAGCGGTTGACGTGAAATCAAAAGAAGATTTGGACCATGCTGCAGAAATGCTTATTGCGAAGTTTTCTCACCTTGCTGCATGGACATACAGAAAAACAAAAGGATTACCACTAAACCATGGAGATAACAGTCTGAACTATGTAGAAAACTTTTACAGAATGATGTTCAGAATGCCAAATCAGGAATTCCAGATTGATCCTGTAGTAGTTTCTGCGTTGGATAAACTTCTTATCCTTCACGCTGATCACGAACAAAACTGTTCAACTTCTACAGTAAGAATGGTTGGTTCTGCACATACCGGACTTTTTGCTTCTATTTCTGCAGGTGTTTCTGCGCTTTGGGGACCATTGCACGGTGGTGCGAATCAGGCAGTAATCGAAATGCTTGAAATGATTGAGAAAGATGGAGGAGACGTAGCAAAATATGTAGAAAAAGCTAAAAACAAAGACGATAACTTCCGTTTAATGGGCTTCGGTCACAGAGTGTACAAAAACTTCGACCCAAGAGCAAAAATCATCAAGAAAGCAGCCGACGATATTTTAGAGGCTTTAGGAATTGATGATAAAGCTTTGGACATCGCAATGCAGTTAGAGAGAGTAGCTTTGGAAGACGAATATTTCGTAGAAAGAAAACTGTATCCAAACGTAGATTTCTATTCCGGAATTATTTACAGAGCTTTAGGAATTCCTACAGAAATGTTCACCGTAATGTTCGCTTTGGGAAGACTTCCTGGATGGATCTCTCAATGGAAAGAAATGCGTTTGAAAGGCGACCCTATCGGAAGACCAAGACAGGTGTACCAAGGAGCAGCAAAAAGAGATTATGTTGCCATGGAAAACAGATAATTCTTAGAAATTATAAATTAAAAAAACCTCTCAGTTTGGGAGGTTTTTTCTTTGGAATTATGCAGTAAATATTTTCGCTTCCAACGGCTTTTGTTATATTTGTGAATCAAGCAACTTTATGAAACTGAACATCACCAACGAAACAGGAACGCTTAAATCTGTAGTTCTCGGACAGCCAACTTCCATGGGGCAAATTCCTACATTGGAGGAGAGTTACGATGCAAAATCTTATCACACCATTCAGCAGGGAGTTTATCCCACTGAAAAAGATATTACTGCGGAAATGGATGCGTTCGAAGCTGTTCTCAAAAAGTACGATGTAAAAGTTTTCCGTCCGGAAATTATTCAGGACTACAATCAGGTTTTTGCCCGGGATGTAGCATTTGTGATTGATGATAAAATGATTATTTCCAACGTAATTGCCGACCGTGCAGATGAACAGGAAGCTTACCGCAAAATTTTCGAAGAAGTGGAATGGCGCAAGATTGTCAATCTTCCTGACACAGCGCATATCGAAGGAGGCGACGTTATCGTTTGGAATGATTTTCTTTTCATAGGAACTTGTTTTTCAGAAGATTACCGCAATTATAAAACAGCAAGAACCAACGAATATGCCATCGAAATTCTAAAGGAATATTTCCCAAAGAAAAGAATTATTGACCTGGAGCTGAAAAAAAATGACACCGTTCCATACGAAGGTATTCTGCATCTCGACTGTACATTCAATCCCGTCGGAACTGATAAATGTATCATTTACAAAGACGGATTTGTCGACGAAAGCGATTATAAACTCATCCTCGATATTTTTGGCGAGGAAAACTGTTTCCATGTAACAAGTGAGGAAATGTTCGAAATGAATCCCAATATTTTTTCCATTTCTCCAGATGTAGTAGTTTCAGACAAAGCCTTTACCAGAATGAATATCCATCTTCGCGGCGAGTGGGGAATTACCGTGGAAGAAATTCCATACCGTGAGATTTCCAAAATGGGCGGTTTATTAAGGTGTTCAACGATGCCTTTGGTACGCGAATAGAATTTTCAGGAGCTTTTTCCCGCTGTCCGCTGTATCTTTTGCTCCGCTGCGCTCCGCAAAAGGATGCCGCTTCCATCGGGGCTATGGTTTAGGAATCCACAACCATTTTCAGTTTTTTGATTTCATCATCGTTTGCGAACATTTCATAATCCGGTATCGCCGAAGAGTGGAACAGTGTTCCTTTTGTGAAGTTTTTCAGTTCGCGTACATTTCCGGATCTTACGCCGCCGCCAATCAGAATATCAATTTTATCAGAGTATTTTTCTACCAGATTTTTCAGACAATCTTTTCCTTCCATTGCCGAACTTTTTCCTCCAGAAGTTAACACTGCTTTAATGCCAATTTCAATCAGTGTTTTTACAGATTCTTCTAGATCTGCAGTTCTGTCAATTGCGCGATGAAAAGTACAGGGTGTTGCACCGGCCAATTCAACCAAAATTCTGTTGCGCTCAACGTCTACAGAATTATCAGGATCTAGAATTCCAAAGACAAATCCGTCTGCTCCGGAATGTTTAAATTCCATCAGCGTTTTTTGCATTACCACAAATTCTTCATCGGAATAGAGAAATGAACCGCCCTTTGGACGAATCATCACATAAATTGGTTTTCTGAAGACAGATTTCAGGTAGCGGAACTCATCAATATTTGGAGTTATTCCTCCGAGTTGCTGTTCAGCGCAGAATTCAATTCGGTCTGCAACCGATCTCAGTGCAGTTTCCGCAGAAGTTATTTCAAAGCAGGCTATCTCAAGCATGGCTGTTTTCTTATAAGTTGTCTAAAGTAGTGATTTTGCATCAATAAGAATATTTTTTTCTCCGTCGTGAACCGCATAATTAAAACCTTTCTGAAGGCAGAATGCGCCGGTTTCCCCCAATTTATTCAGGGCAATAAAACCGATTTGCGTGTCTTTCAAACTTCTTTTCTGGAGTGTGAGATTTCTGTGGATTCTTTTTACAGCTTCTTCACAGGCTCTCTGTGGGCTGTAACCATGTCGCATCAACTCCACCACCAAATGGGATCCAACCGTACGGATGACTTCTTCACCATGTCCCGTTGCTGTTGCGGCGCCTACTTCATTATCCACAAAAAGTCCTGCACCAATGATGGGAGAATCACCAACGCGACCATGCATTTTGAAGGCCATTCCGGAAGTCGTACACGCTCCGGAAAGATTTCCGTCATTATCAATTGCAATCATTCCGATGGTGTCATGATTTTCGATATTTACTACCGGCTTGTATTCTGAATTTTTCAGCCACTCTTTCCATTCTTTTTCGCTTTCTTCTGTGAGGAGATTAGTCTTCTTGAAACCCTGTTCCAATGCGAATTGCAGCGCACCTTCTCCCACCAACATAACGTGAGGCGTTTTCTCCATCACTGCCCGAGCTACTGAAATTGGATTTTTAATGTGTTCTAAAGCAGCAACCGATCCGATGTTGGCTTTTTCATCCATGATGCACGCATCAAGAGATACCTTTCCGTCGCGGTCGGGTCTTCCGCCATAACCAACACTTCTTTCTGCAGGATCGTTTTCAACAAGTCGAACTCCTTTTTCAACAGCGTCCAACGCTTTCCCGCCACTCGATAGAATTTTCCACGCTTCTTCGTTGGCCTGCAAACCAAATTTCCAGGTTGAAAGCACAACGGGTTTTTTAGTTTTAAGTTTTTTACCGGGTAAAAACTCTGCTGCTTTTGCCGGATTAATAGCAATTACGGCGGAAATTAATCCCGCTTTTTTCAGAAATTTTCTACGGTTGTTCATATCGGTCTTTCTCAACGTAATTTACAAAAAATATTGAGTATTTTTGTGGAAATTTCCATACTAAATGCAGATTACAGATACAGTTTTGATGATTGAGCCGGTGGCTTTCGGATATAATGCACAAACCGCAGAGAACAATTATTTTCAGGTAAATTCTGAAAGTTCATCGACGCAGGAAAAAGCTTTGCAAGAGTTCAACAGTTTCGTGGAAAAACTAAGATCTAAAGACATTCGCGTAATTACTGTGAAAGATACGTTGGAGCCGCATACACCTGATTCAGTTTTTCCTAATAACTGGGTGAGTTTTGGCGCGGACGGTAAAGTATTTCTGTATCCGATGTTTGCACCCAACCGTCGCGACGAGAGAAGAAGCGAAATTCTGGAAGAAGTAAAAAATGCAGGCTTTCATATCTCTGAAATTGAAGACATCACCCATTTTGAAGAGCAGGGAAAATTTCTGGAAGGTACCGGAAGTATCATTTTCGATCACGATTATAAGATTGCTTACGGTTCGGTTTCTCTACGTTTGGATGAGGAACTTTTCAAAAAATTCTGTCACGAAATTGGTTACGAACCGGTGGTTTTTCACAGTTATCAAACTGCAGGAACAGAGCGTCTTCCTATTTATCATACCAATGTAATGATGTGTGTGGCAGACCGTTTCGTGGTGATTTGTTTGGATTGTATTGATGACGAAATGGAGCGCGAAAAAGTGCAGGAAGTTATCAAATCAACCAATAAAGAGCTTATCGAAATTACCGAAGAGCAGTTGCAGCAATTTGCTGGAAACATGCTTCAGGTAAGAAATGAAGAAGGGAAAACTTTTTTGGTGATGAGTAAAACCGCATTCAATTCGCTTAATAAAGACCAGATTGAGAGAATTGAAAACTATTCCGAAATTCTATATTCCGATCTGAATACTATTGAAACCAACGGTGGCGGAAGCGCTCGTTGTATGCTTGCTGAAGTTTTTCTGCCTAAGCAAAATTAATTTTTGAGAAAATCCTGAATTTTTTCAATCACAAAATCTTGGTCGGTTCCGCTGCGCCAACTTTCATGTCCGCCGGGAAAGTAGTACACTTTTCCTTTTGCTCTTCCTGAGTTAAGCAATTTTTCCATCAATGTTCCCTGCGATGGAGCGATTACTTCATCGGTTTTTCCAAAGAAGGAAATTAGAGGAATCGGGCTGTTTTTCATCCAATAAACCGGACTTGCATACTGCGCTTTGGTAACTCCGGAATCCAGATCGGAAGGATTAACTAAATAACGGTTCACAAATTCATAATCAACATAATTTTTGAACTGCTCATCTGTTAAATCGACTGGACCGACAATATTAACCGCACTTTTAACCTGGTTATTTCTGTATTTGTACGTATACAGTGCTGCAAGATGTCCGCCAGCGGAATTGCCCAGGAGTACAAATTCCGGATTGAGGTTAAACTGTTTCGAATTTTCTTCCAAAAATTTCAGTGCCATATCAATCTCGTCCGTTTGTGTTGGTAAAGCGCAATTTTGATATCCAGCGAGAGAATAGTTGATGTTCGCAAAAGTGTAAGTCGGGAATTTTTTCATCAGTTCCATCATAAAACTTTTCAGCTCTCTCTTATCTCCACCTCGCCATCCGCCACCGTGAATCAGTACAAAAGTTCCTGCGTTGGATTGTAATTTGTCATGAAAGTAAATGTCCAAGATTTGCTCAGGAGCTGCTCCGTAGGCAACATTACGCTTAATATGGAATGTTTGTTCATTTATCTTAAATGAATTTTTCTTGCATCCGAACAATAAAGTGAGAACAATGAAGAATAGGACTTTTTTCATGTCTTAAAATTAAAAAACCTTACTCAATAAAAGTAAGGTTCCACAATATAATTCAGTTTGTATTACGAAGCTGTGTAACGTCCATAAAACATTACCGTGGTGATAACAATAAAGAAAATTAGCCCGATGATTTGCCATTTTTTGGAGAGAAGTTCCGGTGACTGATCTATTTTTTGATGGGCACTTTGTACGAATAGAATTTTGATTTTATTCCAGTCCCACATGATTAAAGAAAGCGTGGCAAGCCACATTAAAATGGTAATTACCGGAGTGTAATTGAAATACATACTCAGTGTGATCACCACAATATTTGAAATGATGCCGAAGAAAATTAAAGCTCCGACGGTTGCGTAACGCTGTGTCATAAGTAAGAATGCTGCGAAAACTTGGCAAAAGCCCAGGAAATTCCAGTAAATACCGGTTTGATAAAGGCCTTCAAAGAAAAAGCCAATCGGTTCGGTGGTCGGAATGGTGGTAACGCGATCACCGACAAGTTTTGACATTCCTGAAGGGATGAAAGCTAAGGCGATTAAAAATCTTGTGAATAGGATGTAATAATTCATCCATTTGTTTTCTCATAGTTTGTTGATCAACTGTTGCATAATTGTGTTTTTTAGTTTCCTGTTCTATTTTTGATATCATCGTTGGCTCCACCGATATTTCTCACTTTCTGTAGTTTCTGGTTACCAAAAGTGTAGGTTGCAGTGAAAATAACTCTTCGTCTGTACTGAATTTGATCTACAATATTATAATCGCCATTGTTCTGATAGCCGACAATTTTGTTTTCAGAAGTATGGAAGATGTCTCTTGCCTGCAGATTGAAAGTCCAGTCTTTCATGGTTTTCTTTAAGGATAAATTCAGAGCGTGGAACGGTTCCAGTTTTCCCAGTTCAATCATCAAGCTGGAAGTATAGAAATAATTTACCCCGACAAACCAGTCTTTTTTGCTGCTTAATCTGATGGTGTTCTGTAAATTCAAACCATAAAAAGTTGTATTATAATCAATGATGTTTTTATTGAACTGTACATCATTTTGCGTATCAGTCGGGTCTCCGCTTATTTCTCCGTTGTAAATTGCATGTCCAACAAAAGCACTGTTGTTCGCAATCCAAATTCCTTTAAAGAAAGATTTTTGCATTCCGAGCGATGCGGTCATTTGCTGCTTGTCGCCATAATTACTTCTGATGTAAGCGAGAACATTTTGCCCTTTAGAATTTACGCCCTGCAAAGGAATCTGCTCTGAAGCATCTTTCACGTAATTGTGACTCAGGTTTAGGAAATAGGTACTTTTCAACATATACATCAGTTCCTGGTTATAGAAAGTTTCAGGCTTTGCGAACGGATTGTTCTGAACATAGTTGGTCTCGGTTAAATAAAGCTTGTTGGGAGCGATAGCCCAAAATGGCGGCCTTTGAATTCGGCTGGAGAAACTGTAAGAAAAGCTGTGATTTTTATTGGGGTTGAAACCTACGCTTAAATAGGGTAGAAAGCTGTTGTTGTCGCGGTCGATTTGGATATTCTTGTCTAAAACCTGGCCCTCAGAAATTGTTTTCTCGTATCGGAAACCTGCTTTTGAAGTCCATTGATCTCCAAAGTTTTTTTCAAGAGTGATGTAAACGCTTGGAATTTTTTCAGTGTAAAGGAAATGGTTGGACTGGTTTTCGTCTGCTCCTGTTGGTGGAATAATATTGAAAAGCTGAGTGTTGCTGTCGGTTTTTGTGTGGTTGTAACTTGCTCCAAAACTTAAGGTGTAATCATTTTTCAGTTTCTTTACGTAATCTGCAAGAATGCCGTAATTATCGATTTGCAGTGGAATGTTCTGGCTATACAGCTTTAAAGTTTCCAGATTGTTTTTAAAAGCATCAAGTTCTATGGTGGATCCTATGATTTCCTCTTTTTTTGAGTATTTCAAGTACGAAGAACTGATGCTGAGTTTGCTTCCTTTATCATCTGTTTTCAGTTCATAATTCAAATTGAAAGAATGATCATCCGACTTGGTGTTTCCGCGGTTTTCGGTTCTGGTCCTGAAAACTTCATTCGTCTGTAAATTGGTAAATTCGTTGTAAAGATCAGTATGTAAGTCTTTTGACCGGTAAGTGTAATTGTTGTAAGCTAACCCGATATTTTGTTTTTCGTTGATTTCATAGTCCAGGTTAAGATAGCCGCTTAAGTTTCTTGCAGGATCATCAATATTACCCTCGGAAGTCTGGCTGAAATTGCTGTTTCCGTTGGCAAGCTTCATAAACTGTCTGCGGTTGCTTTGTCCGGTATTTAAATTCGTGGATAGGCCGAGTTTGTTTTTCCTGTAGTTTAAAGTGACCGAGGCGTTCTGGCTGTTGAAAAATGCTTGGCTGTTTTCCATTTTAAGGTTACCGTTCAAACCGTCAGTTGGTTTTTTCTTCAGTACGATGTTTACAATGCCCTGATTTCCTTCCACGGCAAATTCTGAGGAAGGCACTGTAATCACTTCAATTTTCTGGATATTTTCTGAAGGCATAGATTTCAACAGTTCTACCACCGCATCCGGAGACATATTGCTTTTTCGTCCGTTGATATAAATCATCACTGAATTTTTTCCCAGAATCTGTAGTGTTTTATCGTCCGTCGTGGAAATCAAAGGAGTTTCTTTCAATAGATCAAAAGCATTCGAGCCTTTTGAAATCGGAGAAGATGCAACATCGAAAACTAAACGGTCCGCTTTCTTTTGGAACACCTTCTTCGTCATTGTTACTGTTTCAATATCTTTCACTTTAGCCGTGTCCTGCTTCTGTTGGGCGAAGGTTAGTGCAGAGGTTACTAATAAAATGGGAAGGATTATAGATTTCATAGTTTCTGTTTTTAGAGTGGTTCTTTGTTTTGGTTATTAATTTACATAGCAAAGATATATTATTATTTTAGTAATATGCAATACAAAGTAGTGATATAATTTTAATTTTGGCTTTAAATGCTTGATAATCAGTGACAAAAATTCATCGTGATTTTTACTACATATGTTTATGGACAACAATAGGATGCAAAATATTACATCCTATTCCATATTTTATTTAATAAAATTACCTTATTCTCTGTCGAAGCGGGCCAGCTTTTTATCTACCCAAATGGTTGCAAAAGGGAAGAAAGCTGAAATCAGGGCAAAAACGAAATCTTCATCATCCCACTTAAATATTTTACGCGCCGGCAAAATCAGAAGCAGATAAAGCGTGAAAAACAATCCGTGAATATTTCCAGCGGTGATAATCCAAATTGTAGGAAGCAGTTCGTCCCTTTCATAGCGAATCCAAATCATGGCAGAAAAAAGAAGCACCCACGAAATTGCTTCCAACAGGCAGATTTTCTTAAACCAATTGATGATTTTCTCCTCAGAATATTTCGCAATTATTTTGTCAACAAATTCCATAAAACTACATTAATCCTTATAAAATGAACTTCCGTCCAAATATTCAAAAACTTCCGGAGGAAGCATTGGACGTACATTTTTCCCATCCTTAATCATGGTTCTGATTTCCGTTGCAGAAAGCTCAATGACCGGCGCATTAACGATACTGATGTTGTGATGCTGCAGGTATTCTGAATCTTTTTTCTCACCCTGAAAAATTCTCGGATACACAATAATCTGATGATTGTTGATTAGCTGCTCCGAATTTTTCCATTTGTGAAGTCCATCCAAATTATCTTCTCCCATAATGATAGAAAAAGAGTTTTCCGGATATTTTTCCTTTAGATAAGTTAAAGTATCAATAGTATAACTTGGAACCGGCAAGGAAAACTCAACATTTGAAGCCCGCATTTTCGGGTAATTTTTTACTGCGAGATTCACCATTTCCAAACGGTTACTGTCTTTAAGCAGCGATTTCTTCTCTTTGAACGGATTTTGAGGACTCACCACAAACCACAATTCATCCATATCGGAATTTTCCAAAATGTAATTGGCAAGGATGAGATGCCCGATGTGAACCGGATTGAATGACCCGAAAAATAACCCGACCTTCTTACTCATTTTCGAATTTTACATCGCGAATATTTAGGTAATAAGTTACGTTGCCTTTCCAATGGTTTTCTTCCACAGTAAAAGCAATATCGAAAGATTTTTCCCGGAAATTATCTGCATGATGACCTAATTTGAAACCAACACATTCTAGCGTGCGTCCCGATTCCTGCTTGATGTAGAACTTCAGGTGATTGTTGTCTTTCCCCATCGTTTTTACATAGCCCGAAACTTTTTGCTTTTTCAAAACAAGAATTGGTTTCATATTATTTGGACCGAAAGGCGCCAATTTTCTGTGGAAATTGATGAAATCCCGGTTGAGGTCTTCAATATGCATTTCGGAATCAATCGTAATTGACGGAACTTTCTGGTGTTCCTGAATTACTTCCGCAACGACTTTCTCGAATTTAATTTTAAATTCCTCGAAGCGGTCTTTTTTCATTGATAGACCTGCCGCTGCACGATGTCCTCCGAATTTTTCAAAATATTCTGAACAACGATCCAGCGCATCGTGTACATCAAAATCGGCAACCGATCTCGCAGATGCAACAAGTTCGCCGTTGGTTCCTTCAGTAAAAACGAGAGTAGGTTTGTAATACGTTTCGGTAAGTCTTGAAGCGACAATTCCAATAACACCTTTGTTCCATTCAGGATCGAAAACGATGGTTGTGAAATTGTTTTCCTGGCCGCTCACGACAATCTGATTAAGAGCTGAAACGGTGGAGTTCATATCCAACTCGCGTCGTTCATCATTTAAATCCATAATGTCGGCCAATATTTTTTGTGCCGTCATTTTATTGTCGCTCACCATTAATTCTACGGCTGCTTTTCCATGAGAAATTCTTCCTGCAGCGTTAATTTTCGGTGCAATTTCAAAAACGATATTGGAAATGTCGAAATGAGCAAGTTTATCTTCAGGAATCAGCATGCGTAAACCAAGATTTCTTGTCTTACGGAGATGTTTCAGTCCCATTTTGGCCAAAACACGGTTTTCTCCTGTCATCGAAACAATATCCGCTGCAATAGAAATCGCCAGTAAATCGGTAAGCTCGAAAAGTTCTGCTTCCGGAATTTTATAGATCGAATTAAGTCCTTGGCAAAGTTTAAAACCAACGCCGCAACCGGAAAGTTCTTTGAAAGGATAACGGCAATCAGACCTTTTTGGATCGAGAACTGCAACAGCATCCGGAATAATTTCTCCGGGTAAATGGTGATCGCAGATAATAAAATCGATTCCGAGTTCTTTTGCGTAATCAATTTTGTCGATGGCTTTAATACCGCAATCAAGCGCAATTATTAATGAAAAACCTTCATTTTTTGCATACTCAATTCCTTCATTTGAAATTCCGTATCCTTCAGAATTTCGGTCTGGAATGTAAAAATCCAGATATTTCTTTTCAACAATTTTGCTGAGGTAGAGATACATAAGTGCAACGGCAGTAGTTCCGTCCACATCATAATCTCCATAAACCATTATTTTTTCTCCGTTTTCAATGGCGGTTGCAATGCGTTCTACCGCTTTCTGCATATCGGCCATGAGGAACGGGTTGTGAATGTCTTCTAATTTCGGTTTGAAAAATTCGCGTGCCTTTTCGTAATTATCAATGCCGCGAAGCACTAGAAGTTTGGATTCAAAGGTGCCGAATCCCAGTGAAGAACTGAGTCCGTCTACAACATCTTCGTCAGGTTCCGGTTTGTATATCCATTTTTGACTCATCCTACAAAATTACGAAAACTTTACTGATTACTTTTTGGTTAAACTGTTAATTAAGCATAAAAAATGCTGCCATGAAGGCAGCATTTTTTTATTGTTTGTTTGAAAACTAAGAGTACATCTGAGATCTCAGTTCCTGTACTTTTTTATCTGCAAGGTACTCGTCGTAGGTCATCTCTCTGTCGATAATTCCTTTTGGAGTTAGCTCGATAATTCTGTTACACACCGTTTGAAGCAACTCGTGGTCATGAGATGAAATCAGGATGTTACCTTTAAAATTCATCAGAGAGTTGTTCAGTGCGGTAATACTTTCAAGATCCAGGTGGTTGGTTGGCTCGTCCATTAAAAGAACATTGGCTTTCTGAAGCATCATTCTACTGAACATGCAACGCATTTTTTCACCCCCGGAAAGTACAGTTGAGGATTTCAGAGCTTCATCTCCTGAGAAAAGCATTTTTCCGAGAAATCCTCTAACATATTCCTCGTGTCTTTCTTCTTCAGTTTTTACGTACTGTCTAAGCCAATCTACCAGGTTAAGGTCTTTATCCTGGAAATATTCGGTATTATCCAGAGGCATATAACTTTGTGTCGTCGTAACGCCCCACTGGTAAGATCCTTTATCCGGCTCTGTTGTTCCCGAAATAATTTGGAAAAACTCTGTAATAGCCAAAGAGTTCTTGGAGATTACCGCAACTTTATCGCCTTTTTTCAGGTTGAGGTCAATATCTGAAAACAGCAACTCACCATCTTTGGTTTTCTCCAGGTCTTTCACATCAAGGATTTGGTCTCCGGCTTCTCTTTCCATTTCGAAAATAATCGCTGGATATCTTCTTGAAGTTGGTTTGATGTCTTCAATATTCAATTTATCGATCATTTTCTTACGGGCAGTTGCCTGTTTTGCTTTCGCCACGTTAGAAGAGAATCTCGCAATGAAATCCTGAAGTTCTTTTTTCTTTTCTTCCGCTTTTTTATTGGCTTGCTGTCTTTGTTTGGTCGCTAACTGTGAAGCTTGATACCAGAAGGAATAGTTACCGGTATAAAGATTCAGTTTAGAATAATCCAAATCTCCAATGTGTGTACAAACCGCATCCAGGAAGTGACGGTCGTGAGAAACCACAATAACTGTATTTTCGTAATCAGCAAGAAAATCCTCCAGCCAAGCGATGGTTTCGATGTCCAGGTCATTGGTAGGTTCGTCCAGAATGAGAACATCCGGATTTCCGAACAGAGCTTGAGCAAGAAGCACCTTTACCTTGTCTTTGTTTTCCAGTTCGCCCATCATTTGATAGTGCATATCTTCTTTAATACGAACATTGGAAAGCATGTTCATGGCGTCGGATTCTGCGTTCCAACCTCCCATTTCGTCATAAATCACGCCTAATTCCCCTGCCTTGATTCCGTCTTCATCAGTGAAGTCTTCTTTAGCGTAGAGCGCATCCATTTCTTCTTTGATGTCGAAAAGTTTTTTATTTCCGCGAAGAACCGTTTCAAGTACTGTGAAATTGTCGTAAGCAAAGTGGTCCTGCTCCAGAACCGACATTCTTTTTCCGGGCTCAAGAGAAACGTTACCTGTGGTTGGTTCCTGTTTTCCGGTTAGTATTTTTAGAAAAGTGGATTTTCCGGCACCATTGGCTCCGATGATTCCGTAGCAATTTCCTTTTGTAAACATAATGTTTACCTCGTCAAAAAGGACTCTTTTTCCGAACTGAAGAGATAAATTAGATACTGTTAACATATAGTTTTGTAAATTTGCCGCAAAATTACGAAAAAAGATCGGGTTTATATTTGCTTATCTTTGCAGCGTCGAGAACGATAAACTGGTTTGAATTCTAAATATTATGCAACAAATGTTAAATTTTAGAAAAAATTAACACCTGTTTTCAGAGAAGAGTTTTATGATGAAAATGAAGATAGAAAAATCAGTAAGCATTCTGAATAAACGTGCTAGATTTGAGTACGAGATTTTAGAAGAAATTGAGGCAGGGATGGTGTTGACGGGAACTGAGATAAAATCTTTGCGCTCATCTAAAGCAAGCATTACAGAATCTTTTTGCCAGTTTATTGATGGTGAGTTATACATCATAAATATGATGATTGATGAATATAAATTGGGAACTTTTTATAATCATAAAACAAAAAGGGAACGGAAATTGCTACTTCACAAAAAGGAATTGCAAAAGTTTGAAAAAAAACTAAAAGATGTTGGAAATACAATAATTCCACTCAAGTTGTATATCAATGGCCGAGGAAAAGCAAAATTGCTTATAGCATTAGGACGAGGAAAAAAACTCTTTGACAAGAGAGAAACTATAAAGGATAGAGAAAACAAGAGAAACCTTGATAGAATATTGAAGAAAGGTTAAAAAACTCTCTCAATTCTTGTTTATAAAGAAAATTTATTTTTAATTTGCATTATCAATTATTTAATCATTTAATTCTATGAAAAATCTAAAATTAGGAATTTCAGCATTAGCACTTACAGTTGCTTCTACTGTTTTCGCACAGACTACCACTAATCCGTGGTTAATCGGAGTTGGTGCTCATGGAGTAAACCATGTAGCTGCAGGTGGTGGAGCTGGTGACGTTCTTGAAACTGCTTTCAGTTCAAAAAGACTGTACAGCATCAATAACTTTACAATTACTCCTCCATTGTCTAAACTAACTGTTGCTAGAAACTTGAACAGACTTTTGGTTCTTGACTGGCAAACTTCAGTTGGAAATATCGATAACAAGAGAATCGGTATGGACAAAGAATTCTTCCTTATGACAGGTCTTGGTCTTCAGTTCAAGTTTAACGGACTTTGGAACGAAGATTCTTGGTTTGATCCTTATGTAAGAGTTGGAGCTAACTATCTAAGACATGATTACACAGGTGTTAACTTCCCTGTTACTACTGTTTTAGGTGAAACTTATCCTGGTTATTCTAACATGGAGCCTTCTACTCAAAGAAGAGCAGATCATTTTGCTTTAGCTACAGGTCTTGGATCTAACTTCTGGTTAACTCAAAACTTCGGTCTTGGTATTCAAGGAGATTATGTTTCTACACCTGTTGATAAGTCTGATATCGCTAACTTCTGGCAAGCATCTGCTTCGCTATTGTTCAGATTCGGACAAACAGACAGAGATAAAGATGGTATCTTAGATAAAGATGATCTTTGCCCAGATACTCCGGGTCTAGCAGAATTCCAGGGATGTCCTGATACTGACGGTGACGGAGTTCCAGATAAAGATGATCAATGTCCAGACGTTGCAGGACCAGTTGAAAACAACGGATGTCCTTGGCCAGATACTGATGGTGACGGAGTTGTTGATAAAGACGACCAATGTCCAGAAGTTGCAGGTCCAGCTGAAAATAACGGATGTCCTTGGCCAGATACTGACGGTGATGGAATCCTTGACAAAGACGATGCTTGTCCTACAGTTCCAGGTCTAGCTCAGTACAACGGTTGTCCTAAACCACAGGAAGTATGGGCAGGTGAAGCTACTACAGCTCTAGAAAACATCTTGTTCAACTTCGATAAAGCGACTCTTAGACCAGAATCTAACGCTAAACTTGATGCTGCTGCACAAATTATCAAAGATTCTCAAGGTAAATTCCTTATCGTAGGTCACACAGATAAGAAAGGTGCTGAAGCGTATAACCTAAGACTTTCTCAGAGAAGAGCAGCTGCTGTTGTAACTGCACTTGAGCAAAGAGGTGTAAGCGGTGCTTCTCTTAAATCAATCGGAGTTGGTGAGCAAGAAGCGGTAGTACCGGAAAATGCTTCTAACGCAGAAAGATTGAAAGACAGAAAAGTAGTTGTTAAACCAGCTGATGCTGCTACTTGGGATACTCTTAAGAAAAGAGATTACTAAGAAGTAAATCAATCTAAATAAAAGAACACCTTCCGTATGGAAGGTGTTTTTTTTGTGCTGTAATTTTAATATTTTTGCGTTCTAAATTGAAAAGTAATATGGGACGCGCGTTTGAATACAGAAAAGCATCTAAAATGGCCCGTTGGGATAAAATGGCCAAGACATTTTCTAAAATTGGAAAAGATATTGCATTGGCGGTGAAAGCAGGAGGGCCCGATCCGGATTCCAATCCTGCGCTTAGAAGATGTATCCAGAATGCGAAGGGTGCTAATATGCCAAAGGATAATGTGGAGCGTGCCATTAAGAAAGCGAGTGGTGCCGATGCCGAACAATATGAAGAAACTACTTACGAAGGCTACGGGCAAGGCGGAGTCGCATTTTTTGTAGAATGTACAACGAACAACCCAACCAGAACAGTTGCTAATGTTCGTGCGGTTTTTAATAAGTTCGACGGAAATCTTGGTAAAAATGGCGAACTTGCATTTATCTTCGACAGAAAAGGAATTTTCACACTGGATCTTTCTGAAATAAAGATGGATTGGGATGATTTTGAAATGGAAATGATTGATGGTGGTGCAGAAGATATTGACAAAGATGAAGAGGAGGTAATGGTAACTACTGCTTTTGAAGATTTTGGGTCCTTATCTCATAAACTGGATGAATTGGGCTTGGAAGCAAAAAGTGCAGAACTGCAGCGTATTGCCAATAATACCAAAGCGGTAAATGAGGAACAGTTCAAAGCTAATATGAAAATGCTGGAACGCTTCGAAGAAGATGATGACGTACAGAACGTCTATCACAATATGGAAATTACAGACGAGCTTCTGGCAAGTTTATAAAAAAATCTGCCAATTGGCAGATTTTTTTATCTCAGTAGAATATCCTGTGCATTGGGCATTCTGTGCATTACAGCTCTTGCATAGGAGCAATGCGGATAAACTTTCCAGTTGTTTTCACGTGCGAAGTTTACTCCTTCCTGTACTAAATATTTTCCCATTCCACGGCCTTCAAATTGTGGGTGTACTAATACAAATGATATAATCAGTTTGCTTTCGTCAGGGAAAATAGTATAAGTCAATCGCCCTATTTCTTCATTTTCATTATTAAGAGTAATTACGCCACCGTTTCCGGATCTGTTGTTTGTATATTCCATAATTATTTTTTGTTGATATCTAAATTTAATCAAAAAAAATTAATTGTCTCTACCGGTATAGTAATTATAATCTTTAATGATTTTGTCAACAAATTTCATCTCAGTATAAATCTGCGGATCACGACTGATATTAAGGGTTTCAGAAATCTTTTGCGAGAGGCGGGAAATAATCTGCCGATCGTGTTTTGCAATTGCTCTGCTGAAGTTTTCCTTTATAATCCGTACATCATTATCGGTGAGAGAAACCACCTGCGGAAAGACAGGAATATAATCTTCAGAAATCTGCTCCAAAATAGTGTGCGAAATATTTACATTGTTTTTGAGTGAAATAACCGCAGTTCCCGAAGCAATACCACCCAACCTCTGGTTATTATCAGAAACAATAACAGAAACTAATCCAACCACACCCGAGCTCATCATAATATCAACAATCCGGAAAACCCAGCGAATCAGGTAGTCGCCAAATCCTGCCTCATAGCCATCAATTTTCACAACACGAATTTTCATGATGCGCTTGCCGAAAGTCTGACCTTCCATCAAGCTTTCGCAAACCAGCGTGTAAAGGTGAAATGGTAACGTAATGATTACAAAAAATGCCATCATTGACCAGTCATCCCAATTCCTAGTAAATCTATTAATGTGAAAAATATTTGTTAGAAAATAGAACAAAACAAGAATGTAAGCTCCTTTAATAACCATATCAATAAAGAATGCAAGTATTCTTTCTCCTACGCTTGCCGTGTTGAAATTAATATTTACATTTTGTGAGGTATTGATAGCGATTTGTGACATCAAATTTATTATTTTAGCTCCGCATGAGAGAGGTTGCTTTTATCAAACAAAATAAAGAAAAATGGTTGGGAATTGAAGCAGTGATCAACGGAAAACTGAAAAAAAATCCCGATGATCTTTCCAATATTTATATTAATTTAATTAATGACCTTTCATTTGCACAGACTTACTTTCCGAAAAGCAAAACTACTGTTTATCTGAACTACCTTTCTTCAAGAATATTTCAGAAAATCTACAAAACCCGTCGGGTCGAAAAAAACCGTTTGCTTTACTTTTTCAAAACGGAAGTTCCGCTAATTGTTTATAAATACCGAAGGTATCTGCTTTATGCATTTGCGTTCTTTTTTCTTTTCGTTCTTATCGGACTTATTTCGGCGGTTTACGATAAAGAATTTGCCAACGTAATTATGGGCGAAGAATATGTAAATAAAACACTCAAAAACATCGAGGAAAACAATGCGATGGGTGTTTATCAGCAAGGTTCTAACTGGGGTACTGCGCTTGCAATTTTTGCGAACAATCTGTACGTTGGTGCAAGATTATATATTTTCGGAATCTTTGGAGGCCTGGGAAGTCTTTACATTTTGCTTCAAAACTGCATAATGCTCGGTTCTTTTCAGTATTTTTTCCATGAGCATGGAGCATTAATTGACAGTTTACGTGGTATTTGGCTACACGGTGTTTTCGAGATATTTGCTATTGTCATCGAAACAGCTGCAGGACTCATTTTGGGAGCTTCGGTTCTTTTTCCTAAAACTTTTTCGAGATTAAATTCATTCAAAATCGGGTTTAAAGATAGTTTCAAAATTTTTCTCAGTACGATTCCTTTCACTTTCGTGGCCGGAATTATTGAGGGATTCGTAACGAGATATGCTGTGCAGATGCCGGTTTTGCTAAATATTTTGATTATTTTCGGGTCGTTGGCGATTATCGGATTTTACTATCTTATTTATCCGTTTATGGTCGCTAAAAAAATAAATACAGATGATGCAGTTTTATCAGAAAAGGGATTTTGGAGCGCTGATAGGTGATACTTTTACATTTTTCAAAACATATGGCAGAAACTATTTCAGAAATTATTTCCTGATCAACGGTATTCTGCTCATTTTGCTTGTTGTAGTTTTTATTCTTTTCTATCGCGAATTCGCTTCGCAGATTTTCGACGGAAATGCCGATGGACAGAGTTATTACTTCGAAACTTATTTTAATGAGAATCAGGGCATACTCATTTTTGTATTTGGAATAACTTTCATTCTGTTTGTCGCAATCTTTATGATGAATTATATTTTCCCGGTGCTTTACATGAAAAGAGCGTCTTTCACTGGGAAATTCAACATAAGTTCTGATGAAATGCTTGCAGACATCAAATCGCAAACACCGAAGATTTTTAAGTTAATTCTCGGGATGATGTTCGTTGTAGCGCCGCTCAGTTTACTTGTTTTTGGCGTTACCTACGCGTTGGTTTTTATTTTTATCGGGATCTTTCTTATGCTTTTTGTTTTTCCGGTTTTCATGAATTTTGTCAACTTCATCATGTTCGATTATCTGCATACCAATCGTGGGTTTTTCGAAAGTTTAAGCTATGCGATGCGCGCGCAGTTTTCCTATCCGAATGGTCGGGAAAATTCACCTTTCTGGAAATATTGGGGATCGGTTATCGTAACGTATCTCATTATTAATGTAGTGGTTTCAGCATTTACCATGATTCCGATGTTTTTTATGATTTTTCAGGCGATTGCAATGGAAGAGCAAGGCCACTCCGTAGATAATCCATTCGAAGGAACTATGGGAATTATTTTCTTTGTTTTTTATGGAATTTCAATGCTTGCATCTTTTATTCTGATGAATATTCTTTATGTGAATTCCGGACTGATGTATTACGACAGCAGAACCGATCTTCACCGCAGAGTGGATTTTGAAGAAATTAACCTTATTGGCAAACATGAAGAGTAAGCTGTTTGTTTTTCTGTTTTTTTCTATGTTGGCGTCCGGTCAGGAAGCTAAATATTACCAGCCGCCTTCCGAGAAGAAATTCGGAAGTATGAATCATCTTGAAACATTTCTGCAGCAACCTTACAGTACACAAAACCAGCTGTACCCTAAAAATCCTGTGCAAAATCTAAGTGAGAAATATAAAGATGCGGATTTTGATTATACTTCAGTAAAACCGAAAAGATCGGTTTGGGACCGGCTGAAGAATCGTCTAAGCAAATTGATGCACAGTATTTTCGGAGATGTGAATTCACAAAACGCTTCCGGATATTTCAGGACATTTCTGCGCATTGCAGCGATGGTGATTATCGCACTTGTGCTGTATTTTCTGCTTCGTTTTCTTTTGGATAAAGACGGAAATTTTATTTTCGGGAAGAAGAACAGAAAAGTTGTTCTGAAATCCGAAGATCTTGCGGAAAATATTCACGAAATCAGGTTTGCAGATGTTATTTCCGGTTACGAACTGAAGAAAGATTTCCGTAATGCGACGCGCTATCAATTCCTCCAAATTTTAAAGAAACTTTCCGACCGAAATATCATCAATTGGGAACCTGAAAAAACCAATAAAGATTACGTTGCCGATATCAAAGCCAATGAAGTGAAGAGAGAATTCAGCAGTTTGGCTTACGTTTACGAGAATGTTTGGTATGGCGAATTCGATATTGATGAGGAAAGCTACGGTAAATTCAAATCACGTTTCAGCAAATTTATTTCTTAATTGTGAACAGAACAGTTAAAGTATACGGAGTTTTGTTTCTCGTCATCATGGTTTTGATGGCGCTGCTGGAACTTACAAAAACCGAAGTTACCGATTGGCGAAAAAATTTCAACACCGCAAAGAAATCTCCTTTCGGGCTTTTCGTGTTTAATCAGGAAGCCGATTCTATTCTCGGCAAAAAAATCAGCAGGATTTCTGCGGCACCATACAATTATTACGCGAATAAAAAAAAGCCGCACAATATTTTTATTATAGATCAGGACATTGATGACACTTCCTGGGAAGCTGTATTGGAACAGGTTTCGGCCGGATCAGATGTGCTGTATGTTTCGGAAAATCAATCGTCTTTTTTAGAAGATACACTCAAATATTACATTAGCGGTAATCGATTTGAAGAAATCCAGAAATTTTCATTTACAGATTCTAAACTTAACGCAGATACGCTGGTTCTTGATAAGCTGCCGGGAAATGGTGGCTTCACCTATCTCAACAAAAAAGGAGAAATATTGGGTACCACAACTGAAGAGAACAGCGAAACCCAGGCAAATTTTGTGAAAATCAAATTTGGAAAAGGAAATTTTTACCTCCACTCAGAGCCACTTTTTCTCACGAATTATTATCTGCTGAAAAAAGACGGTGCAAAATATATTCAGGGCGTTTTCAGCTATTTGCCTGATCGTGAAACTGTTTGGTTTACAGAAACTTCCATTGCCACAGATTCGTCCTCGTCAATGAGATTTATTCTGTCGAATCCACCACTGAAATACGCATGGTGGTTGTTTTTGGCCGGCTTGCTGCTGTTTGCTATCTTTAATGCAAAGAGAAGACAGCGTGTAATTCCCGTCGTAGAACCGTTGCAGAATAAATCTGTCGAGTTTGTAAAAAGTATTGGTAATCTTTATCTTCAGGAAGGCGATTTTCATGATATGATGGCCAAAAAAGCGCAGTACTTTCTGAACCGTGTTCGCACTGAACTTTTAATTGATACACAGAACCTTGATGAAGATTTCGAACACAAAATTCATGTTAAGACCGGAAAATCTCCGCAAAAAATAAAAGAAGCCGTTTCACTGATCCGCAGAGCAAAAGACCCTTATGCACAAGTTTGCCGCGAAGATCTTATCAAAATGAACCGCCTTTTAGATGAAATGATAAAATAAACGAAAAACGCCACCAAATATATTTTTTATGGAAAATTTTGAAAACCAGAACCCACAATATCAACCTGAATTCCAAAGCAGCGAATTTCAGTCGCGTTTGGATATGACCGAACTTCGCACCAGTCTGGAAAAAGTAAAAAAAGAAATTAGTAAGGTCATTGTCGGTCAGGAAAATATGATCGAACATCTTTTGGCTGCATTGCTTTCCAACGGTCACGTTCTTATTGAAGGCGTTCCCGGTGTGGCAAAAACCATAACGGCAAAACTTCTGGCCAAAACGGTGGATGTCGGTTTCAGCAGAATTCAGTTTACACCGGATCTGATGCCTTCAGACATTTTGGGAACATCAGTTTTCAACATGAAAAGCTCTGAATTCGAATATAAAAAAGGGCCGATTTTTTCCAGTTTTATTCTCATTGATGAAATCAACCGTTCGCCCGCAAAAACTCAGGCTGCACTTTTCGAAGTGATGGAAGAACGCCAGATAACTATAGACGGAACGACTTTCGAAATGGAGGAACCGTTTCTTGTGGTCGCTACCCAAAACCCAATTGAGCATGAAGGAACTTACCGACTTCCGGAAGCACAACTTGACCGTTTTCTTTTCAAAATTAATGTGGGTTATCCTTCACTTGACCAGGAAATTTCCATCATCACCAATCAGCACGAAAACAAACTGGAAGATAAAACTGATGCAGTACAACCGGTAATTAGCGGACAGCAGCTGACAAATTTTCAACAGCTGGTGAAAGATATTATTGTAGAACCGCATCTGTTGCAGTATATCGCCAAAATTATCATCAACACAAGAGAAAACCAGTTTCTATATTTGGGTGCGTCGCCTAGAGCGAGTTTGGCACTTCTGGCTGCTTCGAAAGCTTTTGCTGCTATCCGCGGAAGAGATTTTGTTACGCCGGAAGATATTAAAGACTGCAGTTACGCAGTGTTGCGTCACCGTGTGATGGTCGCTCCGGAACGTGAAATGGAAGGACTTACAGCAGACGAAATTATACGCCAGATTTTAGAAACCATCGAAATTCCGCGTTAGTAATTTTATTGATTTTATCCCGTAAGTATGAAAAACCTGTACATCAATAACCGATTTTTTCTCGCACTTTTTGTTGCGGGTATCGGCTATGTACTGTCGTTTTTCTTTCCGCATCTTTTGGTTTTTGCACACGGTTTTCTGGTTCTGCTGTTTATTGTGTTTTTAGTGGATTGTTTGCTGCTTTTCAATATAAAAAATGGAGTTTCAGCACAGCGTATTCTTCCGGAAAAACTTTCCAACGGCGATGAAAATCCTGTGAAAATTGATGTTAAGAATAATTATTTTTTTCCGCTTAATACCAAGATTATAGATGAAATACCCTTTCAGTTTCAGAAAAGAGATTTCCTGGTAGAAAAGAAAATTGAAGCAGGCAGAAGCACTTTCTTTCAGTATGTACTGGAGCCAAAAGAAAGAGGTGAGTACAGTTTCGGAAATCTGAATGTTTATGCCGTTTCTCCCATCGGTTTTGTTTCACGAAGGTTTACCTTTCAGAAAGATGCAGTTTTACCGAGTTATCCGTCATTCGTTCATCTCAGAAAATATGAACTGATGGCTTTACAAAATGAGTTTCTTCTGGGCGGCATAAAACGCATCAGAAAACTGGGACACACGATGGAGTTTGAACAGATTAAAGAATATGTACAGGGCGATGATGTGAGGACGATTAACTGGAAAGCCACGTCCAACCAGAATAAACTGATGGTGAACCAATATCAGGACGAAAAATCTCAGCGGATTTATATGCTGATTGACAAAGGAAGAACCATGCAGATGCCGTTTGAAGGTCTAAGTTTACTGGATTATTCCATTAACGCGACTATGGCACTTTCGCATATTATTCTGAAGAAAGGAGACCGCGCCGGAATGATGACTTTTTCCAAAAAAACTGAGAATAAAGTCGCCGCGGATAACAAATCCGGACAGTTGCGAAAGATTTCTGAAGCGCTGTATAACATTCAGACCAATTATTTTGAAAGCGATTTCGGGCGTTTGTATCAGGATGTGAAATTTTCTGTTGGACAGCGCAGTTTGATTCTGCTTTTTACCAATTTTGAAACGCTGGATGCGGTGAACCGCCAAATGAAATATCTTCGTGGGATTGCAAAAAATCATATGCTTGTGGTGGTGTTTTTCAAAAATTCCGAATTGCAGAAAATCATTCATTCAAACCCGGAAAGTATACAGGAAATTTATGATGAAATTATTGCCGAAAAATTTGAGTTTGAAAAAAAACTGATCATACAGGAGCTCAGTAAATACGGTATTTACACGGTGTATACGCTTCCTGAAAATCTCAACCTTGATGTCATTAATAAATACCTTGAAATAAAGGCAAGAGGAATATTATAAACAAGAGAAATGAAAATAAAACTAAACAGAATCAACAGCGATTATCTTTTTGAATGTACCAATAGTGCAGGAAATTCCATTTTGTTGGATAATACTTCGCAACCCGATGCGAAAGGCGTTTCACCCATGGAGAGTGTTTTGATGGCAGTGGCCGGCTGCAGCGGGATTGACCTGGTTTCAATTCTGAAAAAACAACGTCAGGAAATCACGTCATTTTCTGCTGAAGTGGAAGGCGAAAGGGTACAGGTTGATGAAGCTAAACCTTTCAAAAAAATTATCGTTAAGTTTTTTCTTGAAGGTGAAATTGATCCCAAGAAAGCACAGAAAGCTGCAGAACTTTCTTTCGAGAAATATTGTTCTGTATCAAAAACTTTCGAACCGAACGTTGAGGTTCAGTATGAAGTTTTTGTAAACGGAAGCGCAGCAAATTCATAGTTTCGCTGCGCTCTCGTAAATTTTATGTTCTTGGCTGCAGTAATTTGGCCACAGTTGCAGTCCAGCCGGTTTGGTGCGATGCTCCGATTCCTTTTCCGGTGTCACCGTTGAAATATTCGTAGAACATAATGTAATCCTTAAAATGCTCATTGGTGTTAAAAATCTGTTCACCACCGTTGAAAGGGCGTTCTCCGTTTTCATTTTTCAGGAAAATCGATTCCAGACGTCGGCTCAGCTCATTGGAAACATACATTAGATTGCGCATTTCGCCACTTCCTGTTGGGAATTCCACCTGCAGACTTTCGTCGTAGTAATAATGAAAACGCTGCAAACTTTCCACAATAAGGAAGTTGATAGGAAACCAAATCGGTCCGCGCCAGTTGGAATTTCCTCCGAACATTCGGCTGTCGCTTTCCGCTGGTAAATATTTTACTGTGAAAGTTTCAGTATCAATATTGAATTCGAAAGGATCGTTCTCATAAATTTTTGACATGGAACGGATGCCGAATTCTGAAAGGAATTCTTTTTCGTCCAGCATTTTTGTGAGGATTTTTGTAAGTCGCGTTTTCCTCAGAATGCTCATCAGATGTTTTCTTCCTTTTCCTTCCACTTCCCAGTGCGATACAAGTTTGGCGAGTTCCGGTTTGTTTTTCAAAATCCAGTCCATCCTTGTGCGGAAACTTTCCAGTTTTTCCAGCGTCTGATGTTCAATGATTTCCACGGCAAACATAGGAATCAAACCAACAATACTGCGAAGTTTTAATGCAATCGAGTCACCGTCTGCAAGCTGTAGAACATCGTAGAAAAATCCGTCTTCTTCATTCCAAAGTCCGTCTTTTTCCCCAATTTTTTCCATCGCATCTGCGATGTAAAGATAATGCTCAAAAAACTTGATAGCCATATCTTCATAAACCGGATTGTGAAGCGCAAGTTCCATGGAAATCCGCATCATATTGAGAGCAAACATCGCCATCCAGCTTGTTCCGTCGGCCTGTTCAAGATGCTCTCCGTTCTTAAATTGCATATTTCTGTCGAACGCTCCGATATTATCAAGCCCTAAAAATCCTCCGCCGAAAATATTGTTTCCGTTTTTGTCTTTTCGGTTTACCCACCAGGTAAAATTCAATAAAAGTTTTTGAAAAACACTTTCCAGAAACGTGATATCCGGTTTTCCGTTGATTTTTTCATCAATTTTATAAACGCGGAAAGTTGACCATGCATGAACGGGCGGATTTACATCAGAAAAATCCCATTCATACGCCGGTAACTGACCGTTCGGATGGATGTACCATTCTTTGGTGAGCAATTTTAATTGACTTTTGGCAAATTCTGAATCAATCAGCGCAAACGGAACACAATGGAATGCAAGATCCCAAGTCGCAAACCAAGGATATTCCCATTTATCGGGCATTGAGATGATGTCCTTGTTCTGCATGTGCTCCCATTCGGTGTTGCGCACAAAGTTTTCGAAATCTCGCGGTGCTTCGAATTTAGGATCACCTTTCAACCACTTCGAAACGTTATAATGATAGAACTGTTTATTCCATAAAAGCCCTGCAAACGCCTGTCGCTGCACATTTTTTTCTTCATCATCTTTTATGTCGCACTGCAGTTCGGCGTAAAAATCGTTGGCTTCTTTTTTGCGCAGTTCCAGAACTTCATCAAAATCGTAAAAAGCATTTTCCATGTCGTGCGGACTGAGGCGGAAATCAAACGTTTTTGTTTCTCCAGCTTCCAGAGAAGTGTCGACGTGAAAGGAAGCTTTAGTTCCTGTTTTTTCTGCGTTTACGGTGTCTTTCCCAAGGATCAGATAATCATTAATGCCGTCTTTAAAGAACTTATTGGTAGACGGAACTCCGAAGATTTTTTCGGTATTTGTTTCATTATCACAGAATAAAGCTTCAACGTTGCTGTCTCTAGAATAGAGATGTTTCATTAAAACAGATTCGTGATCGATGTTAATTTTACCGTTAACCGAAGAGTTTAGTTGAGGAACATAATCTCCATAACCCCAACTCCAGTTATTCCTGAACCAAAGAGTGGGCAATATGCTAAGATCAGCTTTTCTGTCACTTCGGTTGACTACCGTTACCCGTAATAAAATATCATCAAAGTTTATTTTCGCATACTCAATAAATATGTCGAAATATTCGTCGTCATCGAAGATTCCGGTGTCTACCAGTTCGTATTCGGGATTGTTTTTTGTGCGTATTCCGTTTTCATGAACCAGTTCATCGTAAGGAAATGCGTTTATCGGGTATTTGTACACCATTTTCATATAGGAATGCGTTGGTGTATTGTCCAGATAATAGAAAATTTCTTTAATGTCTTCGCCGTGATTTCCCTGATAATTGCTCAGTCCGAAAAAACGCTCTTTTAATATTTTATCTTTTTTATTCCAGAAACTCAGTGCAAAACACAGCCGCTGTTTCGAATCGCTAATTCCCGCAATTCCGTCCTCATTCCAGCGGTAAGTACGGCTCAGAGCACCTTCGTAAGTTGTGTATCCCCATGCATCGCCGTTTGGGCTGTAATCTTCGCGCACGGTTCCCCATTGGCGATTGCTTACATAAGGTCCCCATTTTTTCCAGCCTTCATTCTGCAATCTTTCCTTTTCTGCATTCATATAATCATCCTTTAAACAGCAAAAATAATTTTTTTCTTATTAATCTTTTCTTAACTGAACTTAAATGATATTTAATGTAAAGACAATCAGTTGTTTAACTATTTTTAGACAAATTTTATTTTCATGTCTTCAGGAAGCATTCACATTATTTATCATCCAACTTATCGAGGGTATTCAGGTTACTCCAAAGAACTGGACGGACTTCATACCGAAGCGCGTACAATTCAGGAACTTTTCTCAAAAATCCGTCATAAAATTCGGGTAAGAATTAATGCACTTTTAGAGATTGGAAGAGAAAAGGAAGCGAAAGATTTGGAAGCCCGCGAAATTATTTTCCTGGAAGATTAGTTGCTGATAAAATTTGCATAAAAGAAATTAAGTAGTATTTTTGCTGCAGATTTGTTCATTTACATATTGAAAATGTTACCCAGAAAGGTGGAGGGAATAGACCCTTTGAAACCTTGGCAACCCTTGCAATACGGCGAGAAGGTGCTAAATTCTACTCAAAACAGTGAGAAAGATAACGCAATAATCCATACCTACTTTTTGGTGACATTTTCAGTTTTTAGATTTATAAAGATTGAAAAATTTGCTGCAACATATCACAATTTCGCAATTCACAACCACATCAGGGAAAACATTTGACATTCCGCTGAGCTACGAAACTTTTGGTCCCGAGTTACATTCGGCGCCGATAGTTTTGGTTAATCATGCCCTTACCGGAAATTCTTCGGTGAGCGGTGAAAACGGTTGGTGGAAAACTTTGGTCGGAAAAGAAAAGGTGATTAATACAGAGCGTTTCACGGTACTTTGCTTCAATGTTCCCGGAAATGGATACGACGGTTTTCTGGTTGAAAACTTTATAGATTTTACAGCAAAAGATATCGCACGAATTTTCCTGAAAGGGCTGCAACAGTTGAATATTTCGAAACTTCATACTATTATCGGCGGTTCTGTCGGCGGTTCCATCGGCTGGGAAATGTTGGCTTTGGAGAAGAATCTTGCAAATCAATTCATCCCAATTGCTTCTGATTATAAAACAACGGATTGGCTTTATTCACAATGTCTGGTTCAGCAGTTTCTGTTGAATTCAGGACAGGATGCTTTGCAGAAATCCCGTATTCATGCGATGCTTTGCTACCGAACTCCACAGTCAATTAATGAACGGTTTCAACTGGAACGAAGTGAAAATTCTGATTTAAGAAAATCCCACGACTGGTTGAACTATCATGGAAACGCTTTGAACGAAAGATTTAGTTTAAAAGCTTACCAACTCATGAATCAGTTGTTGATGACGATAAACGTAAGCGATGACGATTTGAAATCAATTGATGCAGAAATCCATTTAATCGCAGTGGACTCCGATCTGTTTTTTCCGGCATTTGAAATACGGAAATGCTTTGGGCTGCTAAAGAAAGAAAAATCGAATATTTTCTATCATGAAATCAACTCCGTTCACGGTCACGACGCCTTTCTGATGGAGTATGAACAATTGAATTCCATCCTAAACCTTTGTTTGAATGAAAAATAGAAACGAAATAAAAGTATTTAAAAACCGCTCAATCATCCGTTTTCAGGGTGCAGATTTCCTGGGAGAAGTCGGTGTGGACGGCAGAATTTTCAAAGCGTTGACTTATGCGAGAATCAGTGTTGGTGTTATTTCACAACAGGCGATAGAAAACGGAATTTCCGTTTTGGTAAGCGATAAAGATTCTGAAAAAGCGGTCAATTGTCTCATTGAAGAATTCGCAGAAGAAAGAAAAACCGGAAAGGTTAGTCAGATCTTCAGCATCAATAATGTAACGGTTTTGGGTTTTGTGACCGAAGATTACACGAAGATTGCTTCCGAACTGGCAAGAAACAATATTTTCCCCCTTCTTCTTAACCAAATTGCTGCTGAGAATAGAGTGAATATCGTCGTAAGTTCCGGTCAGGACGAGAAAGCAAAAAATATTATTGAGGCAGAAATCGGCGGTCACCCGAAAACGGTTCATCTTGCCGTAATAGGTCATGGTAATGTTGGGAAAACGCTGATTGATCAGGTTTTGGAAAGTGCTGATGAAATTCGGCGAAGAAAAAAAATCAACCTGAAAGTTGTAGCCATTGCCAATTCGAAAAAGTTGGCGCTGAACAAAAACGGTTTCCAAAATTCCTGGAATGATGAGGTGGCTGTTGCGGAAACACCTTCTGATGTAAATGAACTGATTCAGTTTTCAAAAATCAATCAGCTGGAAAATCTAATTGCAGTGGACAATACCGGAAGTAAAGATTTCGTAAAGAACTATAAAACATTAGCTGAAAACGGTTTCGATCTGGTTTCATCAAATAAGATTTTCAATACTTTGCCGATTCAGGAATACCGGAATTTCAGAAGTATTCTGAATAAAAACAATAAAAAATACCTCTACGAAACCAATGTTGGTGCAGGTTTACCTTTAATCGATACCATAAAGCTTCTTCATCTTTCTGGTGAAAATATCACAAGAATTAAAGGCGTTTTTTCCGGTTCTTTGAGTTATGTTTTCAATAATTTTTCGGTTCGTGTTGAAAATTTTTCAACTATTGTGAAAGTAGCAATGGAAAAAGGATTTACCGAACCTGATCCGCGTGAAGACCTTTCCGGAAATGATGTCGCGAGAAAACTTCTGATTTTGGCAAGAGAACTGGATTTAATCAACGAGTTTTCCGATATCAATATTCAGAATTTAATTCCGGAAAAACTGCTGAAAATTTCCAAAGAAGATTTTATTTCAAGGATTTCGGATATGGATGAAGAATATCAAAAAATCAAAGAAAATCAGGAAGCGGACCATGTTCTGCGTTATGTCGGTGATTTACACGGCGATCTGCAGCAGGACAAAGGTGATTTGGATGTGAAACTGATTTCTGTTCCGAAAAATTCTGCTTTGGGGCAGCTGAAAGGTTCCGATTCCATTTTTGAGATTTATACGGAGAGTTACGGAGAAAATCCGATTGTAATTATGGGAGCAGGAGCGGGCGCAAAAGTGACGGCACGCGGTGTTTTTGGGGATATTTTAAGAATTAGCGAGAATAAATAATGGAACATTTTGAAACTTTAGCCATCAGAACGCAAACGGAACGAACCCAGTTTGATGAGCATTCTACACCACTTTTTCTTACTTCAAGTTTTGTTTTTGAAGATGCCGAAGATATGCGCGCGAGTTTTGCGGAAGAGAAAGACAAAAATCTGTACAGCCGCTTCAGCAATCCGAATGTCACCGAGTTTATCGACAAAATTGCAAAAATGGAAGGCGCAGAAAGTGGTTATGCTTTTGCGACAGGAATGGCAGCGATTTATTCTACCTTTGCGGCGTTGCTCAATTCGGGAGATCATATTGTGAGTTGTCAGTCGGTTTTCGGCTCTACACACACTTTGTTCACGAAATATTTTCCGAAATGGAATATCGAAACCACTTATTTCAAAGCTGACGATGCCGAAAATGTTGAAGAACTCATCCAGCCAAATACAAAAATCCTATATCTCGAAACCCCAACTAATCCCGCAATTGAAGTCCTCGATCTGGAATTTTTCGGAAAAATCGCGAAAAAACACAACCTCATTTTTATTGTTGACAACTGTTTCGCCACGCCGTATTTGCAGCAGCCAATCAAGTTTGGAGCCGATGTTGTGGTTCATTCCGCCACAAAATTAATTGACGGACAGGGCAGAGTTTTGGGCGGAGTCGCAGTAGGAAAATCAGAACTTATTCGCGAAATTTATCTGTTCGCAAGAAATACTGGACCGGCCATGTCGCCGTTCAATGCGTGGGTTTTAAGTAAAAGTCTGGATACGTTGGCGGTGCGTGTGGAAAAACACTGTGAAAACGCTCTCAAAGTAGCTGAATTTCTCGAAAACCATCCCAAAGTTGAGCTGGTGAAATACCCGTTTCTGAAATCGCATCCGAATCATGACGTGGCCAAAAAGCAAATGAAATTGGGCGGAAACATCGTCGCTTTCGAAGTGAAAGGCGGTATAGAAGCTGGCAGAGATTTTCTTAACCGAATCAAAATGTGTTCACTTTCAGCAAATTTGGGCGACACCCGGACAATTGTTACGCATCCCGCTTCGACAACGCATTCCAAGCTCTCTGAAGAGGAGCGGAACGAAGTGGGGATTTCCGCAGGTTTGGTGCGCTGCTCCGTTGGTTTGGAGTATATTGATGATATTATCGAAGATTTGCGTCAGGCACTGGAATAATTTTTTTGGGCGTGCCCTGTTTTTCCCTGGCTAAACCTTCAGTTTTCCGGTGCGAAACAGGTCGGTCTTCGGCAAGTCGCTTTTTTCTTGGCGGCGGCGGAGCCGCCGCCAAGAAAAAGAGCTCCAACAATTGCCTGCGCCCTCACGCGGGGCAGAAATAAAATAGAAAATTCGGAATTTTGAAATAAGAAATTTTTCAGAATTCAAACATAGAAAAATAGAGTATGAAAAATACAGAACAGTTATACAAAGCGTTATCGGAAAGAATTCTCGTGCTCGACGGTGCGATGGGAACAATGATTCAGCGCTACAAACTTGAAGAAGACGATTACCGCGGCGAACGCTTCAAAAATTGGGAACATCCCGTAAAAGGTAACAACGATTTGCTTTCCTTAACGCGTCCCGATATTATTGAGGCCATTCACAGAGAGTATCTCGAAGCCGGCGCCGACATAATCGAGACCAATACTTTTTCCGCCACAACCATCGCAATGGCCGATTATCACATGGAAGAACTGGCTTACGAACTGAACTTCGAATCCGCAAAAATTGCAAGGGCCGTTTGTGATGAATCCACCGCAAAAAATCCTGAAAAGCCAAGATTCGTGGCAGGTTCAATCGGTCCGACAAATAAAACGGCCTCACTTTCTCCGGATGTAAACGATCCCGGCTTTCGGGCTATTACTTTTGATGAATTGAGAATCGCGTACAAACAGCAGTGTGAAGGACTTTTAGACGGCGGCGCAGATATTCTGTTGGTTGAAACCATTTTCGATACGCTGAATGCAAAAGCCGCACTTTTCGCAATTGATGAAATTCAGGAAGAACGCGGGATTCGAATTCCAATCATGGTTTCGGGTACAATTACCGATGCTTCAGGAAGAACACTTAGCGGACAAACCGCAGAAGCATTCCTCATTACTGTGTCTCATCTGGATTTATTGAGTGTCGGATTCAACTGTGCTTTGGGTGCGAAACAATTGGCTCCCTATTTAGAAACCATCGCCGATAAATCTGAGTTTTATGTTTCCGCATATCCAAATGCTGGATTGCCAAACGCCTTCGGAAAATATGATGAATCGCCGGAATTTATGGCTGAACAGATAAGAGAATATGCCGAGAAGCAACTCATTAACATTATCGGCGGCTGCTGTGGAACCACACCGCCTCATATTAAAGCAATTGCCGATTTGGTGAAAGATTATGAGCCGCGAAAGGTTAGAAGTTTTGAAAAGATTTGAAGAAAACCTAAAAATAGTTTAGCAGCAGTAATTCATATTTTAGCGATAAAATATCGAAGATGCAGAAGCCACAATACAATAAAATTCAGGAAGATAATAAACTGTTCAGCGAGTTGAGAAAGCGAGTTAACAATAGAGTACAGGCAATTCCGGAAAACCGCGATATCTACATTCAGATTAAAGCGATGGTTTTGCCGTTGTTGTATTTCGGGCTTTATTTCTTGGCTTTGTTCAGTGCGCAAAATACGGGAGTGTACATGATTTCTTTCGTGTTGATGGGAATTACACTGGTTCTCATTTATCTGAATTTAATTCACGAAGCGGCTCACAATAATATTTTCAAGAATAAAAAACTGAATGACGCTGTTCTCAAAATTTTCGATTTTGTCGGAGCGAATTCCTATATCTGGAAAAAACGGCATATCGTAAGTCACCACGCCTATCCTAATGTTGACGGTTGGGACACAGACATCGAACAAAGCGGCGTTCTGAAAATTTATCCTCACATCGAGCCAAAAGGAATTCAGAAAATTCAACACCGAGTATTTTTTCTGATTTATCCTCTTTACCTTTTCAACTGGATGTTTATACGCGATTTCCGTGATTTTTTCGATAAAGAAAGAGTGATTAATAAAACGCAGGGAGAAATTCCGGTAAAAGAAAAAGTAAGAATGATTCTTTTTAAAGCTTTTTACTTTTTCTATCAGATTTTTGTGCCGGTTCTGTTCTTCGGCGTTTCCTGGAAATTGGCGTTTGGCGCATGGTTTTTACAGATCATCGTTGCCAGTATTTTTGCCTTATTCGTGTTGTTGCCGCTTCATCCACTTCCGGAAAACGAATTTCCGATTCTCGACGAAAAAAACGGATTGCCGTACAGCTGGCTGCGTCATCAGTTCGAAGTAACCAATGATTTGAAGGAGAATAATTGGTTTGTGCGTCATGTTTTGGGGAACTTTAATTTCCATGTGGCACATCATCTTTTCCCGAATTACAGCTATGCCTATTATCACGAAATAACCGACGAAATAAAACTTTTTGCCAAAGAACATCAGTTTAATTACAAGCAGTTTCCAATGACGGTCGCGCTGCGAAAACATTACGAATTATTAGAATCAAACGCAACTTCCATTGGTGAAGTGATGGAGGAAGCGATGTAAAAAAAATGAAATACCTAAAACTCTCCGGACTTGAACCTTTAGTCATCACTCCGGAATCCAATTTTATCAATGTTGGTGAAAGAACCAATGTCGCAGGATCCAAAAAATTTCTGCGCCTAATTAAAGAAGAAAAATTTTCTGAAGCGCTCGATATTGCGAGAGATCAGGTGGAAGGCGGCGCACAGATTCTCGATGTCAACTTTGACGACGGACTTCTTGATGGGAAATACTGCATGGTAAAATTCCTCAATCTCATCGCTTCTGAACCCGATATTGCACGAATTCCGATGATGATCGATTCCTCAAAATGGGAAATCCTCGAAGCCGGACTTCAGGTCGTTCAGGGAAAATGTGTCGTGAATTCCATCAGTTTAAAAGAAGGTGAGGACGAATTTATTCGACACGCAAAAATTATTAAACGTTACGGCGCTGCAGCTATCGTAATGGCGTTCGATGAGGTGGGACAGGCCGATAACCTGGAAAGAAGAATCGAAATCGCAAAACGGTCCTATGATATTTTGGTGAACAAAGTCGGTTTCCCGGCGGAAGATATTATTTTCGACCTTAATATTTTCCCTGTCGCAACCGGAATGGAAGAACACCGAAGAAATGCCCTGGATTTTATTGAAGGCACAAAATGGGTACGCGAAAATCTGCCGCATGTATCCGTTTCGGGTGGAGTTTCTAACGTTTCTTTTTCTTTCCGCGGAAATGACACGGTGCGAGAAGCGATGCATTCTGTTTTTCTGTATCATGCAATAAAAGCGGGAATGAATATGGGAATTGTAAATCCTGCGATGCTCGAAGTTTACGACGAAATTCCCAAAGATTTGCTGGAATTGGTGGAAGATGTGATGCTTGATAGACGCGATGATGCAACAGAAAGACTTTTGGATTATTCCGAAAAGCATAAATCAAAAAAGAAAGAAATTGTCGAAGATTTGCAATGGCGTAAAAATCCTTTGCAGGAACGAATTACACATGGTTTGGTGAAAGGAATCGACCGTTTTATTGAAGAAGATGTTGAAGAAGCCCGCAAATCAGTAACGCGGCCGCTTGAAGTTATCGAAGGACATTTGATGACCGGAATGGGCGTTGTTGGAGATCTTTTCGGCTCCGGAAAAATGTTTCTTCCGCAAGTGGTGAAATCGGCAAGAGTGATGAAAAAAGCAGTGGCTTACCTGCAACCGTTTATTGAAGCAGAGAAAGATTCAACGCAGAAATCCAACGGTAGAATTTTGATGGCGACGGTGAAAGGCGATGTTCACGATATCGGAAAAAATATTGTGAGCGTGGTTTTGGGCTGCAACAATTACGAAATTGTGGATTTAGGCGTGATGGTTCCAGCTGAAAAAATTATTCAGGCGGCGATTGATGAAAATGTGGATGTTATTGGATTAAGCGGATTGATTACACCAAGCTTGGATGAAATGGTTCATATTGCGGATGAACTTCAGCGCAAAAACCTGGATTTTCCTTTGATGATTGGTGGTGCAACCACTTCAAAAGCGCATACCGCGGTTAAGATTGATCCGAAATACAAAAATTCCGTGGTACACGTGAACGATGCATCCAGAGCGGTTGGTGTGGTCAGTTCCCTGTTGAGCGGCAAAAAACTTGAGTTTAAACAAAACCTTAAAACAGAATATGCAGATTTCCGAGAAAAATTTCTGAGCCGTCAAACTGAAAAAGAATACGTTTCCATTGCGGAAGCGCGAAAAAATAAATTCAAAATCGACTGGCAAAATGAAGAAATTTTCAAACCGAAACAATTAGGTGTAAAGGTTATTGAAAATCAGAATCTGGAGGAGTTATTGCCGTTCATCGACTGGTCGCCGTTTTTCAGAAGCTGGGATCTCCACGGAAAATTTCCTGCAATTCTAAATGATGAAGTTGTGGGAGAACATGCAACTGAATTATACAAAGAAGCCCAGAAAATGCTTCAAAAAATCCTCAGCGAAAAACTTTTGACAGCCAAAGCAGTTTTTGGAATTTTTCCTGCAAACGCTGATGAAAACGATGATATTCTCGTAAATAATATAGCGGGTGAAACGGTTAAGTTTCATACTCTTCGTCAACAGCTGAAAAAATCGGAAGGAAAGGAATATTTGGCACTTTCGGATTTTATCGCACCACAAAATTCCGGAAAGGAAGATTATATCGGGACTTTCTGCGTTACCGCAGGTTTCGGTACAGAAGAACTCGCAAAAAAGTATTACGATGAACACGACGATTATTCTGCAATTATGGTAAAAGCATTGGCTGACCGCCTTGCTGAAGCGTATGCTGAATATCTTCATCACCAGATCCGCACAGATTTTTGGGGTTACGCCTCAGATGAAAATTTTAAAAATGATGACCTGATTGCAGAAAAATATTTAGGAATTCGTCCCGCTCCAGGTTATCCAGCTTGTCCCGACCATCTGGAAAAGCAAACCATCTGGAAATTATTAGATGTAGAAGAAAACATTGGAGTGCAGCTTACAGAAGGACTTGCGATGTTTCCGACTGCCTCGGTTTCGGGATATTATTTTGCCAATCCAAAGTCAAAATATTTTGGTGTTGGGAAAATCACCGAAGAGCAATTAGCAGATTATGCCCGTCGTAAAAATGTGGATATTGAATTTGCCAGAAAATGGCTTTCCCCAAACTTAGCCGATTAATAAAACTAAAAACTGAAATCTGATGTCCTGAATCTGACATCTTTTTAACAAATGAAAATCACCGATCATATAAAAAACGCCAACGGCAAAACCTTGTTTTCACTCGAAGTAATTCCGCCAACAAAAGGAACCGGAATTGAAGATTTGTACAAAAATATCGATCCTTTAATGGAGTTCAAACCACCATTTATTGATGTGACGACTTCCCGTGAAGAATATGTGTACATCGAAAAAGGCAATGGTTTAATGGAAAGAAAAATCACCAGAATGCGTCCCGGAACTTTGGGAATTTGTGCGTCCATTCAGCATAAATACAATGTTGATACCGTTCCGCATGTTTTATGTGGCGGTTTTTCAAAGGAAGAAACCGAATATCTTCTGGTCGACTGTCT
>JAEWZO010000036.1 GCA_023458415.1 Bacteroidota bacterium
ACTTTAAAATATGGAAAGAGCAAAGGTTTCATTACTACATGGAAGCTAAAAGACTAAAAGAAAAAGACTCCAAACTGAAAAGATCTTATATCAAGGAAGGAATGCAAAGGTATCTTTCTGAAAAATATCCAATGGGTTGTATGTTAGGGTATTTACTTGAAGGTAATGCTGACGAAACTAAAAACGGGATTAACTCTCTTTTAATAAAAGATAAAAGAAACTCTGAAGTGCTAAACCTTGAATCTCACAATCTTATAAAATCCTATTATGAATCCAATCATTCCAAAATTGGAATTCTTAAGCATTTGATTTTTGACTTTACAAATAATCAAAATTAGTCCCTACTTAAAAAATCAGGGACTAAAACAGGGATTATCTAAACATATCTATTGGTTTTTGATTGGTTATAAAATTTCATAAACCGCTAATAATCTGTTTTTTAATTATTTACTGTGTTTTATTGTGATATAAAGATACTTCCGTCTTCGCTACAGAAAATCCCAACTACTGTTGGGATTTTTTTGTTGCAAAAGTTGTCGTTTTCCATCTTTCTTCAAGAAGCACATTATTAATTTGAATTTATTTTTTGAAATAATGTAAAATGTTTTTGTGAATAAGAAAATTAATAGTAAATTTACATCGCTTTGGAAGGGAATACTCCTGAGTAAAAGCAATAATTTTTTTTCATCATTTGTGTTTTTAGAACCGTGTGGCAACATACGGTTCTTTTTTTTTCCTGTTATTGGTCGGTATTTTCTTCGTAACGCAGCAGTAAATCAACAAAATACGAGTAGGTAACACTACCTTCCTGTTGATTGGCTTTAAGGAATAAATCGTTGGTAAACATAAAAAAACTATCCAGCAAACCAGAGTGTTCTTCCACAAATTTTCTTTCTGCGGCTCTGTCTCTTTTCATGCCTGGTGAGAACTTTTCGACTGTTTCCTCAACAAATTGGGGATTTTCCTGATGAATATTTGCCAGCAAAGATTTCAAAACAAAAAATTCTGTGCTGTATCTTAGTTCAGGGAGATCAGAATTTTTTCCAATCAGATATGCGATAAAATTAGCTTCCTGTTCCCGGGCGAAACCCATTTGATGGGCGCTTTCGTGAGCCAATGTAAAAGGAAGAAAAGTTTTTGGAAGCTCGCTGTTATATTGTGCTTCGGCAGTGAACGGATTATAATATCCCAAAATTCCGCTGAAACTCATCACACCTTTAAAAATACTGGGCTTAAAAGAATTCTCTCTTACTGCGTCTTTATCGATTAAATGGTTTGGAAGTTCATGCTGCGCTCTTAAAACCTTATTCTCTATTTTGGAAAAATCTTTTATGGTAAAAACTCCGTTAACATCTTCCGTTACAAGTAATCTTGTCTGCTTACAGCGTTCAAGATAGATAAGAGCCATTTTTTCTGCTTTATCCGCTGTAGGATTTTTCTGTGAAAGCTTACTGATTATAGGTTCCTGAAAATAAAGCATTCCCCACAAAAGCTGATAAATAAGGTAGATTAAGTTCAACAAAACAAGAAGCTGTAGAAGAGAGTTGTTCCTTGTTTTCTTTTTGATGGAATTGATAACTAAATATGAAATAAGCGCAATAAGAATGATGTATAGGAAATCTCCAGCCGAGAAAGGAATCCATGAGAAAATCTTTAGGTGCGTCGTTTTTTTTAATTCAAAAACATATTCGAAAAAGACAACTGCGGCTTTCAGCTTAGAAAGAATAAAAAACAAAAGAAATTGGGCAAGTAATAAACCCGCCCAAAACCTCTTTCTTCTAAATATTTTATCTTTTTTAATGACCACCTTCCTGCTCAATATTTTTAAGGTCGATTCCCTGAGATTTCAAGATGCCTTTAACACGTATTGCATAGAAAGCAAGATACGCAAAACACAGTACACCAACAATATAACTGAAATGGATATTAGTAAGATCTGCAAGATAACCCTGTAACCAACTTACAATTCCACCGCCCATAATCATCATAATGAGGAAGCTGGAACCTTCGTTCGTGTGCTTTCCGAGGCCGTTGATAGCTAGTGCAAAAATACATGGCCAAAGCGTGGAACAGAACAAACCAACACTGGTAAAAGCGTACACTGAAATCATTCCGGTGGTGAACATTCCGATGAGAAGCGCAAGAATTCCCAACAAAGAATAAATGAGAAGCATTCTTGCGGGATTTCCTTTACTCATAATATCTCCTGCTATCATAACAAGGATAATGGCGGCATATACGTAAAACGGTCTTAAGTCGTGTTGAGCTATTGCATTTACACCAAGAAAAACAGCAAAAGCAAGATAAGGCGCAAAAAATCGAAGCATTTTTTTCATGCCTGCATTTACATCAAAAGCCTGTACAGCTCCGCCCCAACGTCCAATCATAAGAGAAGCCCAATATAACGAAATGTACGGTGCAACGTCTTTCGTTTCAAAACCAAGGTCTTTTTCCATATAAGCAGGAAGGTTGCTCGCCGTTGAAACTTCTACACCTACGTAAACAAAAATGGCAATCATCCCCAATAAAAGTTGAGGATATTGAAAAGCAGAAGTCCGGTGATGACCGTCCGGTGCATCGTCTGTATCTTCCTCGACCACTGCGGTTATTTTTGGCAGTTTAGAAAATTTAATCAGTACTGCTACAAGAAGAAACGCGATTCCCAACCCTAAATAAGGAATTTTCACACTTTCGATACTGGCTTCGGTATTGGCAGCAGAAGCGGCCCCAAAAATTGCAAACGAAACAATCAGTGGTCCGACGGTGGTTCCTAAATTGTTAATTCCTCCCGCCAAAGTAAGTCTTTGTGAACCTGTCTCTTTGGGTCCTAAAGCAATAGCAAGCGGATTGGCCACAATCTGAAGCAAAGAAAAACCAAGTCCAATTACAAATAGTCCGGTAATCATCAGAATGAAAGAACCATTATTCGCTGCTGGAATAAAGAAAAGTGTTCCGACAACTGAAATCAGCAAACCATAAATAAGTCCGTTTTTGTAGCCAATTTTATTTACAAAATCCTGTCGCAGACTTTTAGATATCATTAAATAAATAAGCGATCCAACAGTATACGCAATGTAAAAGGCAAGTGAAACAAGCTGGCTCTGACTTTGTGTAAGATTAAATGCTTTTTTGAAAACCGGGATTAAAATATCGTTACTCGCGGCAACAAATCCCCAGAAAAAAAATACGGTGACAAGCGGAATAAACTGTCCCCAATTGGTTTTATTGGTGTTCTGATACATAAAACAGAGTGGTTAATAAAAACAAATATATATAAAAAATCTGCTCATCGTGAGATTTCAAGAACTTTTTTAATTTGCTGATAAGCGTCTTCTTTTAGTTCAGCAACAGGTTTGTTCGGCTCAAGAATATCGTTGAAGTAAACTTTTACTTTTCCGGGATAACCTTTGGAATAATCGAACGGAAACATTTCTTTCAAACCAACAAAAGTAAAAACAGCGATGGGCGACTGATGTTTGTAAGAAAGTGTAAAAGCTCCGTCTTTAAATTTATCCAGCACAACAGATGTGTCATCAGGAACGCCGCCTTCAGGAAAAATAACGATACTGTCGCCTTCTTCCATTCTTTCAGCGCATTTTGTGTAAACTTCGGCCCGACTTTTTGGCGAACTTCGGTCTACCAAAACACAGATTCTCCTATAGATGATTCCAAAAACCGGGATTTTTTCAATTTCCTTTTTTCCAACATAACAAAGCGGATGATGCGGCATCAGAATACAGGGTAGCATTACATCCATAATCGAAGTATGGTTGGAAATGAATACGTACTGCGTGTTTTTGTCAAACTTTTTGTCAGTGAGCTTGGTGAGTTCGTAGCGGAAACCCATTCCGTAAAACATTCCGTAACACCAGATTCGGATGAAGATATAGCAGTATTTGTAATGCTCTTTACGGATGGAAAGCAACAGTACAGGAATCCCCAAAATCAGTGTAAGTACAGCTCCTAAAAAGCCAAACCAAATACGCCAAATGTAATTAAGAATTTTAGTCATCAGAAATTAGCGGAATAACTAGCCGTTAAAAATAATCCTTTTTTTTACAGAATAATTAAGAAGCGAAACCAAAAGAATTGCGGCAATCTTACTCAGCATTTCGTGGCTGAAGACAAAGAAAACCAAATCCAGGTAATCGGTGAAAACGAAACGAAAAAATATCTGAAAAAACATCAGACTTAACAAAGTTGAAAAAAATGAAACCGACATAAAATAAGCGAATTCCCTTTTCTTCGAATGTTTCCCGCGCTGAAAAACAAACCAAATACTGAAAAAATAATTTGAAATTATACCAAGCGTGGTCGAAAATATATTACTCAGCGGGAAATGGATTCCGTAAAAATTGGTTTCAGCGCTGATAACTGTAGGCAAATAAACACTGAAAAGTTTGAAACTGCCGATTTCTACTACCGCGCTCAAGGCACCGGCAACAATAAAGAAAAGTACCTGTTTCTGCTTTAGTAAAAGTTGTTTCATACAGTCCACGGCAAATTTATAACTATATGTTAAACAATTAAAAAAACTTATAAAATATTTTTTTATTTCCGAAATGTTGTTAACTTTATTTTCCCATTAGCGATTTTTACCTGATAGATTTTTCATTTTCAACGTTGTAGGAAAATGTTCTGTTTGTCTGGATTGTCCCAGTTTTTACAACCTTACAACGTATAATTTAACAAAACATGAACAGTGAATCCGCAAAGACCATCATTCAGAAAATTCAGAAATCTTCAGCAGAAAATTGAAGATCTGGAAAAAAACAGCCCGCGTTTTAAGAGAGTATATTCCGAGTACGAAACCATGTCCGACGAACTTTGGGATTTGGAGAACAATGACACCACCAATGTACCGGATGATTTTCTTGATGCCGTAAAAATTCAGACAGAGTATCTGGAACACGAAATTGATGACTGGTTACTCGACGACGGCGAAACGTCGTAACCGCGATAGAAATTCCTTAAGCTCCTCACAGATGAGCTTTTTTTGTGCCCGTTTATTGAAATTAAATTAATATTTTAGCGGATTAAACTTCCACAACTATGATTGCCATTATCGACGGCGGTTCCACAAAGTGCGACTGGGTAATTCTGGAAAATTCCGGGAAACTGAAGCTGAAGACGGTGACGCTGGGCTTTAATCCGAACATCATCAATCCGGATTTTATTCAGCAGGAAATCGACAAAAATACAGAACTTTCTCCGCTCAAAAATCAGATACACAAAATTTTCTTTTACGGTTCCGGTTGCGGTACCAAAGCAAATCTAGAAAAAGTGTACGGCGAATTCGAAAAAGTTTTTCCTTTTGCCGAAATTACGGTGAAAGAAGATATGACGGCCGCTGCATACGCTGCCTACGATGGCGAACCGGCGATTGTCTGTATTTTGGGTACAGGATCCAATTCGTGTTTTTTTGATGGTGAGAAAATTCGCCTTGATTTGCCTTCACTGGGTTTTCTGATCGGTGATGAAGGAAGCGGAAGTGCACTCGGAAAACATTTGCTGCGAAGGTTTTTCATGAAGAAACTTCCTGACGATCTGCGTGAAGAGTTTATCGATACGTATCAGCTTACGATTGATGAGGCCATCAGAAACATGTATCATAATCCAAGAGCCAACGCGTATTTGGGAGAATTCAACAAATTTATTGCCGACCGGAAAAAACATCCTTACTTCCAGAATTTAATTTTCGACGAAATGAAAAACTATCTGGAATATCAGGTTTTGCCGTATCCGGAAGCCGGGAAAGTACAGATTAATTTCATTGGTTTCATCGCCTATATATATGAAGATATTTTGCGGGCAGCTGCAGCTGAGCTTAATCTGAAAGTCGGTCGTGTGGTGCAGAAACCTATCGAAAGTCTTGTGGATTATCACAAAAATTACATCCTTAAATTAGAGTAAACGGTGCTGGTTGCAGCATCGAACGAAAAGAATATGACAGAAAAGAATAAAAGAGACGAAAAGAATTTTAGACGGGCAGCACTCGATTATCATAAATCTGAACCGAAAGGAAAAATTGAAGTAATTCCCTCCAAACCACACTCCTCACAGCGGGATTTGTCGCTGGCTTATTCTCCGGGAGTGGCGATTCCCTGTCTTGAAATTGAAAAAAATCCTAGAACAGTTTACGATTATACCGGAAAGGGAAATCTTGTTGCCGTTATTTCCAACGGAACAGCAGTTTTGGGATTGGGCGATATCGGAGCCGAAGCTTCAAAACCGGTAATGGAAGGAAAGGGATTGCTGTTCAAAATTTTTGCGGATATCAATGTTTTTGATATTGAAATCAATGAAAAAGATCCGGATAAATTTATTGAAATTATAAAAGGAATTGCTCCGACTTTTGGAGGAATCAATCTTGAAGATATTAAAGCTCCTGAAGCTTTCTATATCGAACAGCGTCTTAAAGACGAACTTGACATTCCATTAATGCACGATGACCAGCACGGAACAGCAATTATTTCAGCTGCTGCGCTCATCAATGCACTGGAAATTGCAGGAAAAGATATTTCTAAGGTAAAAATGGTGGTGAACGGAGCGGGAGCTGCAGCCATTGCCTGTACCAAACTTTATCTGGAAGTTGGCCTTAAAAAAGAAAATGTAATCATGTGCGACAGCAAAGGTGTAATTAATCATCACCGTGAAAATCTGACGGCTGAAAAGCTCGATTTTATTGCACAGACAGATATTACAACTTTGGAAGAGGCACTGAAGGACGCTGATGTTTTCGTCGGGCTTTCCAAAGGAAATGTAATGACGCCGGAAATGTTGCTTTCTATGGCGGAAAATCCAATTGTTTTTGGTTTGGCGAATCCAACTCCTGAAATTGATTATAATCTCGCCATTTCGACGAGAAAAGATACGATTATGGCAACGGGAAGAAGCGATTTTCCTAATCAGGTGAACAACGTTCTTGGTTTTCCGTATATTTTCCGTGGTGCGCTTGATGTTCAAGCCAGTGGAATAAATGAAGAAATGAAACTTGCCGCTGTTCATGCCATCGCAAATCTTGCTAAAGAACCGGTGCCGGAAGCCGTCATTCTTGCTTATAATTTACAGAACCTGAGTTTTGGACGCGATTATTTCATTCCGAAGCCATTTGATAACAGGTTGATTACCAAAGTTTCTGTTGCTGTTGCAAAAGCAGCCATTGAAAGCGGAATTGCCGGAAACGTCATTACTGATTTTGATGAGTACGAAAATCAGCTGCTCGACAGAATGGGCAGAGATGAAAAACTCATCCGGATGATGCAGAACCGTGCGAAGAGCAATCCGAAACGCGTAACTTTTGGAAATGCAGAAGAATATAACGTACTGAAAGCCGCGCAGATTGTTTATGAAGAAGGAATAGCGCAGCCAATTTTGCTTGGAGAAAAGAAATTTATCCTAGAGCAAATGGAAAAATACGGAATCGACATGGATGTTCCGATTGTTGATCCGGCCGATGACGATCAAAGTGAAAACCGTAAAAAATACCGAGAAACTCTTTGGAAACTTCGCCAAAGAAAAGGTATGAACGAGTATAAAGCAAAACGATTCGTAAGGCAGCGCGATTATTTTGGTCCTCTAATGCTGAAACACGGCGATACTGATGCCCTGATTATTGGCTTTTCCAAAAATTACACTTCAGTTCTGCGTCCAACGCTTGAGGTAATCGAACGCGACAAAGGTGTTGACAAAATTGCCGGTATGATGATGATTCTTACCGAAAAGAAACCGATGTTTTTCGCAGATACTTCAGTTAACCACCATCCAACGGTGGAAGATTTGGTCAATATTGCAAAGATGTCGGAGATTACGGTGAAAACTTTTGCCATTGAGCCAAGAATTGCGATGCTTTCTTTTGAAAACTTTGCAGGGATTTCCGAGACTTCTAAAAAAGTGGCTAAAGCAGTTGAAATCCTTCACGAAAGATTTCCTAAGATGATTGTGGATGGTGAAATTCAGCCGGATTTTGCAATGAATGCCGATCACCTTTCAGATTATCCATTTTCTAAACTGGGCACAACACCGGCTAACGTTTTCGTTTTTCCTAACCTCGAAAGTGCAAATATTTCCTACAAAATTATTCGTGGGATGAAGGTGGCTCAAATTGTAGGGCCAATTTTGATGGGACTTAAACAGCCTGTTCACGTGGTACAGATGCGTTCCAGCGTAGATGAAATTGTGAATTTGGCTACTATTGCCGTTCTTGATGCTCAACGAAGAGAAAAAAACTAAACAAAAAAACGCACAATGATTTTTTCCTTAAAAGGAACCGTTCAGCAGTTGTCGCCAACATCTGCGGTGGTTGATGTTAACGGAGTTGGTTACTTGGTTGGCATCAGTTTGCAAACCTCCGAAAAACTTGCTCAGGGTAAGGAAGCATTTCTTTTTACACAGCAAATCATCCGTGAAGATGCACATTTACTGTTTGGATTTAACACAATTTTGGAAAAAGAAATGTTTAATCTGTTAATTAGTGTTAACGGAGTGGGGCCGGTTTCTGCCATCATCATGCTTTCATCTTTAAGCAACAAGGAGATTGCTTCAGCCATCCTTTCCAACAACAGTGGCCTACTACAGAAGGTGAAAGGAATTGGAGCAAAAACTGCCGAGCGCATCATTGTTGACCTACGGGACAAAGTCCAGAAATTCGGAGCCGAGGAAGAAAATATTTCTATATTAGCGGATAATAATATTAAAGAAGAATCGTTATCTGCATTAGAAGTTTTAGGGATTTCCCGAAAGATGAGTGAGAAAATTGCCGACAGGATTTTGAAGCAGAATGCAGACCTGTCCGTAGAAGATTTGGTAAAACAAATTTTAAAAAACATTTAACATTTGAAAAAGAACAATTTTTTTCAGCATACATTTTTAGCGTTACTATTTTTCTGTTTATCGGCTGCAAGCGTTTCTGCACAGGAAGTTCCTTCCGACAGCGCTTCGGTGAGACAGGATTTTTCATTGCCTTCGCCTATCGTTTACGAAGCATTTTATGATGTTTCTGATGGGATGTATTATCTCTACCCAAAAGTGGGAACTTTGATTGTGGGAGCGCCGATTGCGATGTCATCTGCTGAATATCAGAGATATATGATGTCCAATCAGCTCAGCAGTTACTACAGGGAAAAATCTCTCGCGAACGATTTGCTGTACCGAAAGGATAAAACAGATGCTGAACAACGCGGACTTCTACCAAGTATCAACATCCGTAACAAACTGTTTGAAAGTATTTTTGGAGGAAATACCATTGAAATTATTCCTCAGGGTTTTGCCTCTTTCGACATTGGAGGATTATATCAGAAAATTGATAATCCGCTGATTCTTCCACAGAACCGAACCAATTTTGCCATCAACATTCAGCAGAGAATTCAGCTCGGATTATTGGGTAAAGTTGGTGAAAACCTACAGCTGAAAGCCAATTACGATACACAGAGTGGATTCGCCTTCGAAAACAGAATGAATTTGGTTTGGCAGGCGAAAGGAACGTGGCGCGATCTACAGACAAAAGGACTGAATGACAAAACCACCGGCGGTGAAGATAAAATCATCAAACGGCTAGAATTCGGTAACATTAATATGCCGCTTTCAACTTCACTCATTCGTGGTTCGGAATCACTTTTTGGTTTAAAAACCGAGTTCCAGTTAGGTAAAACTTACGGAACTTTTGTGTTTTCACAACAGCAGGGTGAAGCCAGAAATATTATCGCACAGGGAGGCGGAACGATGAACACGTTTAAGTTGAATGCGATTGATTACGAAGACAATCAGCACTACTTTTTAGGTCATTACTTCCTGAATAATTATGATAATGCTTTGCTGAATTATCCTCAGATTAATTCAAAAATTAACATTACTAGAATTGAGGCCTGGGTTTTGGATCAGGGTTCAGGAAATCTTCAGGACCAGAAAGGAATTGTCGGAATTCGTGATTTAGGGGAAGGAATTTCCGGTTTGCCGGATAACTCGCAAAATAATCTTTACCAAAGTATTAACGCTTTAGGGCCTGCTTTACGTGATGTAAATACCGCGTATAACGCGATCAACGGGCAACAGTTTCCAAACGCCAACGGATCTATTGAAACCTATGTGGACGGCGAACAGTTTATTTTTAACAGGAAAGCACGTCGCCTTACTTTCAGCGAATTCAAATTTGATGAGAAACTAGGTTATCTTTCACTTAATCAAAGACTTAATGATAATCAGCTTCTCGCAGTAGCCTATTCCTATACGATTAACGGGGACAACAGAGTTTATAAAGTCGGGGAATTTTCTGAGGAAAGTTCGGTGCTGATGACAAAAGTTCTGAAGCCGAATACCACAGTGAAAACTACCTCGCCGATGTGGGATTTGATGATGAAGAATATTTACTCGATGGAAAGCAATCAGATTAACCCTGAAAATTTCCTGTTGAATGTTTATTATCGTGATCCGCAGAACGGAAAAGTAAACTATCTTCCGAATACACCGCTTCAGGATATTAACTTACTGAAGTTGTTCAACTGGGACAGACTGAATCTTAACAATGACCTTCAAACCGACGGCGGTGCAGAAGGCGACGGTATTTTTGACTTTGTACCGGGAATTACGGTGGATGCTGAAAATGCAAAAATTATTTTCACAAAAGCGCAGCCATTTGGTAACTTCCTTGCTCAGCAGTTGGGCAGTAATGATCCTAAATTTGTTTTCAGCGATCTTTATGAGCAGCAGAAACAGGTAGCGTCACAAAGTAATTTGGCGTTGCGATATACTTTAGAAGGGCGTTACAAAGGAAGTCAGGGTTCTGGGATTTCTTTGGGCGCTATCAATGTTCCACAAGGTTCAGTAACGGTAACTGCGAACGGCGTTATGCTAACTGAAGGCATCGACTATACCGTGGATTACATGCTAGGAACGGTGAACATCATCAATGAAGCTGTAAAACAGTCGGGACAAGCTATTAATATTTCTCTTGAAAATCAGTTGACGTTCAACACGCAGCGTAAGAGATTTTTAGGTCTGAATCTTGAGAGAAAATTCAACGAACATCTAACGATTGGAGGTACAGTAGTAAACTACTCCGAGACCCCTTTAACCCAAAAAGTAAATTTCGGAAGCGAGGCGGTAAACAACACCATGGCCGGCTTCAATATTCTTTACAATAACGAGTTGCCATTCTTAACGCGACTTACTGATAAAATTCCGCTAATCAATACAGAAGCTCCATCTAACATTAGTTTTGCTGCTGAAGGCGCTTATCTTCTTCCGGGACAGAACCGTGGTATCGAGGATCAGTCTTATATTGATGATTTTGAACAGACAACTGCAAAAATTTCACTAAAAGATCCTGCGATGTGGGCGCTGGCTTCAAAGCCGGAGAAAAATACAGATCCGGTGTTTTCCACAGCCGGATTGAATGATAATTTGCTTCACGGTAACGGTAGAGGTTTGCTTTCGTGGTACAATATCGACCCGAGATTTTATGGCGTTGGCGGACAAGCGCCGGCTGGAATTAATGCGCAGGCACTTTCCAACCATGCTTCAAGACGTGTGCAAACTTCGGAACTTTATAACAGCCGTGATTTTGTTGCAGGCGAACAGTTGTATACGAACACGCTTGATATTACATATTATCCGCAGGAAAGAGGACCATATAACCTTAATCCGAACAGTGAAACTACCCAGGAAAGATGGGCTGGTTTAATGCGTCCGATTACCGTTTCCAACTTTACCAATTCCAACATTGAGTATGTTGAATTCTGGATGATGGATCCTTATGCGGACGGAAATAATTTAGGTTCAGCGCCGAAAATTTTGCTTCAGTTAGGAAATGTTTCTGAAGACGTTCTTAAAGACGGGAAACTTCAGTATGAGAATGGTTTGCCAACCAATTCAGTTCCGGCAAATACAACGGAAACCGCGTGGGGAACACAGCCAAATCAGTTCCCAATTCTTTACGCCTTTTCCAGCGAAGGCGACGACAGAACAAGTCAGGATGTTGGTTACGACGGTTTGAACAATGAACAAGAAGCAGAGAAATTCGGTTTAACCAATGTAAATCCGGTAACTCAGAATAATGACCCGGCTTCTGACGATTTCGTGTTTTACCTTTCAGATCAGTTTCAGGGTGCACAAGCGGCTTCCATGACGGAACGCTACAAATATTTCCGTAATCCGGACGGTAACTCTCAGAGTAACAGTTTGGAAGTGGCAACTCAGCTTCCGGATGCGGAAGATGTAAACCGTGACTACAATCTGGATCAGAATGAAAGCTACAATCAGTACACTATCAATCTGGATCAGCAAAGTTTAGCTTTAGGTCAGAATTTCATCGTTGATGAAAAAGAAGTTGAGGTGAAATTCCCGAACGGCCAAAACGGTACAGGAAAATGGTATCTTTTCAGAATTCCGGTTTCACAGTTCGATACGGATCAGGGAGACAGCGATGCTTCTATTTTGAACAACGTACGGTTCGCGAGAATGCTTTTGACAGGTTTTGATGAAAAGGCAACCATCCGTTTCGGATCTTTAGATTTGGTTCGTTCGGACTGGAGAAAATACACGAAAAATATTGCCAATAATGTGGGCGATGGAACCAATGAAGGAAGCGTTCTAATCGATAATGCTAATTTCGATGTAGGAAGTGTAAACCTGGAAGAAAATGGTCTTAATCAACCACCATATGTGCTTCCTCCGGGAATTGTTCGCCAGGTTCTTAGCGGAAACGCCGGTGCGCAGAGACAGAACGAAGCTTCACTTTACATGAAAGCTTTAGGACTTCAGAATGAAGCAAGAGGTGTTTTCAAAAATACTGCTTTGGACATGAGGCGTTACAAAAAACTGGAACTTTTCGTGCACGCAGAAGACCTTAGAAATCCTGTTTCTTCGGAACTGGATCCTGATGCGAAATTCTTTATCCGTTTCGGTAGTGATGCGACAGATAACTATTACGAATACGAATCTTCGCTAAAATACACGCAAAGAACAGCAACTTCACCAATGGAAATTTGGCCGATGGAAAACCAGGTTGATCTGTATATTGAAGAATTTGTGAATGCTAAAATGCGAAGAGATGCGGATTTCCCGACGCAGATGGACCAGAGAATTCATTATACAGAATATGGTGATGAGCACCGTAAAATCTATGTAAAAGGTCGCCCGAGCTTAGGAAATGTAACCACGATGATGATTGGTGTTCGTAACGAAAGTACCACCGCCGGATCCAAAGATATCGTTTTGTGGGTGAACGAAATCCGTCTTTCTGAAATTGAAAATAAAGGAGGTTATGCGGGTAACGCAAGTGTGAATTTCAACCTTGGTGACTTTGCCATCGTGAATGCGAATGCGGCTTACACGAGCGTTGGTTTTGGATCGATTGATCAGAAACCTGCCGAAAGAACACAGTCCGATCATTCAGCGTTTAATATCAATACAACGGTGAATGTAGACAAATTCCTTCCTGAAAAAGTAGGGATGAGAATTCCGGTCAACTATTCTTACACGCAGACAATTGAAGATCCTAAATACAACCCAATTGATAACGATATCACATTTGACAAAGCGGTTGACAGAGAAGAACTGAAAAAAGTTGCACGTACGTATACGCAGCAGAGAAGTGTTGGAGTTGTAGGTATGCGTAAAGAGAGAGTTAATCCGACAAGAAAACCACGCTTCTACGATGTGGAGAACCTTTCTTTAACCGCTGTTTACAATGACGATTATTATCGTGATGTTTACACGAAAAAGAATTACAGACAATACCTTCGCGGCTACATCGATTATAATTATACCTTTAAACCTTGGGTTTTGAGACCGTTCAACAAAATGGTGAGCGATACGGCAAAATCAGCAAAATATCTGCGTTGGTTTAAGGAGTTTAATTTCAATCCGGTTCCGTCCAGAGTTTCCTTCAGAACAGAACTCGACAGAAATTATAACGAACTTGAATTCCGCAACATCGAAGCTATTCTGAACGGAAATTCAGGTGAGAATTTCGATGTGATCCGAAACAGAAACTTCTATTTCGGTTGGCAGTATGGTTTAGGATTTAATTTCACGAAATCGCTGAAAATGGAAATCAATTCAGTGATGAGAACGCTGAACGACCATTTGTCAGCAAATGACATGACGAATAAGTCGATTTTCTCAGATCCTTTCCGCGCCGGCCGACCTGTACTTTATAATCACAGGGTACAATTGAATTATCGCTTGCCGTTTGAATATTTGCCTTATCTGGATTTCATTAATGCTGAACTCGGTTATGGATTCACTTATAACTGGAACGCAAAAAGTACAGTATTAACGCGCTTTGTAAATCCTGATACGGGAGTTTCGGAAAGTTTGGGAAGCATCGGCCAGAATACCAATAATATTGTGGCTACATCAACGGTTGATATTCCTAAATTCTTTGGCAAATTCAAGTATTTCAAACGGATTGACAGTATCATGCAGAAGCGTAAGCAGGAAGTAGACTCGTTGAATAATGCGTACAATTTGGTTTGGCAGAAGAAGAACTCGAAGAAGAACTTCAAGAGCTATAAATTCAAAAACAAACTGAATCCGATGCAGGCTGTTGCATATGCATTAACCTCGGTGAAACAGCTCGATATTTCTTATAACGAAAATAACGGAACCGTGCTTCCTGGTTTACTTTCTGCACCAAACTGGTACGGTTACGGACAAACTTTGGGTGGTCCAACGTACGGTTTCCTTTTAGGTTCTCAGGCGGATATTCGTAGAACTGTTTTGGAAAGAGGCTGGATTTCTTCTTCCGAATATATGAATGATCAGTACATGCAGATGAGCTCCCGAAACCTGCTCGCCAATGTTCAGGTAATGCCGATTAACGAATTCCGGATTGATCTGAATGTCTTGAAAAATGTCAGCGAGAATTTCGTGCAGGGTGGTTTCAATGTGGATGCGAACAGAAATACTCCATTTCATGATTTCGCGTTCGGAACCGATATGCTTACTTTCTCCAGAACGAGCTGGACATTCAGAACAGCTTTCCAAAGCGGATCAGATATTTACAGAAATATGGTAGACAATGCGCGGATCATCTCTCAACGTTGGGGTGGTGCAGCCGGAGCGGACGGATTTACCGATGGGCATGGACTTGCAAACGCTTATGTCTTGGTTCCAGCGTTTCAAGCCGCAGTAGAAGGAAAATCTCCATCAGGACATATTACCGATGCTAAGAAATCCGGATTCCCATTGCCGAACTGGAGAGTGGTGTATTCAGGTCTAAAAAACATTCCTATTGTCAATGCGTACTTCTCTAAATTTGATGTGCTTCACGGCTATACTTCAACGTATACTGCGACAGGAATTCAGTCAAGTATCGATCATTATAATGTGGAAAACAACGGCGCTGAAAACCGGGATATCTTCGGTAACTTCTTCAATCCGTATACTTTTTCACAGGTAGGTTATGTGGAGGCATTTGCACCACTTGTTGGAGCAGATGTTACGATGCGAAACAATATGCAGTTCCGTGCACAGTACAATCGCGACCGAATGTTTATGCTTGGATTGGTGAATCACACACTTACCGAAGACTACGGAAACGAATACATTGTTGGTTTCGGTTATATTCTGAAAGATTTGAAACTGAAAGTAAATTTCAAAGGAAAAGCAAAAACGCTGAAGAGCGACCTGAATATCCGAGGAGATTTCTCTCTGAGAGACAGCCAGACAAGAATTACCAATATTCTTCAGAACGACTCTCAGGTAACGGGCGGACAGAGAATGATGAGCTTGAAGCTTTCTGCAGATTATAATATGTCGCAGAATTTCAATCTAAGATTCTTCTACGATCAGTTGCTTACCAAGTACAAAATATCAACAGCGTTCCCACTGTCCACCGTGAGGGCCGGGATTTCTGCCACCTTCACTTTCGCCGGTAGTGGAGGATTCTAAAAATAAACTCAGGACATATTGTTCTGAGTTTTTTGATTAGATGAGATTTCATTTAAGTTGATTTTTTGTAAGTGGTTTAAGTCTGCTATGTATGAAAATCGAACTTCAGTCAATCCATAAGAAATCCAAATATAAATCGCTAATTTTGTCTTTCATTAAAAATTTTATGGATCAGAATTTCGATAACGATGATGACGTTTTTACCGGGAAAGATCACACGCCGCTGAGAAGTGATGCGTTCGATAAATCACCGGAAGAAAAAATTGAAATTATTCGTAAGCACTTTCATCAGATCATGGAAACTTTGGGAATGGACATGACGGATGATTCTCTGAAAGATTCCCCAAAAAGAGTCGCGAAAATGTATGTGAACGAAATTTTCGGTGGCTTGCTTCCGGAGAACAAACCGCGTATTTCTACCTTTTCCAATAAGTACAAATACCGCCAAATGCTCGTGGAGAAAGATATTACGGTTTACTCATTCTGCGAACATCATTTTCTTCCAATTATCGGTAAAGCCCACGTTGCGTACATTTCAAATGGGGAAGTTATTGGTCTATCCAAAATCAACAGAATTGTAGATTATTATGCGAAACGTCCGCAGGTTCAGGAACGTTTAACAATGCAGGTTGTGGACGCTCTGAAGGAAGCGCTTGGTACAAAAGATGTCGCTTGTATCATCGATGCTAAACATCTTTGCGTAAATTGTCGCGGGATAAAAGACACCGCAAGTTCTACAATTACTGCAGAGCTCAGCGGGATTTTCCGTACGAATCCGATTACACGTCAGGAATTCCTTCATTATGTAGGAAGTCATCCAAAAGTTGACTAATACTTGTCGGTCAAATTTTTAAGAATCCAAAAAATTAATCAATGCAGCTTAAGATATATAATTCACTTTCGGGTGAAAAAGAAATTTTCCAACCTATTTTAGATGGCAATGTAGGAATGTATGTTTGCGGACCGACGGTTTACAGCAATGTCCATTTAGGAAATGTAAGAACTTTCCTGTCCTTTGATTTTATTTACCGTGCCCTGGTTCATTTGGGATATAAAGTTCGCTATGTCCGCAATATTACTGATGCAGGACATTTAACGGACGACGGTAATATTGAAAACGACCGTTTTGTTAAGCAATCTAGACTGGAAAAACTGGAACCTATGGAAATCGTTCAGAAATATACTGTGGATTTTCATAAAGTTCTGGATACATTTAATTTGCTGCCTCCAACAATCGAGCCTACTGCAACCGGCCATATTCTGGAGCAGATTGAACTTACAGAAAAGCTTATTGAGCGCGGTTTTGCATATGAAAGTAACGGATCAGTTTATTTTGATGTTTTGGAATACAACAAAAGAGGTCTGAATTACGGTGAACTTTCCCGCAGAAATATTGAAGAACTATTTGCAAATACCCGCGATTTGGACGGTCAGAATGAAAAGAAGAATCCTCAGGATTTTGCTTTGTGGAAAGCAGCATCTCCGGTACATATTATGCGTTGGAACTCACCATGGGGTGAAGGATTTCCGGGATGGCATTTAGAATGTACCGCAATGTCAACTAAATATTTAGGTGAAAGATTTGATATTCATGGCGGAGGAATGGACCTGAAATTTCCTCATCATGAATGTGAGGTAGCGCAGGGAAAAGCTTGCAATGATGTTGCACCTGTAAACTATTGGCTTCATGCGAATATGCTTACAATGAACGGACAGAGGATGTCCAAATCTACCGGAAATTACATTCTTCCGATGGAATTGGTGAGTGGACAGAATGATTTCTTCGAGAAAGCATTTCATCCTTCTGTAGTTCGATTCAATTTCCTGCAGGCGCACTATAGAAGTGTTCTGGATATTTCCAACGAAGCCATGATTGCAAGTGAAAAAGGTTATACGAGATTAATGGAATCGTTGAAAATCCTTAATACTGAGGTGAAATCTTCGTCCTCAACATCATTTGATGTAAATGAATGGAAAGACAAATGTTACGCTGCCTTGCATGATGATTTTAATTCTCCAGTTTTGATTTCTCATCTGTTTGAAGCCGTGAAATTTATTTTCGGGTTGAAAGACGGAAAGGAAACAGTTTCAACAGAAGATTTGAAGGCTTTAAGGGAAGTTCTTAATGCTTTGGTATACAATGTTCTCGGGCTTCAGAATATTGAAGAGAATAATAATGATCGTCTTGATCACGCATTACAGGTATTGATAGAGTTGCGTAATCAGGCCAGAAAAGCAAAAAATTTCGAGTTGTCCGATCAAATTCGTGACAAGCTTCTCGCAGAGGGAATAGAGCTGAAAGACGGCCGAGATGGAACTTCATACGTTCTCAATTAAACTTAGAAAAACTGATAAAACCTTCTTTACGCAAGAAGGTTTTTAATTTTTAATGCGTGTTTCCGAGTTTGTTCCGCAACCTGTTGAAAATCAAGAATTAATCTATAAAAATAAATTTTGGTTTTCATGGTGATTTTTGCGGTATTTCCTTAACTTTGTACTGCAAAAAAACGCAGTTATGAATTTAGTATTAAATATCAATTTCAGAACCAAAATGGGAGAGAAACTTCAGGTTTTGGTTTTGGAAGAAGGAGCTGAAGACAGAGTACATCCATTAGCTTATTCCGACAACGGAAACTGGTTTGCAGAAATCGATTATTTCAGTAAAACCATCTCTTATAAATATCAGTTGGTGGATGATTATGGGGCAATTCTTGATGAGGAATTTTCTCTTCATCATTTAAATTTCCCGCATAATTACAAGGAGTACATTGTTTACGATGTGTGGAATCTGAAAAATTTCCCGGAAAATTATCTGAACAACAAAATCCTGAAGAATAAACTGAGCGGTTTTAAACCGGAGAAAGTTTCTGTCCTGAAAAAACACACACATCTTTTCCGTCTGGAAGCTCCGATTTACAATCCAAACTGGAGAATCGTAATCCTTGGAAATCACGAAGCATTAGGAAACTGGGAATATCTTAGAACTGTTGCGATGTCTCAAACCGATTTTGGCGTTTGGGAAGCGGCAGTAGAAATGTCTACTGATCATGTGGTTCAGTACAAATATGGCGTGATGGACGAAAGTACAGGTCAGGTTTTTGACATTGAGTATGGCGAAAACCGCTACGCTGTTCCGAATAATGAGAAAAATGTACTGCAGATTAAGGGCGATCATTTCTTCAGATTCAAATCTTTTGAACTGTATCATGCAGCAGGCGTTGCAGTTCCGGTTTTTGCGCTTCGTACAGAAAACGGTTTCGGAGTAGGAGAGTTTTCGGATCTTAAAAACCTTGCTGATTGGGCAAAACAAACCAACCTGAGTATTTTACAGATTCTTCCGATCAATGATACAACCGCAAATTATACCTGGACAGATTCTTATCCATATGCAGCGATTTCTGTGTACGCTCTACATCCGCAATATTTGTCAATTGATAAGCTGGATTTTCCGTTACCGAAAAACTTAGTTAAAGAATTTAACGAGGAGAAAGCGGAACTCAATGCGTTGGAACTTATTGATTATGAAAAAATGATTTCCGGAAAATGGAAATTCATCCGTGCAGTTTTTGATGATAATAAGGAGAAAATCCTGAAAGACAGAAATTTCAATAAGTTTATTAAAGACAACGAGGAGTGGCTTCTTCCGTATTCTGCTTTCTGCGTACTTCGCGACAAATACAAAACGCCGAATTTTGGTGACTGGAAAACACATAAAAAGTACATCGCAGGCAAGGTTGCGCCAATGTTTACCGCGAAAAGCAAAGATTATTCTGAAGCGATGCTTCACGCCTGGGTGCAATATCAGCTTCATTTGCAGTTGAAAGAAGCGATAGATTATACTCATGAGCTTGGTATTTCCGTGAAGGGAGATTTGCCAATCGGTATTTACAGATACTCTGTGGAAGCATGGACGGAACCAGAACTTTTCGGAATGGAATTTCAGGCAGGTGCACCGCCGGATCAGTTTACAGATCTTGGCCAGAATTGGGAATTCCCGACCTACAACTGGGAAGCAATGAAAGAAGACGGTTACAAATGGTGGAAAAACCGCTTCAAGGCATTGGAGCAGTATTTTGATGCGATGAGAATTGACCACATTCTTGGCTTTTTCAGAATCTGGAGAATGCCGATGAGCGCGACTCAAGGGATTTTAGGATATTTTTATCCTGCGGTTCCTGTGCGAATGGAAGAATTCCATGCGAGAGAAATTCCATTTAATTATGACCGTTACTGCAAGCCTTACATCAACGATCAGATCTTATGGGATTATTTTGGAGATGAGCGCGATGCGATTCATAACTTCTTTATGAATAATCATTTCAACGGTACGTATACCTTCAAGGAAGAATTTGATACGCAAAGAAAACTGACAGATTATTTTAAAGAAAATCCACATCCGTGGGCGCAGGAAAAACTCATTTCATTATGTGCAAATGTGCTTTTCCTTCAGGAAGAAACACCAGATGGAGATTTTGTGTACCATCCAAGATTCAACATTAATAAGACAGATTCTTATAAATACCTTCCTGATTGGGAAAAACAAAGAATTTACGATTTGTATGTAGATTATTTCTTCAAACGTCAGGACGGATTATGGTATCAGAAAGCGATGGAAAAACTTCCGGTAATTCTGAACGCTACAGATATGCTTATTTGTGGTGAAGATTTAGGTTTGGTTCCTGAATGTGTGCCGCAAGTGATGGACCGTTTGGCTATTACAGCACTAAAAGTTCAGCGTATGCCTTCCGATAACATACTTTGGTATGATCCACGAAACGCAGGTTATATGAATGTGGTTACAGCAAGTTCTCACGACAGTTCGACACTTCGGATGTGGTGGCAGGAAGACCGTGATTTAACTCAGAAATATTTCAATCAGCAACTTGGGCAATTTGGTACTGCGCCATGGGATTTGCAGCCGCAACTGGCGGAAATGATCATGAAGCAGCATCTTTACAATGATTCGATGTTGGCTATTTTCCCAATTCAGGAATTTTTAGCTACGGAATATTCGCTAACTCATCCTAATCAGGATAACGAACGGATTAATATTCCGGCTGTTTTCCCACATTACTGGAGATACAGAATGCACCTGAAACTGGAAGATTTGGTTAAAGAAGAGAATTTCAATGCAAAAATCTCTCATTGGATTGCTGATTCAGGAAGAAGTTAATAATTTGAAAATCAGATAATTAAACTAAATAAAAAAGAAGTTGGAACATTGGTTTTAACTTTTTTTTTTATTTTCAATCAAACTTACAGCAAGCAGAGAACAGAATAACTGTGTGGGCTTGAAAGTTAAATTTTATTAAGTAAGAATTGAAAATGAAAAAAATATTCTTTGGATTGGCAGTTTTCTTTGCAATGCTGACTTCCGCCCAAACTTATCCTGACTATTATCCTAACGGTGGATATGGTAACAGCGATTACTACTATGGTGACGATGATGATGAGTTTTACTTCCCGGATGATTATTATTATGAATATCCTTCGGATTATTACTCCAACGGTTACTACGAAAGTTACTATAACGACTACCGCAACAGTATTATGGCGGTAAATTGGGACAGGTTCTTCCGCAGATATAATCTTACACCGTGGCAGGTTGAACAGATTTTGATGCTGAACGCGATGTATCCTTCTTACAGTTCTTGGAATTCGTACTACCGTTTCAATCCGGACCGTTGGTATTATGACCGCTTCTTCGCACTGCAGAGAATTTTAGGACCAAGAATCTTTATTGTATACCAAAACAACTACTTCCACGGATATCATCCGGTAGCATATTTCCAAAGTTACAGAAGAGATTATTACGTGCCCCGTTACAATGTGATGCCACGCTACCAAAACATCAACGTGAATGTTTATAAAGTAGACAGAGTGAAGTATCACCAAACCAATCCTCGAGCTAATTATGGATTTAAAAATGACAGCAGAGTAAGAAATACGACTACTGGAAACACAGCGAACAATGGTTTCCGAACTCAGCAGAAAAGCTCAGTTCGTCCTAACACCGGAGTTCGTACGCAGAATAACAGTAGCGTGAGAAGCAATAACACAGTCCGCACGCAAAGCAATGGTACAGTAAGAAACAACAGTGTTGGAACGCAAAGGAGTAGTAATGTTAGAAGCAGCGGCAGTTTGAGAGCTCCGGCGGCAAACCAACAGCAGATTAGAAATAACAGTTCTGTGCGCAGTTCTGCACCGCAGCAAAGAACTTTACAGAATAACAGCAGGACAGAGCAGAGTAAAAGCAATTCAGGAACTCAGCGAAGTTCAACAAGAAACTCCGGAATGAGGTTAACTTCCAGATAATTTTAGATTTTTAAATGTTAAGTGATGATGAGCAGTTCTGAAAAGGGCTGCTTTTTTATGAACTTTTGTTAACCTTCAGTAAACCAAGGTTTAAATCATTAATTTAGTTCGCATGAAAATACTTTTCGCAATACAGGGAACCGGAAACGGACACATCAGCCGAGCGCGGGAAATTATTCCTCATCTGAAAAAATATGGTGATGTTGATCTCCTTATCAGCGGAACAGAAGCTGAAGTTAGTCTTGATGATGAAATTAAATATAAACTTAATGGATTGGGCTTTGTTTTCGGCCAGAAAGGAGGTGTGGATTTTTGGGAGACTTGGAAGCAATTTGATACCTCAAGTTTTATTAATGACATCCGGAAATTACCTGTGAATGATTATGATTTGGTGATCAATGATTTTGAACCGGTAACTGCATGGGCGTGCAAGTTAAAAGGCAAAAGAAGTGTGGCTATGAGTCATCAGTCAGCGTATTTGTCGCCGCAAACTCCTCAGATTAAGGGTTTTCATTGGGGTAAAGTCATTATGAACAATTACGCGCCAAACACAAACCACGTTGCTTTTCATTTTGAAAAATACGACGATTTTGTGCACACGCCGGTCATCCGAAGCGGCATCAGAAATATGAAAACCGGGAATCTCGGTCATTATACTGTGTATCTTCCTGCTTATTCTGATGAATTTATCATCGAACAGATTTCGAAATTCCCCGATATCCAATGGCAGATTTTTTCTAAACATTCGATCACGCATTATCAAAAAGAAAATGCAGAGATTTTTCCCGTTAATAACGAACAGTTCAATACTTCTTTGTCGCAATGTAACGGTCTTTTGACAGGAGGTGGTTTTGAAGGACCGGCGGAAGCGCTTTTTCTTGGCAAAAAAGTTTTGGCAGTACCGATGCATCATCAGTATGAGCAGCAGTGCAATGCTTTGGCTTTGGAGAGAATGGGAGTTCCTGTAATATGGCATGAACGGGAATTTCCGGAGAAATTGCGAAAGTGGATTTTCAGTGATAAAATCATTGAGGTAAATTTTCCAAATGAAACCGAAGAAATCGTAAAGAAAGTTATTGATAAATATGGTTAATTTATAATTAACAAAATTTTAAGATTATTTTGTTTAACAATATGTTGTTTCTATTATCAAACTAACAAATAACAACAAAATCAAAAATAGTTACAAATGAAAAAATTAGTATTAGGAATGGCCTTGGCTACTTTAGGAACTTTCGCCATAGCGCAGCAAACGCCACAGCTTCAGGAAAGAAAAGTTAATATGGAGCAGAAACATCAGCAAAAAATGGATGCAATGAAGCAGGAACTGAATCTTACTGACGCACAGATGGCGCAGTTAAAAGCAATGCACGATCAGAAGCAGGCGGATAGAAAGGACATGCAGAAAAAAAATATGGAGCAAAGAAAAGCTAAAATGGAAGCTCACAAAGCTGAAATGAAGAAAATTCTTACTCCGGAGCAGTACCAGAAATGGGAAGCTAAAAGAGCAGAAAAAATGCAGGCGCACCAAATGAGAATGAAGGACGGAAAAGCAACTAGAAAAGCACCTGCTAAAAACTAAAGTTCATAATTTTTATTTTTTAAGTGAGAAGCGGAAAAGTAATTTTCCGCTTTTTTTCTGTGTCTTCAATACGTATCTTTGTTTCAAATTAGAAATTATGATTAGCACAAAAATAGCAGCGCTTATAAACGATCAAATCGTTAAAGAGCAGTTTGCTGCACAGTATTATCTTTCAATGTCGGCGTGGTTTTCTTCTAAAGATCTGGACGGAATTGCCAATTATTTCCGTGTTCAGAGCAAAGAGGAACTGATGCATGCCGATAAAATGTTCGATTATTTGGTAGATGTGGGCGGAGAAATTATTTTGGGAGAAATTGCAAAACCTCCACATGAGTTTGCTTCGGCTACAGAAATTTTCGAAAAAGCTCTGGAACATGAAAAAGTAGTTACAAAAAGCATTTTCAACATTCTTAAAAACGCGAATGAAGAAGGTGATTTTGCCACGGTTTCTTTTCTTCAGTGGTTTGTAAATGAGCAGGTTGAAGAAGAAGCGAGCGCTTCGCAGTTGGTTACAAAAATTAAGATGGTTTCAGAGAACCCTTCTGCATTGTATCTTTTCGATCAGGAATTAGGACAGAGAGTTTTCACGCCGGAAGCTGAAAATCAATAAAAAGAAAGTCTATAAAAAATCCTGCAGCGATGCAGGATTTTTTGTTAAACATAAATGATATCGGTGCCGATGACTTTTCTTCCGGTTTTCTCGAGCACATTTTTATAGTTTTCGAGCTGCTGTTCATGTTTTTCTTTTTCTTCACCGGTTTTGAAATCGATAATATAAAATCCATCGGAGGTTTCGATAATTCGGTCCGGACGAACCAAAACTGAATTTCCGTTTTCAGAAATCATCACATCGCGTTCATTAATGATTCTGTTCTCCTCGCTGAAATAGTTTTTATACAGCGGATTTTGTACAACCGCCGAAATTCTCTTTGCAATTTCAACTTTTTCTTCTTCAGTTATCGTGCCCTCCAAAACGTAGGTTTCCAGTACTTGTTCGATATCTTTTTCGCTCTGAATTCTTGAAAGAATCTCATGCGTGAAAATTCCTATTCTCACGCTTTCTACTCGGTTCTGATAATTTTTAGACGGTGTCGCAATGGTGATGGCATCGCTGTTTTCTGTTTCCCTATCTATGAACTGAATTTTTTTACTTTTAAACTTGCTGTTTTCGTCTTTGCCTTTTTGTTTGGTCAATTTAGCGATGTCGACAGGAAAAAAATCGAATGATGAAAGTGGTGCTCCTGTTTCGTCAATTGGAATATGAGGTTTAATAAAATCGAAGATTTCCAAATGGTTGGTTTTGGAAGGTTTTTCAATGTAGAAAAACATCTGTTCAACTGCTCTGGTTGTAGCAACATATTGCAGACAGAAGCGGTCAATCTTGTTTTTGTAAATGTTTTCCTGGTTGAATGTTTGCATTTCCGTATCGTATCTTTCAAGATTTTCGGCAAAAGCGTCAATGTTTACGGCACTCATATTTTCTTCTGAATCAATCTGTAGCCACGAAGTAAATTTTTTGTCTTTATTTTCATTCTCCATTGGCAGAAAAACTACAGGAAATTCCAGTCCTTTCGATTTGTGAATCGTCATCAGCTGGATCGCATCTACATTTTCCGATTGCTGAATGCTTGTTTCGCCGCCTTCTTCATCCCAGAATTTCAGAAAATCTTTCAGTGTCGCTCCGCTGTTTTGTGAATAAGCATGAAGCATTTCCAGATAATTCAAAAGGAAATCGGTTTCTTTATTCTTTACGGAAAATTCATGCAGATAAGTTTCTATAAAATTGTAGAGGTTGAGCTGCAGAACGTTTTCTTTGTGCAGATTCAAACCGTACTTATCAAGAATGAAGTTTCGAATTTCTGAACGACTATTTTTACTGAGAATTTCAATTATTTCTTTTGTGAAATCCTGCATTTCAATTCTTCCTGAAATCTTGAGGAAGTACATCATTTTTACCAGGAACTGGGTGTTTTTCGGATTCTGCTCCCATCTTAAAAATTCGGTAAGTGCCAAAAGTGTGTTCGAAAGATTAAGCGTAAGTCCGGCTTCAGAAATGGTTTTTATGTAAGTATATTCATTGGGAATGGTCACTTTCAGGCTGCCCAAAAGCTGTGAATAGTTAAAGATTTCTTTGTTGTTTCTACATAGAATTGTGATGTCGGAAAAGCGAAAACCTTGATCCAAACAACTCTGAATATCGGTCTGCATTTTCTCCGAAGCTTCTTTGTAGAAGTCTTCTTTCTTCAGATTGTCAATTAAATTGATTCGTACACGTCCGTCAAAATCGCTTTTTGCTGTCTGTTGTGAGCCGTTTCCGAAAATGGCTCTGTGCTCATCAATGTTCTGTTTAGATAGAAAAGAGTACAACTCATTGTTAAAAGCAACGATATTTCTTCCGCTTCGCCAGTTGAATTCCAGATTGTCAACAATTACATCTACAGGTGGATTTGATTCTTCTTTTTTATTGATGATGTTCAACATCAGCTCCGAGTCTCCACCGCGGAAACGGTAAATGCTCTGTTTCGGATCTCCAACCATTGTGAAACTCATGTGATCGGAAGAAATAGTGTGGTCGCGAAGCGGCAGGAAATTCTGCCACTGCAACGTTGAGGTATCCTGAAATTCATCAAAAAAGTAGTGGGAAAACTGCGTCCCTACCTTTTCATAAATAAATGAAGACGGCTCTGCGCGCAGGTTTTCGTGAATCATAACATTGAATTTTGGAAGAAGAACCAAATCATTTTCTTCCTCAATTTCAGCCAGTTTATCCTGGATGTCTTTGTTCACTTTCAGCGGAAGAATTGACTTCAGAATTTTTTCCTGTTTCTGTGTACTGATGTAATTATTGATGATTTTTTCACGTGCTGAAAGCAAATCTGGTAGAATGGCTTCGACAACGTCTGCTTTTTTCTTTGCCGTTGTGGAAGCTCCAGATTTGAATCTTTCGTAGGCAGATTCTTCATCTGCAGGAAAAGGGAATTTGTCTCTTTCTTTATTGAAAAATTTTCTGACTTCATAAAAAAACTTGCCCAAACCTGAACCATTTCCACCCGCAAAATCAGAAGGAGTTAAATTAGTGTCTTCAATAAGCTTTATTGAATTTTGAATGATTTCTATCGTTTCTTTTTTGGTGTCTTTAATATTGTCTTGGATTCTCTGTTTTTCTTTCTCGTATTCGTTCCAGCCAAATTCTCGGTTTTTATCCAGCCAGAAGTAATGTTTATCCTGAACAAATTCTTTTGCAGATTTATACAGTGTCTGGTTGAGGTTAACTTTTTTGCTGTTGTCCAGATAGTAAATCACATAATCCATAAACACTTTAGAAACGGTTTGGTTGTTTCCGATTTCATCAAGCATTTTGTCCACTGCTTCCAGAAGAAAAGGTTCTGCATTAATTTCCAGATTGAAATTTTGCGCCAATCCCAATTCATACGAAAAGCTGCGAACGAGTTTAGCGTTGAATTTATCAATGGTTCCGATATTCAGTGTAGAATAATTATGAAGAACGTAATCAAGAATTTTTTGTGACCTTTTGTGTAATTCTTCCAGGGAAACATGGGTTCCTTCCTTTGCAAGTGCATCTTTGATTCTTATTAAATCATTATTATCGGCGTACTTTGCCTGATCACTGAATTTCTGCAGCCAACTCAGAATTCTTTCTTTCATTTCGTTGGCGGCTTTGTTGGTAAAAGTAAGTGCAAGAATCTGTCGGATACTTTGTGGCTGATCCGGATATTTGAGGCAGATTTTTAATAATCTCTGCACCAGTGCATAAGTCTTTCCGGAGCCTGCAGAAGCGTTGATAACGGTATATTTTGATTGAGCCATTTTTCTGAAATAAAGGAATTAAATATAATGATTTTTGGATTATTTTTGGAAGTGGGTTTTAATAAAATTTAGATTTTTTTTGCCGGTAATGGGAATTTTTATATTTTTGCAGTCCAAAATGAGATGTAAACTATGTTAATTATCCCAGTAAAAGACGGAGAGTCTATCGACAGAGCGCTTAAAAAGTATAAAAGAAAATTTGACAAAACTGGTGTTGTTAGAGCTTTAAGAGCAAGACAGCAATTTGTTAAGCCTTCTGTAATCAAGAGAGCTAAAATTACTAAAGCGGCTCACAAACAAAGAGAAGCCAGCAGAGAAGAGCAGGCATAAGCCACTTTTTCTGTTGAAAAATAAACGGTCACTTCCTAAATAACTATATTTGGGAAGTGATTTTTGTTTTACTATGTTTGATCGTTTCCTGGAGTACATCTCTTTAGAGAAGAAATATTCTCAACATACCGTAACCAGTTACCGGAAAGATCTTGTGGATTTTTCCAGTTTTCTGCTGGAAACTGAAGGGCATCAAAACCTCCTTGTTGCCGATAAAAAAATCATTAAAAACTTTATGCGCCACCTTGGCGAACAGGGATTATCAAAACGGAGCATCAACCGCAAACTTTCAGTGCTTCGTTCTTATTATCTGTTTCAACAGCGGATCGGTGAAATCGCTGTTTCTCCCCTGGAAACCATTGCTTCACTGAAGCATTATCCCGAAAAACAGATTCCTCTTTCGAGGGAAGAAATGGATGAAGTTCAAAGGGTGTATGATAGTGAAGGGCAAATGCTCGAAAAACTGATTGTTGAAACACTGTACCAAACCGGAATGAGAAAAGCTGAGCTCTGCAACTTGTTACTAAGTAATGTAGATCTAGAAACTGCTGAAATAAAAGTAATCGGAAAAGGGAATAAGGAAAGAATAGTTCCTGTATCTCAAAAACTGTGTGAAGATTTGGCTTTGTATCTGCAGGAACGGCAGCTAATTAAAGAAGCAGAGATGTACTTTTTTGTAAATGCAAAGGGCAAAAAACTGGGAGAGAAATTTGTTTATTCTGTGGTAAATACATACCTTAGTCTTATAACTTCAAAGAAGAAAAAAAGTCCTCATATTCTAAGACATAGCTTTGCTACACACGTTTTGGAAAATGGGGCTGAAATTTCTAAAGTGAAGAAAATTATGGGGCATTCGTCGCTGGCTTCAACACAAGTTTACACGAATGCGAATATTGAACAGCTGAAAAAAGCATTCAATGCGGCTCACCCAAGAGCAAAGAAAAGTAAGGAATAATAGTTTCCGCAATGTTTAATTTTTAATTTTAGAATTATGAAAATTTCAGTTCAGTCATTAGGATTGACGCCACATGCACCGCTTGAAGAACATATTGAGAAAAAGCTTAACAAACTTGAAACGTATTACGACAAAATAGTTGAATGCAAAGTTTTTCTTAAAGTTGAAAATAAATCTGAAAAAGAAAATAAAACCGCCGAACTTATTTTAGCCGTACCGGGAGAAGATATTGTGGTAAAGAAAACAACGGCCAGTTTTGAAGAGAGTCTGGATCTTTGCGCGGATGTTGCTAAAAAGCTGCTAATCAAGAAAAAAGAATTAGCGTAGTAAATTAATTGATATTTTTATAAAAAATATTTGGGGATTTCAGGAAAACGTTCTTATATTTGCACTCGCAAAAAGAGATAAGCGTTCTTTTGAAATCTTTTGCCTCCATAGCTCAGTTGGCCAGAGCACGTGATTTGTAATCTCGGGGTCGTGGGTTCGAATCCCTCTGGAGGCTCATTTTATAAAATTTGGGGAGATTCCAGAGTGGCCAAATGGAGCAGACTGTAACTCTGTTGTCTTACGACTTCGCAGGTTCGAATCCTGCTCTCCCCACAATTTTATGAAAAAGTTTTTGCAGGTTTTATGAAAATGCATAAATTTGCGAACCGTTTACCAACAAACAAATGCGGAAGTAGCTCAGTTGGTAGAGCGTCAGCCTTCCAAGCTGAATGTCGCGGGTTCGACCCCCGTCTTCCGCTCTAAGAAATCACACCAAACGGATGTGATTTTTTTATTTAAAAACTGCCGACGTAGCTCAGGGGTAGAGCGTTTCCTTGGTAAGGAAGAGGTCGTGAGTTCAAATCTCATCGTTGGCTCAAAAAGTCTCCCGGAATCTGGGAGATTTTTTTGTTTTATGAGTATTGACTTGAATGTCGTGCAGAATTTAACTTTCAAAGAAATTTGAAAGTAATTTATTAAAGTAGTTGACTTGTCTTAATTAGTATTTAGCATTTAAAATTTTCTTAAAAAAGTAAATCTTAATTCTGATTTCAATTAAATTCCATAAATTTGCAGTCGCACTTTTTGCTAAAAGTATTGGGCGTAATTGGCTGATTTGAAGATTAAGAACTTTTTTTATACAATTGGTTTTTGATATTCAAAAAATCATTATATTTGCGCACCGAAAATTTAAATAATTAATCAAATAAATAATTTAGAATCATGGCAAAGGAAACGTTTAATCGTAACAAACCGCACTTGAACATTGGTACCATCGGTCACGTTGACCATGGTAAAACTACCTTAACTGCTGCAATCTCTAAAGTACTTTCTGACAAAGGTCTTGGAGAAGCAAGAGATTTCTCTTCTATTGACTCTGCACCGGAGGAAAAAGAAAGAGGTATTACTATTAACACGGCTCACATCGAGTACGAAACTGAAAACAGACACTACGCTCACGTAGACTGTCCTGGTCACGCCGACTATGTTAAGAACATGGTAACTGGTGCT
>JAEWZO010000037.1 GCA_023458415.1 Bacteroidota bacterium
ACCGTGCACCGTTCGGTTCAATGGAAAGATTCATTGCTATTTTGCTTGAAAATACTGCGGGAGATTTTCCACTTTGGTTGGCGCCGGATCAGTTCATCATCCTACCGATTTCCGAAAAATATGTGGATTATGCGAAAAAAGTTTCACAATTGTTGGAAAATCACGAAATTAGCGGCCTGATTGACGACCGAAATGAAAAAACCGGTAAGAAAATCCGCGACGCAGAAATCAACAAATATCCGTTCATGATTATTGTGGGTGAAAATGAGGAGCAAAACGGTACGGTTTCTGTACGCAGAAGAGGCGAATGCGATCTTGGTGTAATGAGCACTGAAGATTTTATAAAATACTTCCAGAAAGCCGCAGAATTTAATGCTTCTTTCGGTGAGTAGCCAATCAGAAAAAATTTAACTTAAAATTTAATACAATAGCACAGAAATTTAATTACAGAGGTAGAGGCCCAAGAAGAGTGCAGCAGGAAGACGCGCACCAAATCAACGAAAAAATCAGGGCTAAAGAAGTTCGTCTGGTAGGCGACAATGTGGAAGCGGGTGTATATCCGCTGGCTAAAGCACAGCAAATTGCAAAAGAACAGGAATTGGATCTTGTAGTAATTTCAGACAAAGCAGAGCCTTACATTGCGCGCGTTCTTGATTATAAGAAATTTCTTTACGAGCAAAAGAAAAAGCAGAAAGAGCTTAAAGCAAAGCAGGTAAAAGTGGTAGTGAAGGAAATCCGTTTCGGCCCGCAAACCGATGATCACGATTACGAATTCAAGAAAAAGCATGCAGAAAAGTTTTTGGAAGAAGGTTCGAAACTGAAAACGTATGTTTTCTTTAAAGGACGCTCCATTGTTTTTAAAGATCAGGGAGAGATTCTTCTGTTGAAACTCGCTCAGGATCTTGAACACGTTGGTAAAGTAGATCAGCTTCCTAAGCTCGAAGGCAAAAGAATGATTATGATGATGAGCCCGAAAAAACCGGCTAAGTAAGAATTTTCTATCAAAAAAATATAAAAAGAGATTTCAAAGGAAATCTCTTTTACTCATTTACTACGAAAAATTGCAGAATTTTTCGTAGTTTTGCACTCTCAAAATATTGATAACAAACAAAAAAGCAAGACAATGCCAAAATTAAAAACGAAATCAGGTGCTAAAAAGCGTTTTGCTCTTACCGGAACTGGAAAGATCAAAAGAAAAAATGCTTACAAAAGCCACATCTTAACGAAAAAAGAAACTAAGCAGAAGAGAAATCTTACGCAAACTTCTTACGTTGCTTCTGTGGACGAAAAAAGCGTTAAACGTCAGTTAGCAATTAAGTAGTTTTTATAAATCTATATCGGTTTATAAGAATTCAACAAAATTCATTAAAAAGTTAACCCTGAATTGCAGCCCAAAAGTTTGATGAAATAAGCAACGCTCAATTCAAAAAAACAAATTTAAATTTATGCCAAGATCAGTAAATGCAGTAGCTTCTAGAGCTCGCAGAAAAAAAGTAATGAAGCAGGCTAAAGGTTTTTTCGGTAGAAGAAAAAATGTTTGGACTGTAGCTAAAAACGCCGTGGAAAAAGCAATGCAATATGCTTACCGCGGTAGAAAAGAGAAGAAAAGAAATTTCAGAGCGCTTTGGATTACGCGTATCAACGCAGGTGCAAGACAGCACGGAATGTCTTACTCTCAGTTTATGGGAGCTCTTAAAAAGAACAACATCGAACTGAACAGAAAAGTTTTAGCAGATTTAGCAATGAATCACCCTGAAGCTTTCAAAGCAGTTGTAGATCAAGTAAAATAAAGTGTAAATTTTGTTATCAATATAAAATCCCGAACAGCAATGTTCGGGATTTTTTTATTTGTAAATTTGTCCATCACCAAACAAACTTCAATGAAAAAAATCTCCATCCTGGCTGCAATTATTGTTTCTGCGCAGTTTTTCGCACAGATATTTATACAGACTAACCAGGACCGCGCCGACTTAGTAACTCAGGAAAATATCACTTCAAACATTACCGAGTTTGAAAATTTTGGGATAAAAAGAAGCGGCTCAGTAGCCAACAATAACGCCTTCAACTGGCTGAAAGCAAAATATGAATCATTCGGCTATGCGTCGGATGAAATTTCTGAGAATGCATTCAACGTAATGGGTTCATCAACGAAAAATCTTATTGTGACCAAAACAGGGACAGTGTATCCCGATCAATTCGTGATTATTTCAGGACATTACGACACGGTGAATGGAAGCGGAGCAAATGATAATGGCAGCGGCGTATCGGTGATTCTTGAAGTAGCTAGAATTCTAAAAGATATTCCGACAGAATACTCAATTAAATTCATCAATTTTTCCGGTGAAGAACAGGGACTTTTGGGAAGCAGCCATTATGTGAATTCTGTGGTAAACGCCACGAATCCAAAAATGAACATCAAGTTGGTCTTCAATATTGATCAGGTAGGCGGAACTACCGGAGAAGTCAACAATAAAATTACCTGCGAACGTGACGAAAGTGCGCCTTACAGTAACAACGGTGCTTCCAATTTGGCTACTCAGCAACTCATGCAACTGGTTTCACTCTACTCTCCTCTACAGGCACAGCTTGCTCATGCGTACGGTTCAGATTATATGCCGTTTCAGTCCAACGGAGAAATTATCACAGGATTTTATGAAAGTAATGTAAGTCCTTATCCGCATTCATCTTCCGATACATCGGCTAACTTGGATCCGGTTTATGTATACAATGTCGCTAAAGCAGCGGTAGGCGCAACGCAACATTTTGCTGTGGCTGCGGTTGAAACTCTTGCAACAGATGACAACAATCTTAATAACCAATTCAAAATTTATCCAAACCCCGCTTCAGATGAAATTTTCCTTGAATTGAACGGTCTGGATAAGAAATACTTCAGTTTCATAATTTCTGATTTGAACGGTAGAAATGTTGTTCAATCGGAGAACTCCGTAAGAATTGATGTATCCAAACTTCAAAGCGGAATGTATATCGGAACGCTGCAAACGGAATCTGAAAAAATTTCCAGAAAAATCATCATCAAGTAGCATTACAGAATTTTATTCTGAACATTACAAGTTCTGAAAGACGCTATTATTTCCTTTCAATTTTTTGTAACTTACAGAAAAATAAATTTTGATGCACAGATACATTCCATTTTTTCTCCTCCTATTTATTACCGTCATAAGTTGCAACCAATCTGAAAATTTAGATCAGCGCGAAAAAGAGCTTATGGAAAAAGAACAGCGATTTGCACAGAAAGAAGCTGAATATCAAGACCTTCTGAAAATGCGCGACAGCATTATGAATAAACAGGATACTTTAGTGGATAATAAAAACTGGCCTGCAAATATTGTAGGAAGATGGAATGGTAAAATTACCTGTAAAGAATCTTCATGTCCGGATTACGCCGTTGGAGATCTTCGTAATGACACTTGGGAATTCGTGAGCGATTCGCTGAAAAAATCGGTTAACGTGTATAACAATAATAACCAGTTGGTGCGCACCTACAGCGCAAAAATGGAAAACAACGAAATCATCCTGAACTTCCGCAGCGACTCTACAGCTGCAAAAAATGTTGAAATGAATGTTGTTCTCAACAGTTTCGCACCAAAAAAAATCCAAGGAAACCGCACGGTAAGTGTTAACAATAACTGTTCAGCCACTTTCGCAGTGGAACTTAGCAGACCTTAATCTTTCGTTATGTTTTTAGCAGGGCTTCATAATCTGACGCTTCCGATTGAGGATCCGGTTCTGAAATTTTTTCTCGTTCTGGTTATTATTCTGGGAGCTCCTCTCCTTCTGAACAAAATAAAAGTACCTCATCTTTTAGGGCTCATTGTCGCAGGCGCCATCGTAGGACCGAACGGTTTCGGGCTGCTTTCGCGAGACAGCAGTATTGTGGTAACCGGTACAACAGGATTGCTGTACATTATGTTTCTTGCAGGACTGGAAATTGATTTAGGCGAATTCAAGAAAAACAAATGGAAAAGTTTGGGATATGGTTTTATCACCTTTATTTTCCCATTCGTACTCGGTTATCTCGGTGCTTATTACCTGTTGAATTTTAACATTCTTACTTCGGTACTTTTTGCAAGTTTATTTTCGTCGCAAACGCTGATTACGTATCCGATGGTGAGCAAAATGGGAATTGCGAAAAACAGCGCGGTGAACATCACCGTCGGTGGAACCATGATTACGGATGTGGCGACACTTCTTGTTTTAGCCGCTGTTGTTGGAATGGTTCAGGGTGATGTTTCGACGGGGTTTTGGATTAAACTTTCGGGCTCTGTTATCGTTTTTAGTTTGGTAGTTTTACTGCTTTTCCCAATGATCGGACGTTGGTTTTTTAAACGAGTGACAGATAAAATTTCACAGTATATTTTTGTTCTCGTGATGATTTATCTCGCTTCAGTTTTGGCTGAAATTGCAGGAATTGAAGCCATTATCGGAGCGTTTTTTGCGGGACTTGCACTGAATAAACTCATCCCGCATTCTTCATCATTAATGAATCGTGTTGATTTTGTTGGAAATGCGATTTTTATTCCGTTTTTCCTTATCAGTGTCGGAATGCTGATTGACTTTTCGATTTTTTATAAAAGCTCAGAAACGTTGATTGTTGCAGCCATTATGGTAGTTTCGTCCATCGGTGGAAAGTATATTGCATCAATGGTTTCGCAGAAAATTTTCGGATGGACAAAGCATGAAGGTCAACTTGTTTTCGGTCTAAGTACCGCTTCTGCAGCAGCAACTTTAGCAACGGTGATGGTAGGTTACAACATCATCATCTCGGAAAACGAAATTGGTGAGCCGGTGCGTTTACTGAACGAACACGTGCTGAACGGCAGTATTCTTCTGATTCTCATTTCCTGTACCATTGCTTCGTTCGTTACGCAATCAAGCGGACAAAAAATCGTCGATTCTGATCAGGAAAATGCCATTACAGGAGAAAGTGCTGAACAGGAAAATATTCTTCTCGCAATAAGTCACGAAAATCTGGCCACGAAAATGGTGAATTTAAGTTTGCTCATTAAAGATCACCACAACACAAACGGAATTTTCGCCCTGAATGTCATCAATGAAGACAAGAACGAATCTTCTGTAAAAAACGCGGAAAAAATCATGAATCTTGCGACGGAAACCGCTTCCGCAGCAGACGTAACCTTAACGCCGATAAAACGGTACGATAACGATGTAATAACCGGTGTTACCAATGTGATTAAGGAGAAAGAAATTTCAGACCTGATCATTGGGATTGATACCGCAAAAGGATTTTCACCTTCAACAGTTTATAATGTTTATAACGGATATCTGCAGAATGAGCACATCAATGTTCTGCTTTATCACGCCGCACAGCCGGTTGCAACGGTTAAGAAATATTTGGTAATGATTCCGGATCAGGCGCATCAAGAAGCAGGATTTTTCCACGCTTTAGTAAAAATATGGAATCTGGGCAGAAATTCGCAGGCAACGATGAGATTCTATGCTCCGGAAAAAATCATTAAACTGTTAGAAACCATTCATAAAAAAGCCAATATTCAGGCAGAATTTATCATTATGGAATCCTGGAATGAAGCCGAAAAAATCGCCAAAAAAGTAGGTGAAGATGAAGGCGTAATTATGCTGATGGCGAAACGCGGAATGATTTCTTACTTCCCTAAAATGCGTTACATTCCGGATGTGGTAAACCAGTTTTTAACGAACAGAAATTACCTGCTTATTTATCCGTTCTCTTCAACAGGAACCGATAATAACCAGCTGAGAACCTACAGAAGCTACAACGACTTCTCTGAAATTAGTAATATCATTAAGAAAATTTTTAAATAAAAAAATCCTGATTTACTCAGGATTTTTTTATTGTTTAGCCGTTGCATCACGATATTTTTTCTGATACAGTTGGATTTCCTCATCAATCATTTTCATTTCCTCAGGAATTTTTGCCTGTTCCGCTTCTAACCGTTTGATTTTGGTGAATGTTATTTGCGCATCCTGTGTTCCTTCTTCTTTTCGAAGCATTTTACGAAGTTTCTCCAAAGTTGCAGTATTCTTGGACTGACTTTTCTGAAGTTTTTCTTTTTTCAGAAACAAAAGATCGAGATGATCTGAAAGAAATTTCCTGTCAGAATAATTTGCGTCACTTTCATCAGCACTCTTTTTCATAGAATTTAAAGTATCCACTCCGTGCTGATTACTAACTGCGGCTCTGTATCTTTCATTATTGATTCTCTGATTATGTTGAGAATTAATCTGCGAAAACATGGTTTGCGAAGCCAATAAAGCAATACCTAAAATCTGTAATTTTTTCATCATTATTCTAATACCGAAAGGTAAACATTCATAAGATCTGAAGCAATTTTTTCATCAGTAAAATGTTTCTGTGCATATAGTAATCCTACTTCTGAACGGCGGTTACGTTCAGCTTCATTCTCCCAAAGATGCAAAATTTTGGACCGTAGATCCTGTATATTTTCCGGATTTACATACAATGCACCGGGACCACCCGCTTCAGGCAAGCTACTCACATTGGAGGTTATTACTGCAGTACCGGAGAAAAGTGCTTCAATAACCGGAATTCCGAAACCTTCAAAAGAACTCGGATATACGAAAATATCTGCTAAACGGTAAATCACAGCAAGTTCTTCCATGGACACATTTTCCAAAAACTGAACCTGGCCTTTATTCCGTTTAAGCTCTTTTTCAATTTTACTGAAATATTTTTTCTGTTTCTTTCCAACTACAACCAATGGAATTTCTGTGTCTTTGAGAGATTTTAGAATATTCAGTAGGTTTTTTCTTGGCTCAACAGTTCCAACATTCAGGATAAATCGATCTGGAAGATCGAATTTTTCCTTCACAGAATGCTGAAAATTTTCTGACGGAATTTCCTTAAAACTTTGATGACAACCTTGATAAACAACCTGAATTTTTTCTGCATGAACTTTCAGATAATGTACAATATCTTTCTTCGTCTGTTCCGAAATCGCGATAATTTTGTTGGCCTGCTTCGCTGCTTTTTTAAACTTCCAAAAATGAATTTTACGGTCGAAAAAAGAATAATATTGCGGCAAGCGAAGAAAAATTAAATCGTGAATGGTTACCACTCTTCCAATCGAAGTTTTTCTCCATTTTATTGGAAGTTCGCCGGAAAGTCCGTGAAAAATATCGGCATCAATTTTCTGGGCATCTTTTCCCATTTTCAGCTGCCGAGAAAACTTACCTTTTGATGTTTCCACATAATAAACATCAGGAAGCCCCAACACATTTCGACCTCTTTCTGTCTTCTCCGAATTCAGCAAAAAGTATTTGTTTTCAGGATAAAATGTAGCGAGAATCCTCACCAAATCCCTTGAATAATTTCCCAATCCGGAACCGTTCTGAAAAAACCTTTTCGCATCGAATGCTATTTTCATTCTTCAGGATTTTTGATGATGTCCTGCGACATCTGTTTCTTCTTCCAGTGCTCAGATTTTTTACCGTACAGAAAAATTCTCCCAAGTTTATATTTGAATTTGAGATGTCCTTCGTAATCTGTTCCTAAAAAACGTTGTGGAGTTTCAGGGTTTTCTGCAAGAATTTCATTGACCGCCTCCGTGAAAACGGTTGGTCCGGTAGTTTTATGAACATCATGCGGAAAACGGTGAGTTTGGATATTGTCCAAAGTTTTCTCCAAAGTTCTCTCCAGAAAAGGATGATTTTTATCCGAGATTAAAGCCCACTGACAATACAAACCGGGATTTCCTTCATGGCTTACCACAAAAGAATCTTCAGCAGTGATGAACTGATCGAACGGAGTTTTCACGTAACTGTCGATATCCAAATACACTCCACCGAATTTATATAGGACTGCATATCGGAAAAAATCGGCTTTTGCAGCGCCAATTGTCAGACTTTTATACGCTTTCAAGTATTCCGGAGGAAAATGTTCAGAAAAGAATTCAAGAATTCTCCTATCATCGTAGAAATGGTAGGTCCATCCCGGATTTTGTCTTTTCATCCGATGGATATAAAACCTTGTAATCCACGGTAAATCCGCCGTTTTAAAGGTTTGAAATATATTTTTTGGGACAGACAAATCTGCAAAAGTTAATCTTAAACAGCTACATTATTATCTCTAAGCGCATCATTCAGAGATGTTTTTTTGTCGGTAGATTCTTTACGCTGGCCAATAATCAGCGCACATGGAACCTGATATTCTCCGGCCGGAAATTTCTTAGTATAGCTTCCCGGAATTACCACCGAACGTGCAGGAACTCGACCCTTGATTTCTTTGGGTTCATCACCGGTAACATCAATAATTTTGGTTGAAGCTGTGAGAACAACATTGGCTCCCAAAACCGCTTCTTTCTCCACGTGAACGCCTTCTACAACGATACATCTTGAACCCACAAAAACATCGTCTTCAATAATTACAGGAGCTGCCTGTAAAGGTTCCAAAACGCCACCAATTCCTACTCCGCCGCTCAAATGAACATTTTTACCGATTTGTGCACAGCTTCCAACCGTTGCCCAAGTATCGACCATTGTTCCGGAATCAACATAAGCGCCGATATTCACATAAGACGGCATCATAATAACGCCAGAAGCTACAAAACTTCCGTGTCTTGCAATCGCATGAGGAACAACGCGAACGCCTTTCTCTGCATAGTTTTTCTTCAAAGGGATTTTATCATGAAACTCGAACGGACCTACTTCTACAGTTTCCATTTTCTGAATCGGAAAATACATAACGACTGCTTTTTTAACCCACTCGTTCACTTGCCATCCGTTTTCGGTTGGTTCTGCAACACGAAGTTCGCCCAAATCAAGTTTTGCAACAACGTCACGAATTGCTGCTTTGCTGTCTTCATTCTGTAAAAGATCTCTGTTTTCCCAAATATGTTCAATAGTTTGCTGTAAAGTCATTTTCTGTAATGTTTAATTAGGCAAATTTACTTAAAAAAAGAATCATCCGCTAAAAGGATGATTCTATATTTTGATTGAAAATTTCTAAAGTACTCGAGTTGTAAAAAGGTAAGCTTTATTCCAGTATCTTTCGTTGAGTGAAGATATGATGACGCCTTTTGAAGTGGAAGCGTGAATGAATTTTACTTCGCCATCCGAACCGATATCATGCACAATTCCAACATGTGAAACTTTGGATCCACCCGCCGTCGCGAAGAAAACCAGATCACCTGGTTTTGCGCTTCTGATATCTATTTTCTTTCCTTCATTCGCCTGGTCAGATGATCTTCTTGGAAGTTTAAAATTATTCTCCTCAAAAACTTTTCCTGTGAAACCGGAGCAGTCGAATCCGGCAGAAGTTGTACCTGCGTATTTATAAGGCGCGCCTAAATATTTTTCAGCGTCTTTCAGAATTTCATTCACCGTCCCTGAAACTTTTCCTGAGTAATTAGATTCCAGTGTTTTCAAATCCGGAGCTTTTGCCACCGTTTTAGTTGGTGCTGATCTTTTAACAACAGTCGGTTTTGAGGCGCCGCAGGAAATAAGAGTTAAAGCCAAACCGGCCGAAAGGAAAATATTCTTCATTAAGTCAACTTTTAGATTTCAATTTCTTTCTTAAACGCTTTGCAGTGCAGGTTTATGATGCACCAACATGCAAATATTTACAAATATAGAAAAAATTAGCAGCATGCAATAACTATACTATAACTTTATTTTAATTTTACTATAACTTATTGAATTATGGAATTATTTACTACTTTTGAATTCTGTATCGAGAAAAAATGGCGAAATACGAAAGCATTGTTGATATAAAAGGTTCCCTTGGTGATTTGGTTTTCTATAAACTGAATGGAGTGAATGTGGTCCGCAGAAAAAGCGGTTTCAGCAAGGAAGCTTATGAAAACAACCCGAACTATGCGAAAGTAAAGCAGAACAGTTCGGAATTCGGGCATTCGTCAAAAGCCGGAAAAGCCATTCGTGAAGCTTTAGCCGACTATGTGAAAGACTGTGGTGATAAGTTGATGTATCAGAAATTTGCCAAAGTAATGACGCAGATTAAAAATCTGGATACCGTTTCAGAGCGTGGTAAAAGGCGCGTTGAAAATGGCCTTCAAAAAGAAGAAGCCAGAACAATTCTAAGGGAATTTAAATTCGGTGAGGTTGAAAACGCAATTTCTGCGGCAGGGATGCTTGAAGGATTTTTTTCAGATTCTGTTGTATTATCCAAAACCGGATTCGATCAAATTGAACTCATCACACTGAAGCCCGATTTCCAAAAATATACGGTCCAACAAAAAAAACAAAGTTTTCCTGTGAAAGGAAAGCAGAATTCTTTCGAGTTCGACAGGCAGTTTCCGGACGAACCCGGATTACTCTATTTTCTTGTTCTGAAGAAAAAAGACGAAATCCTGAATATGGGATTTTTATAAAAAGAATAATGATGAAAACGAAATGCCTCAATTGTAATTCAATTACGTATATAAATGAATAAAATATTTTTAATCTTAGGACTTATAGTTAGTAGCCAAATTTTCGGGCAAAAAATTGAGGTATTGAATTTTGCTACTTTTCATATGCAATATACACCTGATGCTTACAAAGTTGAATTTGACCCAAACGACAAAAAGAACAAACTTGAAACTTATGAAATTGCTAAAAAGTTGGCTCAATTCAAACCAACTGTAATTTTAGTAGAAGTTGTTCCTTCTAAAAATGAAATCTTACAAAACGATTATCAAAATTTCTTTAAAAATAAAGACTATAAAACTAAATTTGGTGGAGAGATAGCATTAATTGCATACGAAATTGGCAAAATTGCAGGTGTGAACAAAATCTATGGGATAGATGAACAGGAAACCGCATCGTACAATTACAATATTGGAAATGAACTAAAAAATCAAGTTGATAGTTTGACTTCAAAAGAATATTTAGCGAGTGTTTTTAAGAAATGTAAAGAACTTGAAAAACAATCTACTTCTGAAAAACTAAAATTTTATAATTCAAAAGAAGGCCTTGAAATCTTGCTCAATGCAAATGCTGATATTTTAACTTATCACAGTACTGAGGGAAATTTTGAAGGTGCAGATGAAGCAAGTAAATTTTACCGAAGAAACCTGCGAATTTTTTCAAATATTAATCAAATACCACTTAAAGAGAACGACCGAGTTTTCATCATAATGGGAGCAACACATACTGCTTTCCTGGATAATTTTATGAGTAGAAGTCCAAAATATAAAGTTGTAGATACGTCACTATATCTTAAATAAAAGCACTACAGATAACTTGGGTAGCTGTTGTACAACCTCAATTTTTAAGTAGTTTTTCAAGAAATAATCATAAAAAAAATTCTATTTAGCCCTTTAGAAATAAAAAAGCTCTAAACAACGATGTTTAGAGCTTTTATGGTGGAGAATACGGGATTCGAACCCGTGACCTTTTGACTGCCAGTCAAACGCGCTAGCCAACTGCGCCAATCCCCCGAAAAGTTTTGCAATGTTATGAATTTTTTATAATAATGCAAAAACTTAAGCTAATTAAAATAATGAGAAATTATTATCTCCAACCGCCGCCAAGTGCTTTGTAAAGATCAACGCTCGCCTGAAGCTTGTTGAACCTTGCATTGGTAATTGCAAGTTCAGCGTTCAGTTGGTTGACGTTTGCATTCAGCACTTCCAGATAATTGGCCATACCGTAATTCACGAGTTGCTGCGCAAAATCTACCGAGTTGGTATAAGCTGTTAATTCTTCCTGTTTTTTATTAACAAAACTGTCCTGAGCCTGATAAACAGCCAAAGCATCAGAAACTTCGCGACCGGCATTAAGAACAGATTTCTGGAAATTTAGCATTGCGGCTTCCTTTCTTGCCACACTCGATTCGTATTCAGATTTAATTTGTCTGCGGTTAAAAATTGGCTGTGTAAGCCCAGAAACAACATTAGCAAAAAACGCGTTCACACTGAAGATATCTTCCAGCTCAATACTCTGAAGTCCGGTACTTCCGTTAATACGAAGCGTAGGATAAAAATTTGCTTTCGCAGCCTGTGTTAATTCAAACGCATTCATAAACTGATATTCTGCAGCCATCACATCGGGTCTGTTACTTAATAACGCCATAGGATAACCAGCGTCCAAATCAACTTTTACCATTTGTTGCGACATTGGAGTACGCTCAATGCTTTGTGACGGTTTTCCCTGCAGCATGCTCATAGCATTTTCCAGAAGACGGATTTGGGTATCCATATCAATTAGCATTGCTTCGGCATTGTACACCAACGCTTGACTTTGTTGAATCGCCACTTCAGTTAAAGTACCCGCTTCTTTTAAAGCTTGTGAAGTTTCAAGATTTTGTTTTCTAACTGCGATGGTATTCTCAACTATTTTTTTCTGTTCATCTAGCGTAATCAACTGGAAATAAAGATTTGCAACTGAAGCCACTAAATCACTTTTTACCATTTGATGCCCCGCAACGGTACTCAGATATGTAGCCAATTGCGCTCTTTCCTGAGCTTTCAGTTTTCCCCAAAGATCTGCTTCCCAGCCAACCTGCGCTGTAAGATCGAATTGGTTGATGTATCTTCTTTCCCCGATAATTCTACCAAACTGCGTATTCATCGACTGTGTCTGGAACGTGTGATTTGCTCCTACGTTCACTGTCGGGAAATAAGCGGCTTTACTTTGTTTCAGATAAGCTTCGGCGGCAAGAATATTCTGTCCGGCAATTCGCACATCCAGGTTTTGCTGCAAAGCTTCAGCAATATGACTCTGAAGAACCGGATCCGTGAAAACTTCTCTCCACGAAAGATTGGCCATATTCAGGCTGTCTCTCGGAATTAAATCTGTACGGAAAAGATTTTCATTCACTGCACTTGCAGGTCGCTCATACGGCTGTCTTGCGACACACGAACTCAGAATAACCGCGGCCACAAACAGGGTAATTATATTTTTTATTTTGATATGATTGATCATAATACCTCTGAATCTTATTCGTTAAGATGAATTTCTTTCACTTTTGGCGGGATAATTTTTTCGTGTAGTCCCTGGAAAATCACATACAGTACAGGAATGGCAATAAGCCCGAAGAAGGTTCCGATTAGCAAACCTGCAGCGGCTCCTGTTCCGATAGAACGGTTACCCACAGAACCAATTCCGCTTGCAAAAACCAATGGCAACATACCAAATATAAAGGCAAATGAAGTCATCAAAATTGGTCTTAAACGTGCTTTGGCTGCATTAATAGCCGACATTGCCAAACTTTCACCGTGATGCCTTCTTTGCACCGCAAATTCCACAATAAGAATTGCATTCTTCGCGAGTAGACCGATAAGCATAATAATCGCAATCTGGAAATAGATATTATTCTCAAGACCGAAAACCCGTTGTCCGAAAAACGCACCAATCACGCCCAAAGGAAGCGACAATATAACGGCGAACGGCAACAGGTAACTTTCATACTGCGCGGCAAGAATAAAGTACACGAAAATAAAACTCAAAAGGAAAATAATATAGGTTTGTGAACCGGCCACCATTTCTTCTTTCGTAAGTCCAGTAAATTCCACATCGTAATCCGCAGGAAGGCTTTCCGCAGCAGTTTCCTGAATCGCTTTGATGGCATCACCTGTTGAATATCCCGCGTTACTGGATCCCGAAATACTTACAGAAGTAAACAGGTTATAACGCTCAATCGACTGTGGTCCGAAAGTACGGTTCAACGTCACAAACTGCGAAATAGGCGCCATTGCTCCGGAAGCTGTTTTTACGAAAATTGAATTAAGACTTTCCGGTCCGGTTCTGTCATCAGGAAGTGCCTGAATCATTACTCTAAACTGCTTTCCGTACTTAGTAAAATCTGAAGAATAAACTCCACCGATATAACCCTGCAGTGTACTTAAAATATTATTGAGTGAAACGCCACTTTCTTTCGCTCGCGGAACATTTACTTCTAACTGATACTGCGGATAATTGGTGTTGAACGAAGTAGATGCAAACTGAATTTCCGGTCTTTGCATCAAAGCACCGATAAACTGCTGCGTTACATCATTCAATTTTGAAAGTTCCGCGCCGGATTTATCAAGAAGTACAGCTGAAAAACCGTCACTCTGTCCAAATCCCGGTACACTCGGTGGCGAGAAAAATACAATTTTCGCATCCGGATATTTTGAAGCAATTCCGAAAAGTTGTTTTGTAATATCGTCTACACTCTGCCCTTTTCCTCTTTCATCAAAAGAATCCAGACGAACAAATGCCTGACCAACATTGGAACCCTGTCCCGACATAAAACCTCTACTCGCGGTAAAAGTCACATTTCGTACACCTGGAATTTTTCTTGCTTCAACCTGTAAATCTTTCAGGATATTATAGGTTCTCTCCATCGAAGCTCCCGGAGGAAGCTGAACATCGGTAAAGATAATTCCACGGTCTTCTTTAGGAATAAAACCTGTCGGCATCGTTGAATTAGCCCACCAAAACGTTAAACCTCCGGCTACGAAAACCAAAAGTGTAATCCATTTGTGTCTTAAAAGGTAAGCGAAAGATTTCCCATAGCGTTGTGTCGCTGCATTAAATCCAATATTGAATTTGTGGAAAAACTTCTGCATGAAGTTCATCTTGCTGTATTCCTTGCTGTGATGCGCAGGAGGTTTCAGGAACAATGAACATAAAACCGGACTGAGCGTCAACGCATTGACCGCTGAAATCAAAATTGAAATAATCAAAGTGATACCAAACTGCTGATAAAAAACTCCCGTTGGTCCCGTAAGAAACGTTACCGGAATAAATACAGCGGCCATTACCAAAGTAATGGAAATAATCGCACCTGTAATTTCATCCATTGCTTCCACGGTGGCGCGTCTTGCATCCGATATTCCGTGCTCCATTTTTGCGTGAACAGCTTCTACCACAACAATGGCGTCATCCACCACAATTCCGATCGCAAGAACGAGAGCGAAAAGCGTTAAAAGATTCAGGGAATATCCCAATAAATTCAGGAAGAAAAATGTACCGATAATAGACACCGGAACCGCAATCGCCGGAATTAAAGTAGAACGAAAATCCTGAAGGAAAATAAATACCACTAAAAACACAAGCACGAAAGCTTCAAGAAGCGTCATGATTACTTTGCCGATAGAGGCTTCCAGGAAGTCATTCGTATCAAAGTTGATGCTGTAACCAATTCCTTCCGGAAGAGTTTTTTCTGTTTCGGTAAGGAATGTTTTGATGTCCGAAATAATCTGTTGTGCATTGGATCCCGGAGTCTGGAAAATACCCATCGAAATGGACCGGCGTCCGTTGTTTTCACCGATTCCACCGTAGGAAAGTGCATCGAGCTTAATTTCTGCAATATCTTTCAAACGAAGATATTCTCCGTTGCCAATCGCACGAATAATGATATTTTCATACTCTTCTACTTCGTCGTATTTTCCGGGATATGTGATTACATATTGAAACGAACTTCCGCTGTTTTCACCCAATTGCCCTGCAGCCGCTTCTCTTGACTGTTCGTTAATGGCGGTCGAAACTTCAGAAGGTTCCAAACCGTAAGCCGCCATTTTTGCCGGATCAAGCCAAACACGCATCGAATAGGTTTTTCCACCAAATGCCATTGCATCACCTACTCCATTAATTCTTTTCAGAGCAGGAATAATGTTGATGTTCATATAATTCTGAAGCCAAACCTCATCCAAAGTTGGATTGGAAGTGTAGAACGAAAGGAACATCAAAGCACTGGTCTGCTGTTTATTTACCTGAACACCCGATCTTGTAACTTCGGACGGAAGCAGTGGCATCGCTCTCTGAACCTGGTTCTGAACGTTTACCGCAGCAATATCCGGATTGATTCCCTGTTTAAAAAATACCTGAATACTTGCCGAACCGTTGTTTCCCGCTGAAGATGAAATATAATCCATTCCTTCTACACCGTTCACCTGTTCCTCAATCGGGATAATTACAGAATTCATTACAGTTTGAGCATTGGCTCCGGTATAATTTGCCGAAATTCTAACCGTTGGCGGCGCAATGTCGGGATATTGAGTAACCGGAAGTGCCACCAATCCCAAAATCCCCAAAATTACAATGAGGATAGAGACTACAGTAGATAAAACCGGTCTGTCTATGAATCTTTTTACCATAATACTTTTTTAGAAAACCGGCTTGATTGCATTAATAATATCATCAAAATCTTTAGGTTGCCCTTTCACCGGCGTTCCAGGTTTTAGAGTTCCCACACCTTCGGCAACTACAGTTTCACCTTTCTGTACACCTTCGGAAATTACAACCATATTATTCACACGGTCTGCAACCTTGATGGTATAATTTTTTGCGGTATCTTTTTCAATCTTATAAACATAAACCAATCCCTGTTGCTCATAAGTCGCACTTTCCGGTACCACCAACGCAGCATCGTATAGTTTTGGAATTCGGATTTTTCCGGAGTTACCGTTGCTTAGGAGTTTTTGAGGATTGGGAAGCGATACACGAAACTGAATACTTCCCGTGGCTGCATCTATCTGTCCGGTTACAGCTTCTACTCGACCTTTCTCAGAATACAATTCACCATTGGCCAAAACAAGATCAACCATTGGCAGGTTTTTAAGTTTTTCAGGAACTGTGGCTCCTTTAGCATTCTTCAGAAAATCTAAATATTCTTTTTCATTCATTGAGAAATAAGCGTAAAGTTCTCTCGTATCAGAAACAGTAGTAAGCGGTGTTGGATCTGCAGGACCAACCAAGCTACCGTTTCTCATATTAATTTTTCCTACTACACCTGAAATCGGCGCACGGATGATAGAATAATTAATATTTTCCTGAACGCCTTGATAATTCGCCTGCGCCTGTGCAACACCTGCACTTGCCTGCTGTCTAGCCGCAATTGCTTGAGAAAGCTGCGCCTGAGCACGAGCCAAATTCGCCTGTGCGGTTTGAAGCTGAACGCTACTGATAATATTTTTTTCAACCAGCGGACGAAGCTTATTTACTTCTACTTCTGCTGCATTTACCGCTGCTTGTGCTGCTTTCACGTTCGCGTCTGCAGCAGAAACACTGGATCTTGCCGCGCCCACTCCCGCTCTTGCTGCGGAAGCATTTTCGTTAAGAGCGTTGGTTTCAAGACGGAACAGTGGTTGTCCTTGTGAAACATACTGACCTTCATCTACCAAAACCTGCGTAATGTACCCCTGAATTTTCGCACGCACATCGTTATTTACACGACCTTCGATACTGGCCGGAAACTCTGTGTATCCGGTTACATTTCTGGTTTCCACCTGAACTGTTGCTACTGTTTTTGGACCTTGCGGCGGCTGTCCTCCGTCTTTTTTACAGGAAGCCAGCAAAAGCGCTGAAGCAGATAATATTAAGATCTTATTTCTCATAAGTTGATAATTCTTTAACGGTTGATTGAATATTGTTGATATTATTAGTTAGAAGATTGATGAAAATCTGAAACCCGTTTGTTTCCTCATGATTGGAACTTTTATAAAAAGATTCAAGATTTCTGATGATTTCGCGTTCTTTCTCCATTTTGTCGATGATGCTCTGAAAATAATTCTTCATGTAATCGCTGTTGATGACAAAATATCTTTTCCGCTCATCAATTCTGTTAATATCGGTTATTAAGCCAAGGTTCAGAAGAATATTCAGGTTGGACGAAACAGAACTTTTGCTGGAAGCCAATACCTCCACAAGCTCATCAAAAGTAACACCTTTTCTTGAAAAATCGAATATCAAATAGGCATGAATCTTCGCAGCAAGAGGCGCCAAATACCGATGTTCAATATAAAAACGCACTAAATCCTGAAAAATCTTTTCGTCGATCTGCAGAGAGGGTACTGTTTTATCTTCTTTTTTCACCCTGCAAAAATAGAAAAATTAGTTCGGAACCAAACGAACCAATTTGAATAATAGATTAATTCTACCTAAACTTTAACAAAAATTATGATATTTAATGGCTTTTGATAGAAAATAAATAAGCCGCCAGAAATTAAAACTAATTAATCTAAATAACTATTCAGCCAAAAGTTCATCAATCTGTTTGAAAAATCGCGATGTGCTATAATCGGCAACGCCTTTGTGATGCATTCGTATTTTTCCTTCTTTATCTAAAATAACTGTTGTAGGTAGCGAACCGTTGAAAACCTCTTCAGGAATTGAGCTTCCCGAAGTTAAGAATGGGATTGAGAAATTCTCATTTGCAAGGTAATTTTTTCCCAGCTGCACATCATCATCCAGATTCACCGTCAGAAAAATGAGGTTCGGATTGTTCTGATATTTTGTATAAAACTGCTGAATGGAAGGAAATTCCGCCCTGCACGGAGGACACCACGATGCCCAGAAATTGATAAAAACCACCTTACCTTTTGCATCCGCTGTACTGAATCTTTTCCCGCTTTCATCCATGACAGAAAAATGAATATCCGACGTTGTTTCCACCGGTTTTTCCTTGATGCTTCTGTTAAGAATTCCGGTTGAAGCAACCTGTTTCAAAAGCCACGCTTTAGCATCCGGATTCACCAGAATAACGATAAATGAAAGGATAAGCAGCGAGTTGACGCCGTTTTTCTTCAGCCAGGATTTCAGATTGTTCATGAATTAAATTTTGGAACTTCAAAGAAACTTATATATTCCGAAGCCCACAGTAACAAAAGTAACAAAAGATTTAAAGATTAGTGCTCACTCCGTTTTTATGCAGATGATGAATTTCATCGCGATGAACCGAAGTCACACCTTTCACCTTCCTGAAATGAATGATAGCCTGCTCCAAACTTTTCTCCTCCGGAATTTTTATTGCGATTCCTTTCAGTGCATTATAGCGATGAGTAACTTCTGCGCCGTACTTTTCTGCTTCTTTGAGAAGTTCTTCGTTCCCTGTTTTCTCATCATAAAAAATAATAAGAGCCCGGCTTACACGCTGATTTTGCTGCTTAACAGATACAGGCTCTTTCACCTGCTCCAACTGAGGTTTCTCCGAAGTTTTACACTGAACGAAAACCAATACAAAGGCACCAAAATAAACGGATTTCATGAAAATATTTTAGTTTTTCAAACTCGCCATATCTATTACAAAACGGTATTTTACATCGCTCTTCAACATGCGTTCGTACGCTTCATTAATGTCCTGAATTTTAATTACTTCCACATCGGAAACAATATTTTTTTCGCCACAGAAATCAAGTAATTCCTGAGTTTCTTTGATACCGCCGATTAATGACCCTGCAACTGAACGTCTTTTGTAAATCATAGGTTTTGTGGAAACTTCGCTTTCGAAACTTCCGATCAGCCCAACCAAAACAAGAGTTCCGTTTACTTTCAGAGTATTCATATACGGCGTAATTTCGTGGTCGTACGGAACGGTATCTATAATTAGATCAAAATCATTGAGCGCTGCCCTCATTTCCTGCTCGTCGGTAGAAATAATCATTTTATCTACACCCAACTTTTTGGCATCCTCTGATTTGGAAGCCGAACGCGAAAAGAGTGAAACTTCCGCACCTAAACCTTTAGCGAGTTTTACCGCCATGTGACCCAAACCGCCCAAACCGATTACAGCAACTTTGGATTCCGGACCTACATTCCAGTGTTTCAGTGGCGACCAGGTGGTAATTCCGGCGCAAAGAACCGGTGCAACTGCAGCCAAATCTAAATTTTCCGGAACGCGAAGCACAAAATGTTCGTCTACCACAACTTTTTCAGAATATCCGCCGAAAGTTCTTCCGCCCAGATGTTTATCCGGAGAATTATAAGTTCCCGTAAAACCGGTTTCGCAATACTGCTCCAAATCTTCAGCACAACTGGAGCATGTTCTGCAGGAATCCACCATACAGCCCACTGCAACGGTATCGCCCACTTTGTATTTTGTAACTTCGGAGCCGATTCTGCCCACTTTTCCTACAATTTCATGGCCGGGAACTGCAGGATATTTCGTTCCGCCCCAATCATTTCTTGCGGTATGAAGATCGCTGTGACAAACGCCACAGTACAGCACATCAATTTCCACATCTTTGGGCTGCACTTCTCTTCTTTCTACGGTCATTTCTTTAAGATCTGCGTCAGAAGCTTCAGTTCCAAAAGCTTTCACGTGGTATGTATTGCTCATAATTTTAGTTTAATACTTCAAATTTAAGAAGTTCAGATTTTTTTCTGTTCAGAAACCTTTCATTTAACAAAAGATTAACCGGTTTGCAGTTTTTGGTTGATGAGGTCTACTTCTTCACGAAGCTTCAGGATCAGTTCTGTAATATTTTGGTTGCTCAAACTTTCGGTATCAAACTCTTCCATAGAAATGCTGCACGCAAATTCCCAGATTTCCATCAGATCTCCCTGCTGAATTTGATACGGCGGATATAGAGAATTGTCGGAACTTACGGTAATTCCTTTTTCATCAGTTTTTACAAACCTTTTGTATACAATACCTTCGTTTCGGGTGATGAAAATGTAGGTTTTGTTTTTCTTAAGATCGGAAACGCTTTCCACGTATTTTCCCACAATAAAAGTTCCGTCTTTAAAAGGTGGCATCGAATCTCCACTGGCCGGAAACGCCCGGTATTTTCCATTGCGGAGAAACGGCAACGAAATAGTCTGAAGGTTTTCGATGTATTCGGGATCGCTGTAACCTTTCAGGTAGCCCATTGATGCTTTTGCGGGGATAATTTCTATTTTATTTTCTCCGCGGTTGTCCACTTTTATCGGTAGAATAATACGGTTATCGGAAAGTTTCAGCATCTCATCCAACCGGAATCTTTTTAAATCCACCGAAACCAGCAAATCAATACTTACATGAAAAAAACGGGAAATCCGTACAAGAATTTCTATAGGCGGTTCCGAAGCTCCGTCTTCATATTTTGCATAGCGACCTCTTGTAATTACAAGCTGATCGGCAATTTTCTGCTGGGAAAGACTGAGCTGCATCCGGAGATACCGCAAGTTATCGGATAAAACTGACATTGCTATAATTTATACCAACAAAGATAATAATTTTTGATATAAACTATAATAATTTTGTTTCATGGATCGTGCAATTGTTCATATGGATTTGGATACTTTTTTCGTGTCGTGTGCAAGACTTCAGAATTCCGACCTGAACGAAATCCCTGTAATCATCGGCGGTGGCGACCGCGGTGTGGTAGCGTCATGTTCATACGAAGCGCGCTATTTCGGGGTACGTTCTGCTATGCCGATGAAGATGGCTTTAAGGCTGTGTCCCAATGCGAAGGTGGTTCGTGGCGACATGGAATTTTTCTCAAAAAAATCACACGAAGTTACCGAAGTAATTGAACAGAATGTTCCCGTTTTGGAAAAAGCAAGCATAGACGAATTTTACCTTGATCTTTCCGGAATGGATAAATTTTTCGGATGCTATAAATGGACCACCGAAATCGCCGATGCGGTAACGAAAGAAACCGGACTGCCCATCAGTTTTGCACTTTCCGAAAACAAAACCGTTTCTAAAATAGGAACCGGCGAAGCGAAACCAACCGGAAGAATGGAAATTCAGCACAACTTTGTAAAACCTTTCCTGAACCCGCTTTCCATCAAAAAAATCCCGATGGTGGGAGATGTGACGTATCAGTTATTGTCACGAATTGGAATCCGAAAAATACAAACCCTCTCCGAAATGCCGGTGGATGTTTTACAGCAAATGATTGGTAAAAACGGAAAAGAACTCTGGAAAAAAGCCAACGGAATTGATGAAACTCCTGTAATTCCTTACACAGAACGGAAATCCATTTCCACAGAACATACTTTTGCCAACGACACAATGGACATTTTAGAATTAAAAAGTCTGATTTCCGGCATGGCAGAATCTCTGGCTTATCAACTTCGCAAAGAAAAATGGCTCACCTCCACCGTCGTGGTAAAAATCCGATATGCCAATTTCGATACGGAAACTAAACAGTGCCGCGTTGCTTACACCGCTGTAGATCATACTTTGTCGAGAGTTGCACTGGACTTGTTTGAAAAATTATACACGCGCAGAATGCGACTTCGTTTGGTGGGATTGCGCTTTACCAACTTGGTTCACGGCAATCATCAGATGAATTTGTTTGAGGACACGGAAGAATTGATTAACCTGTATCAATCGATGGACCGAATTAAAAACCGTTTCGGAAAACACGCTGTAGGACGCGCTTCAGGATTTTTATTGATGAAATGAAAAAAGTCTGTGCGAGCGAAGCGAGCGCCAAAAAACCTAAAAATTTAAAGTCTTGAATCTTAAACAAAAATGTATCTCAACACCCACACTTATCACAGCCTTCGTTACGGCACCATTTCCATTGAGGATTTGGTGAAAAACGCTGCAGATTTGGGTGTAAAAACATTGGCTCTTACCGACATCAATACGGTTACCGGCATTTACGATTTCTATGAAGAATGTAAAAAAAGAGAGATTAAAGCGGTTTGCGGCGTGGAAATCCGGAAAGAAAACAGACTTCTTTACATCGCTTTGGCAAAACATTTTGGCGGAATCGGAGAAATCAACCGTTTGCTAACAGCTCATAATTGCGAAGCTGCAGAACTTCCTGAAATTTCACCCAGTTTCAGTGAAAATTTTGTGATTTATCCGCTCTCCAACTTTCCGGAAAAACTGGAAGAAAATGAATTCATCGGTGTGCGTCCGGAAGAACTCAACCTACTCATTCAACCGGAATACAGAAAATTTCTGGAGAAAATGGCCGCGCTTCATCCAGTGACTTTCAACACAAAACAGGAGTACAATCTTCACCGAATTTTACGCGCGATCGACAATAATACTTTGCTTTCAAAACTGGAAGAAAATGATGTTTGCCAACCTTCGGAAGTAATGAAACCGGAAAAAGAAATTCAGAAAATTTACCGCAATTATCCGCAGCTGATTTTCAATACCCAAAAAATTCTGGATGAATGCAGTTTTGAGTTCGATTTCAAAAAAGCAAAGAATAAAGAACATTTCACCGGAAGTAAAAAACAGGATTCCGAACTGCTCCGGAAACTCGCCTACGAAGGTTTCCGAAAAAAATATTCTGAAGATAATGAAGTCGCAAAAAAACGGGTAGAAAAAGAACTGAAAGTAATTGATGAACTGAACTTCGGAGGCTATTTTCTCATAACCTGGGATATTGTTCAGTACAGCAACAGCCGAGGTTTTATGCATGTTGGAAGAGGAAGCGGCGCCAATTCCATCGTGAGTTACTGCCTCGGAATTACCGACATCTGCCCTATCGAACTCGATCTATATTTTGAACGTTTCCTCAACTTAAACAGAAAATCTCCGCCCGATTTTGATATCGACTGGAGTTGGCGTGACCGCGATGAAATTCTGAAGTATATTTTCGATAAATACGGAAAAGACCACGTAGCTTTTTGCGGAACCAACGTGGAATTTAAATACCGTTCGATTTTTCGGGAAGTCGGGAAAGCATTCGGTTTACCGAAGGAAGAGCTCGATGCTTTGGCAACAAATCCTATAGCACAACACGACGGCAATAAAGTGGTAAAACTCGTTCAGAAATACGGAAAACTTCTGGAAAAATTCCCGAATCAAAGAAGTATGCATTCCTGCGGAATCCTGATTTCCGAAGAGCCCATCACAAATTATTCTGCCCTGGAAATGCCGCCTAAAGGTTTCCCGATTGTTCAGTTCGATATGAATGTGGCGGAAGCAATTGGCCTCGAAAAGTTTGACATCCTTTCGCAGCGCGGATTAGGAACCATTAACGATGCTGTACACCTGATTAAAAAAAACAGAGGAACCGAAGTTGAAATCCGAAACACCAAAATTTCTCTGAACGAAAAAAAGTGCAACGAATATCTGAGCCGCGGAAAAACTTTGGGCTGCTTCTACATCGAAAGTCCTGCGATGAGAGGATTATTGCGCCGTCTGAAATGCGACAGTTACAAAGTTTTGGTTGCAGCAAGTTCCATCATTCGTCCCGGAGTAGCGCAAAGCGGGATGATGCGGGAATATATTTTCCGTCACAACAATCCCGACAAATTCGAATATTTTCATCCCGTTTTCGAGGAGCAACTCGGTGAAACTTACGGAATTATGGTGTATCAGGAAGATGTCATCAAGATTGCACTTGGTTTTGGAGGTGTTTCAGCGGATAAAGGCGATATTTTGCGCAGAGCGATGAGTGGGAAAGAACGTTCCATCAAAAAATTGCAGGAAGTTCGGAACGATTTTTTTGAAAGCTGCGCCAAACAGGGACATCCCGAAAAACTTTCCAAAGAGGTTTACCGACAGATTGAGAGTTTTGCGGGCTATTCTTTCTGCAAAGCGCACTCGGCGAGTTATGCGGTAGAAAGTTACCAAAGTCTGTATCTGAAAGTGTATTATCCAATAGAATTTATGGTGGCGGCCATTAACAACGGTGGCGGATTTTACCGTACGGAAGTGTATGTTCACGAATGCAGAATGTCGGGCGCAACCATTCACAATCCCTGTGTTAACCGAGGCCTGTATGAAACTACCGTTTACGGAACCGATGTTTTTTTAGGTTTGATGCATATTGAAAAACTGGAATTCCGGATGACAGAATTCATCGTGGAAGAAAGAGAGAAAAACGGCAATTACACTTCGCTGGAAAATTTTATCCGCCGCGTTCCGATAGGAATTGAATCGTTACAGATCCTCATTTTCATCGGCGCATTCCGTTTTACAGGCAAACAGAAAAATGAACTTCTGGTAGAAGCGCGTTTGCTGATGGTAAATTTTAAACCCGAAAACCGCGGTCTGATGCTGATTGAAGAACCAAAACAGGAATATAAACTTCCCGAACTTCAGCGGAGTTTTTTTGAAGATTCTTTTGATGAAATTGAAATTTTGGGGTTTCCTGTTTCGTGCAGTCCGTTCGATTTGTTGGTAACGAAATACCGCGGTTCGGTGATGGCGAAAAATTTAATTAAATTCCATAAAAAACAGGTGAAAATGCTGGCTTACCTTATTTCCCGGAAACACGTCCCAACAAAGCGCGGAACGATGTTTTTCGGAACCTGGATTGATGTGGAAGGCGAATATTTCGATACGGCACATTTTCCCAATTCGCTGGAGGAATATCCGTTTTCCGGCGGCGGTTGTTATCTGCTTCTGGGAACTGTGGAAGTGGATTTTCATTTCCCGACAATCACCATTCACAAAATGGCGAAAATGCCTTTTATCGAAGATCCGCGCTATCATCAGGACGAAGAAAAACGCTACGAAGTGCACCGGAAAATAAATGAAGATGTAAGTATGACGTGGCGGCAACCCTATCCGCAGGAACACGAAATTGGTTTGCCGAGACGCAAGATGAATTAGAGAATTTTTTCGAAAGCCTTTCTTGCCGAACCCCGAAAATATACTTCGCCGCAATACGTATAACCCAGTTTCTGGAGAATACGCAGCATGGCGCTGTTATCAAAATTGGTGTCCACTTTTATACTCGGAATGTTTTGGGCACGTGTAAAATCTTCAATCCTTCTGAAAATTTCTGTGGCATAACCTTTCCCTGCAAAATCATCGGAAACCGCAACACGGTGAACCACGTTAAACTCACCATCGGTAAGCCATTTTCCTTCAATTTCTTCATACGCAGGTTCATCATTGAAAATAACGGCTGAATACGCCGCAATTTTATCGTTTTCAGTCAACACGAAACCAATTCCACGCTCGATATCGGAATGTACAGTTTCCTCATTAGGATAACCGTCCTGCCATTGGCTTGAACCGTCAAGACGGCGCCTTTCTATTGACTGTTGCAGAATTTTCCAGATTTCACCGGAATCTGCAGTTACTGCTTTGCGAAAATTCAGTTCACCTTCCACGAAGAAAATATTTGGTATAAAAATAAAAAAACCGGAGTAAAAAAACTCCGGCTTCCGTAAAAAGTAAAATTTAAAATTATGAAAAATATTAGGTTTTAGTTACTAATTGTGAGATCAAGATCGGTTTCCAAAAGGTATTTGTCGATAATTTCGAAAGCTTTCGCTTCGTTCTGCAAATCCACCATCAGTTTTACTGTTACTGCCGTAGGCGTTGTGGTGAACGACATATATTCGTTGTTTAGATACGTTTTAATTCCCTGCGCTTCAAGTTTAGATTTAATCAACTGAATTTCAGTGGGGTTATCACTTTCAAATACCGATACTCTTGTTTGTCTTTCCATATTCACTATCATTTTAAGAGTCCGTAATATACAACTTATCGATAAAAAATCCTAATCTGCAATATTAAATTTTATTTAACTGAGGCGTTGAATTACATTTTCCAAACGGTCCAAAGCGATCTGAATTTCATCTTCAGAAACGTTTAGATGTGGACGGAAACGCACCGAACGGTCGCCGCAACCCAGAATAATAACCTTGTCTTTGTACAACTCATCACGAACTGCATCACGCTGCTCACAAGTCGGTAAATCCACTGCGCACATCAATCCGCGACCTCTTGCGTTGGAAATTTTCTCAGGATATTTTGCTTCCAGGTTTTTCAGTCCGTTCAGAAGGTAATCCCCAACTGTTCTTGCATTTTCAACAAGGTTTTCATTTTCAATAACTTCAAGAATCAGCTTCAGTCTCATCATGTCGATAAAGTTTCCACCGAATGTTGAATTGATTCTGGAACTTTCTTTAAACACATTATCCGGAATTTCATCAAACTTTTCTTTGTTCGCAAGAATACCACAAACCTGCGTTTTTTTACCGAACGAAATAACATCCGGTTTTGCAGTGAAATGTTCGTAAGCCCACATTTTTCCGGTAATTCCGATGCCGGTTTGCACTTCATCGAAAATAAGAAGCACCTCATTCTCGTCACACAATTTTCTTAATCCCTGGAAAAACTCATCACGGAAATGATGATCGCCACCTTCCGCCTGAATCGGCTCGATGATGATGCACGCCACTCTGTCCGGATTGGAAAGGATGGCTTCCTCGATATTCAGAAGTGCTAAATTTTCATGTTTGATGGTTTCCTCCAAATTCTCTTCAGTTATTGGGAACGTTAAGTGCGGATTCAGAATTCTTGGCCACTCAAAACGTGGAAAATACTGATATTTTCTTGGATCTGCGGTGTTGGTTAAACTTAAAGTATAACCACTTCTACCATGAAAAGCCTGCTTAAAATGGATGCAGATATCGGCTTCAGTAGATAAACCTTTTTCGAAATTCTTTCTTGTTTTCCAGTCGAAACATGCTTTCATTGCATTTTCTACAGCCAAAGTTCCGCCCGAAATAAAGAACGCATACTGAAGATGTTCCGGAATGGCAACTCTTTCAAAAGCTTCCATAAATTCCGCATATTCCTCCGAATAAACATCGGCAAGCGTTGGTTTATTGATGGCCATTTTTCCCAACCAGTCAGAATTCTGAACCAGATAAGGGTGATTGTATCCGATAGACGCAGACGCGAACATGGAGAACATATCCAAATATTCTTCGTTGCTGATTTTATCGTAAATCCACGATCCATGGGATTTTTCAAGATCCATCACAAAATCGAATCCGTCCGCAAGAATATGGCGGGAAAGCGTTGCTTTTACGTTGTTGGTTGCTTCTGGATGTGAAGCGATTGCATTATTCATTGATAATATTTTTTAAGTGAGTTGATGCCGAAAAAGACATCTGATTTATTTTTAAAATGTTTTAAACTGCATCGGTTTCCTTTTTCTTTTTTCCGCTGAGATCAAATTTAATTCCCTGCGCCAATGGCAACTGAGTGGAATAATTGATGGTATTGGTTTGGCGTCTCATGTAATATTTCCAAACATCTGAACCGGATTCTCTGCCGCCGCCGGTTTCTTTTTCACCACCGAAAGCTCCACCGATTTCCGCACCGGAAGTTCCGATATTCACGTTGGCAATTCCACAGTCGGAACCGGCGTGGGAAAGGAATAGTTCTGCTTCGCGAAGATTCTGCGTCATGATTGCTGACGAAAGTCCTTGCGGAACGTCATTCTGCATTGCGATAGCTTCATCCAAAGTTTTGTATTTCATCAGATAGAGAATTGGCGCAAACGTTTCATGCTGAACAATTTCGTAGGAATTCTCCACCTCTGCGATACATGGTTTTACATAACAGCCGGAACTATAAGCTTTCCCTTTCAGAACACCGCCTTCAACGACGAATTTTCCGCCTTCTTTTTTACACTTTTCGATTGAGTCTTCATACTGTTTTACAGCATCGGTATCGATCAGCGGACCTACATGATTTTTTTCGTCCAGTGGATTTCCGATTTTTAGCTGACCATAAGCCTGAACCAAACGATTTTTCACTTCGTCATACACAGATTCGTGAATTATTAAACGTCTGGTTGAAGTACATCTTTGTCCCGCTGTTCCCACTGCTCCGAAAACTGCTCCGATGATCGACATATCCAAATCAGCATTTTCGGTGATGATAATAGCGTTGTTACCTCCTAATTCCAAAATTGATTTCCCGAATCTTTGCGCCACGTTTGCGCCCACCATTCGGCCAACTCTTGTAGAACCAGTAAATGAAACCAAAGGAATATTTTTATCATCCACTAATTGCTGACCGACAGTGTGATCGGCAACAATCATCGATGAAATTCCTTCCGGCATTTTGTTTTCTTTTAAAACTTCAGTAATAATATTCTGACAGGCAATCGCACAAAGTCCCACTTTTTCAGAAGGCTTCCAAACGGTTACGTTTCCGCAGATCCAAGCAAGCGCGGTATTCCAGCTCCACACTGCGACAGGGAAATTAAACGCTGAAATAATTCCCACGATTCCCATAGGATGATACTGTTCGTACATACGATGAAGCGGTCTCTCGGAATGCATGGTAAAACCGTGAAGCTGACGCGAAAGTCCCACCGCAAAATCGCAGATATCGATCATTTCCTGAACTTCTCCTAAACCTTCCTGCAAAGATTTTCCCATTTCATAAGAAACGAGTTTACCCAAGTCGTCTTTATATTCGCGAAGTTTAAGGCCAAACTGACGAACCAGTTCTCCCCTTTTTGGCGCAGGAATCATCCGGAATTCTTCGAAAGCTTTCTTCGCAGTTGCAATCACTTTATCGTAATCTTTTGCATTTCCGGTTTTTATTTTTGCGATCAGTTTTCCGTCCGTAGGCGAATAAGATTCAAGTATATCTCCTGAAGCGAAATATTTTCCGCCGCTGGAAACACCTTTGTTTTCCGCAGTGATTCCTAAGTTTTTAAGGGATTTTTCGATTCCGAAATCGTCTGTTTTTTTTGCCATTTTCACTTTATTGGTTGGTCTTTAAAGATAAAAACAATTCAGTAAATAAAAAAATCCGAGCGTGCGAACCGAACAGATTTTCTGATTTCTCTTCAGCTGAACAATAAAAAAACCGCATTAACAAATGCGGTTCTATAATTTTTATTCTTTTTCGGATTAATGACTCTTCAACCAGTCGGATTTCCGTATCCAGTATTCAACATTATTACGGTCGGGTTCGCCATGATAGGCTACGAAGACTTCTCCTTTTAATTCAGCGCCAAGACGGCCCACGGCTTTTCTTGATCTCCAGTTTTCTGCTCCTACATGAAATTTCACCAAATCAACATATTGGAAAATATGGTTGAGCATCAATTTTTTCACTTGCGGATTCAGTTTTCCACCCCAAAATTTCTTGCCATAAAATGTGTAACCGATAAAAATGGAACTCTCATCTTCATCGTAAGCGTAAAAACGGGAACTTCCTGCAACTTCGCCTGATGCTTTATCTGTTATCAAAAACGCGCCGCCGCTCGCCATCGCACCTTCGAAAAAAACTTTGAAGTATTCTTTCTGATAACGGTTTGGATTTGGATGTTGTGCCCAAACTTCCGGATCTGAAGCCACTTCGAAAAGCTTCTCAAAATCAGATTCCAGAAGTGGCGTTAGTTTTACTTCCTCATTTTCCAGAACCGGTTGGAGAACTTCTTCAATTTCCATTCTTATTTCACTGCGTTTAAAGCAGCTTCATAATTAGGTTCAGTGGTAATTTCAGGAACCTGTTCTGTGTAGATGATTTTATTATTCTCGTCGGTAACAATCACCGCTCTACTCAAAAGCCCTTTCATCGGTCCATCGGTAATTGTAACGCCGTAATCGTCGCCAAAAGTTCCGCGGAAATCAGAAAGCGTCTCAACATGATCAAGTCCTTCCGCTGCACAGAAACGTCCAAGCGCAAAAGGTAAATCTTTGGAAACATTGATTACTACAGTGTTATCCAGCTCTCCGGCTTTTTCATTGAATTTTCTTGCAGATGCCGCACAAATTCCTGTATCGATACTTGGAAAAATGTTAAAAATTTTCTTTTTGCCTGAGTAATCCGCCAGTTCCTTTACTTCCAGTTTGTCATTTACCAAAGCGAAATCGCGAACAGATAGTCCTGTTTCAGCCAAGTTTCCAATTGTATTTACTTCATTTCCTTTCAGTGTTATTTTTGCCATAATCTTATTTTTTGTTGTTTTTCAAAATTAAAGATTATTCTTTCAACGCTTTTATAAAACGTGGTTAAATAATTCATAAATTCACATCAATTCGCTTTTTGTCATCATTTTTGATGACCTTCTTTACACATCAAACTAACATTTATGAGAGCAATTTGGAACGGTGCCATTGGTTTTGGACTGGTAAATATCCCGTTTAAATTATATTCCGCATCAGAAGAATCGAAACTCGATCTGGATATGTTGGACAGTAAAGATTTCAGTAATATTAGATTTAAACGTGTGAACGAAAAAACCGGGAAAGAAGTTGCTTACGAGAATATTGTGAAAGGTTTCAAAATGGAAGACAAATATATTGTTCTTGATAAAGAAGACTTTGAAGCAGCGAGTCCGGAAAAGACCAAAATTCTCACCATAAAACAGTTTGTAAAACACGATGAAATTGATCCTGCCTATTTCGAAACGCCTTATTTTCTGGAGCCGCAGAAAAACGGAGAAGACGCTTATCGACTTCTATTGAAAGCTCTTCTTAAAACCAAGATGGCTGGAATTGGAACGTTCATTCTGCGTGAAACAGAAATTCTCTGTCTTGTCCGACCGTATGAAGACAAAATTCTGATGGTAAACCGAATGCGTTTCCCTGAAGAAATCCGCAGTTTTGAGGAGTTAAAACTTCCCTCCAACAAAGCACCAAAAGCTGATGAACTGAAAATGGCAGAATCGCTGATTAAGCAATTGGCAACAGATTTCGAACCTAAAAAGTATAAAGATTCGTACAATGATGATCTTATGAAAATTATCAAGCAAAAAGCGAAAGGAAAAGCGGTGAAAATTTCTGATGCGAAAGAAGAAAAAAGCACTGCAACCGACTTGATGGCGCAACTTAAAGCAAGTTTGGAAGCCGGAAAGAAAAACGCAGGATAAATTTAGCTTTAGCGAGTTTAAACGATGAGTTTAGAGGAATACAAGAAAAAACGGGATTTCAGCTCCACTTCAGAGCCGGCGGGAAAAAGCCGCAAAAGTTCTGAAAAGCTTCAGTTTGTCGTTCAAAGACATGCGGCCACAAACCTTCATTACGATTTAAGACTGGAAATGGACGGCGTTCTGAAAAGTTGGGCAATTCCCAAAGGTCCGTCGCTGAATCCTGCAGACAAGCGCCTCGCAGTGATGACGGAAGATCATCCGTTCGAATATAAAGACTTTGAAGGAACCATTCCGAAAGGAAATTATGGCGCCGGTGAAATGGAAATCTGGGACAGCGGAACTTATGAACCTCTGGAAAAACCAAAAAATAAATCGGATGATTTAGCGATGCGTGCCGATCTGCACAAAGGGTCGCTCAAATTTATTTTGAAAGGCGACAAGCTGAAAGGTGAATTTGCATTGGTCAAAATCAAAAACGCAGAAAAAGGAAACGAATGGATCCTCATAAAACACAAAGACAAATTTTCCACCGACGAACTGTACGATTCCGAACAACACACCAATCCCGACTCCGCAGTCACCGCATTCCTCAACCAAAAAAAATCCAGGAAATCCGGTAAAGAACCGATTGCGGTTTACAGAAATTTTGCACCTGCGCTTTCCGGAGAAAAAAAACTAAAGAAATTCATCGTTCCAATGCTTTGTAAAAGTGCAAATCAGCCTTTCGACGGCGATGAATGGGCCTTCGAAATTAAATGGGACGGTTACCGCGCCATTGCTGATTTGAGGGACCAGCCACAACTCTACTCCAGAAACGGACTTGATTTTTCGCGGAAATTTTCTAAAGTTTTCAATCAGCTCAAATTGCAGGATTATCCGATGGTGATTGACGGCGAACTGGTTGCCTATGATTCAAGCGGAAAACCCAACTTTCAGTTGTTGCAGCAAATTGGTGGCAATCCGAATCTCACTGTAGCTTTTCAGGTTTTCGACTTACTTTGGCTGAACGGACACTCCACTGAGAAACTAAGCTATCTTCAACGCAAAGAACTTCTGAAAGAAGCATTAAAAGAAAGTGAATTCATCAGATATCATGATCATGTTTTAAAAACAGGAAAGGATTTTTACAGGCTTGCTGAAAACATGGGCTTAGAAGGCATCATCGCCAAAAAAACTGAAAGTAATTACAGTGAAGGAGTCCGCAGTTCCGAGTGGCTGAAAATTAAAACTCAGCAGACGGAAGAAGTCATTATATGCGGATTTACAGCACCAAAAGGTTCACGAAAACATTTCGGATCGCTTATTTTAGGTAAGTTCATCGATGGTAAATTATCGTTTTGTGGACACATCGGTACAGGTTTTTCGGATAAAACTCTTAAGTCGATTCACGAAAAAATGAAACCGCTGATTACGAAAGAATGTCCTTTCGAAAAAATTCCGAAAACCAATGACAAACCAACCTGGCTTCAACCTGAACTCGTCGCGGAAATCAAGTTTACAGAAAGTACCAAGGACGGGATTTTCAGACATCCAGTTTTCCTACATCTTCGGGAAGATAAATCGGTGGAGGATCTGAAATTAGAAATAACAGCTGAGAAAAACGATTCTAAGGAGTATAAAAAAATTCAAAAATCTGAAATTGTTGAAAACGACCAAAAGAAAAAAATCGGCAAACAGGAAGTAAAACTAACCAACCAGAATAAAATTTACTGGCCAAAAGATCAGATTACAAAAGGCGATATGGTGAAGTATTATCAAAGTATTTCCGAATATATTTTGCCACACCTCCACAACCGGCCACAAAGCATGAACCGTTTTCCGAACGGAATCAACGGTATGAGTTTTTACCAGAAAGATGCAGCAGAATCCACACCGGATTGGGTGCAGACCGAAGAAATTTTCTCGGAAAGTAACAGCAAAGAAATCAGCTATATTATCTGTAACGACGCGGCGACACTTGCTTATCTCAACAATCTTGGCTGCATTGAAATGAATGTTTGGACGAGCAGAATTGAAAATCTTGATAAACCGGATTATCTTGTTCTGGACCTCGATCCATCGGACGGAAATACATTTGACGAAGTCATTGAAACTGCACTTGTCATCGAAAAAATATTGCAGAAAGCCAACGTAAAAGGTTTTCCAAAAACTTCAGGAAGTTCGGGAATCCACATTTACATTCCGATGGGTGCTGAGTATTCCTACGATCAGGTTAAAAATTTCGGACATATCCTGATGCAGTTAGCTCAAAAAGAACTTCCGGATTTAACTACACTTGAGCGAAGTCTTCAGAAACGAAGCAAAAACAAAATCTATCTCGACTATCTCCAAAACCGTCGTGGACAGACTTTGGCCAGTGTTTACAGCTTAAGACCGAAAAACGGAGCTCCGGTTTCCATGCCGCTTGACTGGGATGAACTAAAACCCGGACTAAAACCCACCGACTGGAACATCGAAAACGCCTTGGAAAGAATCAAGAAAAAAGGAGATCTTTTCAAACCAACCCTCGGTAAAGGAATTGACATGCTGAAAGCGATTGAGAAACTTTCAACTCAATAAAAACCCTTGCAAAATTCCATAATAATATTTTTCTGTTGTATCATTTTCAGAAAATCTTTTAGTGGTGAGGTGTTTGTTGCTTCAACTCAAAATAAACTATTATGAAAAAGTTCACATTATTTTCGCTACTTCTTATCGCGTCGATGTGTTTAACCAGTTGCGACGCTATCGCAGGAATTTTTGAAGCCGGCTTCAACGTTGGTGTATTTGTGGTTCTTGCTGTTATTGTTTTAGTCGGATTCTTGATTTTCCGTGGATTCGGAGGTAAAAAATAAATATGGCAGCAAAGAAAAAAGCCATTCGACCCGAACAGAAACAAAAGAAACCCGGAACCGAAAGCAAATTGAAACCAATTCCGGAAACTGAACCTGTTCCCAATCCTTCCGGGAAACTGAAAGGTAAAGTAGCCATCGTAACCGGTGGCGACAGCGGAATTGGTAAAGCCACAGCAATTCTTTTCGCGCAGGAAGGTGCAGATGTTGTCATTCCGTATCTCAGCGAAACTTCTGATGCAAAGGAAACCAAAAAAGAAATTGAAAATCTTGGGAGGAAATGCATTCTTATTAAAGGTGATTTGGGAAAAGAATCTCACTGTAAAAAAGTGATTGACAGAACCATTTCCCAATTTAAAAAACTAGATATTCTGGTCAATAACGCCGGAAATCATTGGGAAGCCAAAAGTCTGGAAGATATTACTACAAAACAGTTGATGGAGACTTTCCATTCCAATGTTTTTTCGGTTTTCTGGCTGACTAAATTCGCACTGAAACACCTGAAAAAAGGTAGCTGCATCATCAACACAGCATCAGTTACGGCTTACCGCGGTAGCGATCATTTAATTGATTATGCGTCAACAAAAGGCGCTATTGTTTCATTCACAAGAAGTCTTTCGGCAAATCTTGCAGCAAAGGGAATCCGTGTGAACGCCGTTGCTCCTGGACCAGTTTGGACTCCGCTGATTGCCTCTTCTTTTTCTAAAAAACAGGTGGCTGAATTTGGCAGCGACAAACCACTGAAACGCGCCGGAGAACCGAATGAAGTTGCTACATGTTTTCTGTTTCTGGCCTCGAAAGACTCATCCTACATTACAGGACAGGTTCTTCATCCGAATGGCGGCGAAATTATAAACGGTTAAAATTTGAGAAATGACCGCGGAAGATCTCAATATTATTCAGTCGATTAAACAGGCAAAGATTCTGAAAATCATGAAGGATCCGGTGAAAACTGCAAAAGCGGTTCAGTTGGTGTATACTTCTGACAGCGGTTTTGAAGGAATTGAACGCAGAAAATACGGCAAAAAATTTCATTATTATAAAGACGGAAAACGCATCAAAGATCCTGAAGAAATTTCACGAATCAACAAACTTGTGATTCCGCCTGCTTGGGAAAATGTTTGGATTTGCGCGCTGGACAATGGTCATCTTCAGGCAACCGGAATTGATGCAAAGCAGCGTAAGCAGTACCGTTATCATCCTTTGTGGAACGCTCTTCGAAACCATACAAAATTCTACCGAATGCTTCAGTTCGGGATGGCTTTACCAAAAATTCGGTTGGCTTTGGAACAGGATTTATCACTGAAAACACTGGAGAAAAGAAAAGTTCTCGCCGTTGTCGTGAGTTTAATGGAACGTACAAATATTCGAATCGGAAATAACGTTTACGAAAAACTCTACGGATCATTTGGTTTAACCACTTTGAAAGATAAACATGTGGACATTGCCGGACAGAAAGTGAAATTCAGTTTTAAAGGAAAGAAAGGCGTTTACCATGATATCGAACTCAAAAACCGAAAGCTCGCAAAAGCCGTGCAGAACTGTAAAGACATCCCCGGAAAAGAACTTTTTCAGTATTACGATGAAGATGGAAAGCGCCACAGTATTGAAAGCGGAATGGTGAATGACTATATTAAAGAAATTTCCGGTGAGGATTTTACGGCGAAAGATTTCCGAACTTGGAGCGGAACCGTTAATGCGCTGATTGCTTTCAAAGAAATTGGAATGGCCGAAAGCGACAAAGAATATAAAGCCAAAGTAAAAGAAGCGCTGGAAAATGTTGCCGCTCATCTGGGAAATACGGCGACAGTTTGCAAAAAATATTACGTACATCCTTTGGTCATCAACCTTTATGAAAACCAGTCGATTAAAAAATATTTGGATGAGCTGGATGAAATTGAGGTGGATGACGGAAAAGCTGGATTAACGCACGCTGAAAAAATCGTGATGAAAATCCTGGAAAACGAAAAAATGTAACGATGGTAAAATACAGTCCGGAATTTGATGAACTGAATGATCAAGAGCAATATCTACTTGCTCAATGCGTGAAATCTGTAGAGGATTTTGTCCAAAACTCTAAAAAAATAAACGAAACCGATTACGCTACACGCGATGCGCACGCCAAAACTTACGCAGTACTTCGCGGAAATCTTTTCTTGGAAGAGAATTTACCGCAAATTGTTTCTGAAGTTTTTTCCGAAAAAAGTTATGAAGTCCTTGTGCGTCTTTCACACGCCAATCCCGTGATAACACGCAGCAAAAAAGAAAATCCGGCTTTTGGGTTTGCTTTGAAAATTAAAAATATTCAGCAGAAAGACGCAAATTTTCCACTGGCTAATTTCCCGCTTTTTCCCATGAAATCGGTTTCAGGTTTTTTGAAGTTTTTCACTTCGCTGAACACTTTTCTGGTGACCAAAGCCGACAATTTTGTGGTTTCAGTGATGGATCTGCCTTCACTGCTGAAAAATACTGCGGGTTTTATTCCGAACTTTCTTTCTTTTGATTTCGTCAAAAATTTTGCAAAAATTCTGAATAGAAAAAATGACTTTATCCTGTCGTTCGATTTTCATTCGAGTGGAGTTTACCGAATCGGTGATTATATGATGAAAATTTCAGCAGTTCCGCACAGTCCGAATCCCATTTTTGGAATTACACTGGATCAAAGAACAAGGACAGAAAATTTCTTTAAGCTTCACGATGCAAGATTTGATCTGATGATTCAGCTTTGTGAAAACACCGAACAACAGCCAATAAATGATTTGACAAAAATGTGGAAGAA
>JAEWZO010000038.1 GCA_023458415.1 Bacteroidota bacterium
TTTCTGGGGGGGGGCCCCCCCCCCCCCCCGAAAGGATGCCGTTGCAATCCGGGCTGGGCAGAAGATTTTTTCTTCTTAGAACCAATTAAAGCGGCTAATAAATATTTCTATCCGTATGAAAAAAGCACTAATTTTGATCAATTCTTAACGCAAACAGACGAAATTCGTAATCCGTAATTTAAAAAAATGAATATTATACTTGCATCTACATCCACTCTTTTCGGCGGCAACTATCTTGAATATCTAACCGAACCTGCAAAAGAACTTTTTAGTGGAATCTCAGAAATTATTTTTATTCCTTTTGCGCGTCCCGGGGGAATTTCGCATGACGATTATACAGCAAAAGCAAAAGATTTTTTCAAAGATCTCGGTATTTCTGTTCGCGGTTTACACGAATTTGAAGATCAGCATGCAGCCATTCAGTCAGCTAAAGGATTTTTTACAGGCGGTGGAAATACTTTTCTGTTGGTAAAAACACTTCATGAAAACAACTTGATGCAAGTTCTTAAAAAGAATGTAGAATTAGGTAAACCATATTTGGGTTGCAGCGCAGGAAGCAACATCGGTGGAATGAACATGAAAACCACGAACGACATGCCGATTGTTTATCCGCCAAGTTTCGAATGTATGGGATTGGTTCCATTTAATATCAATCCACATTATCTCGATCCTAATCCCGATTTAAAGCATAACGGCGAAACCCGCGAAACAAGAATAAAAGAGTTTCTAACTCAAAATAATACAAAAGTTCTTGGTCTCCGTGAAGGAAACTGGATCCGCATAAAAGGCAATTCAATTACTGTTGAAGGTTCTGAGCTCACAAGAATTTTCGAAAAAGATAAAGAACCTTACGAAGTTGAACCTGGAACTAAGCTGTAAATTATACTTTCCAGTTTTTTTCGATAAGTTTCATTAAAAATTCCGGGCATTTTGTGATTTTTCCGGTTTTGGAATCCAGAAAAAAGAGGGTAGTTTTTGCCTCGGTGATTTTTTGTTTGGAATCATTATAAATTTCATATTCAAACTCAATTCTTACCCCCGGAATTTTTTTAATGTAGGTATGAATTTCGAGAAGTTGATCATACAAAGCAGGCCGCAAATATTTAATGCTGTACTCCGAAACAGGCAACCATATTCCCTGATTTTCAATCTCATCATATGGAATTCCGAGCTCCCGAAAAAGTTCAACACGTGCCACTTCACAGTACTCGGCATAGTTGCCGTAATAAACATATTTCATAGGATCGGTTTCTCCGTAACGTACTCTTAATGTGTGTGTTGTGTGTATCATTTTAAGTGTTAAATTAGACATACAAATATATTTCTAAATAATCAAGAGGACAAATATTTTTTTTTGAAATATTAAATTGAGATATTTGTCTTCCCACAAAAATTAATGTAACGCAGGAAAATTGCAGTAAGAAAACATGGATGAAAATTTAGGTCTTATCTGGGAAAAATGCCTTCAGTTCATGAGAGATAATCTGAACGCAGCGGAGGACAATACCGACTTAAAAAAACTCGAGAATTCTTTTGATTTACTGTTCGATAATGTGCAGCCGGTTTCACTGGTTAATCATAATCTTACACTATTGGTTCCGAGTGATTTTTATAAAGAGTATATCGAAGACAATTATCTGTCTTTGCTGTCTGCTGCGCTCAAAAAGAATATCGGAAAAGGAGTGAAGCTTTGGTACCAGGTGATGGAAAATAAACCGGCAGGAAAAGAAAAACCCATTACAGTAAAAGTGAAGGGAAACAGCACTCCTGCGCCTAAAATCCAGGAAACTTTGCCGCCTAATGTTTCAGGAAACATGATCAATCCGTTCGTGGTTCCGGGCATTAAAAAAATTAACATCGATTCCAATCTTAAAGCAGATTTTTCGTTTGATAATTACGTGGAAGGCGAGTGCAACAAATTTGCATCAACCGTAGCGAAATCTATCGCAAAAAGACCTGGAGCTACAGCTTTCAATCCACTTTTTCTTTATGGAGGTTACGGTGTGGGAAAAACCCACTTGGGTCACGCTGTAGGTTTGGAAGTGAAAAGTCAGTTTCCGGATAAAGTAGTTCTCTATCTTTCTTCAGAAAAGTTTATTCAGCAGTTTGTTTCCGCTGCGAAAGCTCATAAACAGACAGAATTCGCCAATTTTTATCAGATGGTGGATGTTCTGATTATTGATGATATTCAGTTTCTATCAGGAAAATCTGCAACGCAGGACAGTTTCTTCCACATCTTCGATTATCTGCACCAAAACGGAAAACAGATTATCCTTACTTCCGATAAAGCGCCTGCAGATATTATGGATATTCAGGACAGAATTGTTTCCCGTTTCAAATGGGGACTTTCTGCCGAAATTAAATCTCCGGATTTCGATACCAGAAGAAAAATTATTGTTGATAAATTAAGCCGCGACGGAATTGTTTTAACCGACGATATGTTGGATTTCCTTGCTGCTGAAGCAAAAACCAACGTTCGCGAACTTATTGGTGTAATTAATTCTGTGATAGCATATTCCACGATTTATAAATCTGATCTTTCTCTGGAATTATTAAAAGAGACCATCAGCAGGATCGCTGCAAATCAGAAAAAGACAATCAACATTCCTTATATTCAGGAAGTGGTTTGCGATTATTTCGGAATCAAAAGAGAGCAGCTTCTGTCCAAAACAAGAAAAAGAGAAATTGCGTTACCGCGCCAGTTAGCGATGTATTTCGCTAAAGAATATACCAATGCAACGTTCACGAAAATAGGTGAGGAGATGGGCGGAAAAGATCACTCCACAGTTATGTACGCATGCGAAACGATAAAAGATGTTTCGAAGGTCGACAAAGAAGTCAAAAAATATGTGAAAGATCTCACAGAAAAAATAAAGCAGTAGCGAAATGAAGGGATTATTTTTAATCCCTTTTTTTGTAGAATTACAATCAAATTTTGAACATGAATATTTTGATGGTTTGCCTCGGTAACATTTGCAGAAGTCCGTTGGCGGAAGAAATTTTGAAATCGAAACTTCCGGAAGGCTATTTTGTAGATTCTGCAGGAACAATTTCTCTTCACGAAGGCAAAAAGCCGGACCACCGATCAATAGCTGTTGCCAAACAACACGGTATAGATATTTCTGCGCAGCGTTCACGTCCGATTACAAAGCAGGATTTTGAGAAATTTGACAAGATTTACTGTATGGATCTCAGCGTTTATCAGGACGTAATTTCCATGGCAAAAGATGAAGAGCAACGTCAGAAAACGGCGTTGTTCCTTACAGAAGCCGGTTATCCGGACGGAAATAATGAAGTTCCGGATCCTTATTGGAGCGAAATGGACGGTTTCGAAAAAGTCTATCAGTTGATTGATGATGCTTCTGAACGAATCGCAGCTAAACTGATTCAGAATTCTTAGTTAACCTAAATTTTAAACAGTGCTTTTCCTAATTCCAGTTTATCTTTCCGAAAACAGTCCGGTTGATTATTTCGCACCGGCAATTAAGGAGTATATCCTGAAAACGGATTATTTTTTCGTGGAGAATGAAAAAACTGCGAGAAAGGTGATTAAGTTTTTCTGTCCGGAAAAAAAACAGCCCGATCTTAAACTTTTTCTTCTTGATAAATATTCTGAAAGTGCTGATTTGAAGGAAGCCCAAAAGCTGATGAAGAGTGGACAGGATTTTGGTTTGCTTTCTGAAGCCGGACTTCCGTGCATCGCAGATCCCGGAAATATTATGGTGAAATGGGCGCACGAAAATGGGATTAAAGTTGTTCCTGTTAATGGTCCGAGTTCCATTATTTTGGGTTTAATTTCGAGTGGTTTCAATGGGCAGCAGTTTACATTTCACGGATATTTGCCGATTGACAAAGATCAGAAAAAAAGACAGATTCAAAATTTGGAAAATACGGTGGCAAAAACCGGTTATACTCAAATTTTTATGGAAACACCGTACCGTAACAATCAACTTTTGGATGATCTGGTAAAATTTCTGCAGCCCAACACCAAACTTTGTATTACAGCCAACATTAATGATCCGGAAACTGAATTCATAAAAACTCTGAAAATATCCGAATGGAAAACACAAAAGCCTGATCTTCATAAAATTCCGGCGGTTTTCTTGCTTGGAAAATAATATTTAGCTAACTTTAGCAAAAGTGTTGCATACTTTTTGAACTAATTTTTCACAAGGAAAGCTAAACGCTTTTTCTTCAATCAAATCAATTTGCAAAGTCCTTTCAGTTTCTGGAAGGATTTTTTATTTTTAAAGGATGAAAAACTTAATTCTCGCCACATTAATCCCAATGTTTGGTTTTGCGCAAAACTACAAGCTCACAGATGAAATCGCTGCGCAACTTGCCGAAAAACCACTACACTGTATTCAGCAGGAATATCCCAACAAAACGGCGCATATTATCAATAATGCATCGGAAGTTTCTCTTTCTCCGCAGGAGTTGCATCCAAGCTTTTACGGATGCTTCGATTGGCACAGTTCGGTGCATGGTCACTGGATGTTGGTTCGTCTCTTGAAAACAAAACCCGCACTTTCTACAGCGGCAGAAATTGAAAAAATTCTAAACGAATCTTTCAATCTGGATCGTATGAAAGCTGAAGCTGATTATTTTTCAAAATTCAAACTTACCACCACATTTGAACGAACTTACGGTTGGGCGTGGCTTTTGAAACTCGACGAAGAACTACAAACTTGGGACGATCCGCGCGCAAAAAAATGGCACGCAAACATGAAACCGCTAACGGATGAAATCATAAAGTTATGGACTAATTATCTGCCGAAACAAACGTACCCAAACAGAACCGGAGTGCATCCCAACACAGCGTTCGCAATGGCTTTTGCAATCGATTGGGCACGAGCAACGGGAAATTCAGCGTTTGAAAATCAACTCATCCAAAAATCCAAAGATTTTTATTTGAACGACAGAAAAACGCCTGCTTACCTGGAACCGGATGGAAGTGATTTCTTTTCACCAAGTCTTCAGATTGCGGATTTAATGCGCAGAATTCTTCCACAAAAAGAATTTATTCAATGGTTGAACAGTTTTTACGATAAGAGAAGTCTGGAGAATATTGAAAAAATTCCGGTTGTGAGTGATTTGAGCGATTACCAAACGGTGCATCTTGTCGGGCTTTCATTTTCAAAAGCGTGGTGCATGAAGGGAGTAGCGAAAGCGCTTCCGGAAAATCACCGTCTGAAAAAAGAATTCAACGAAACTGCGGATAAGTTTCTGCACAATGCGCTACCGCTTGTTTTTCAAGGTAATTATGGAGGCGACCACTGGCTTGCGAGTTTTGCCGTTTATTCGTTGGACGAATAGCTTGCTTTTCTTGTCTGGAAAAAGTTTAACATCCATTAACAGGCGTTTTGCATCATTGTTGAAACTTTTATGGAAAATAAATTATTATGACAGACAGAAGATTAGCCGGTTTATGGCTTGATACACAGAAAGCAATTATTACAAGTAATCACGATGGACAGAACGCTTCAGAATTTAGAATTTTGGATACGGTAATCAGAGATGTTCAGCACGGAAATTCCAGTGAGAATGCCGGAAACAATTCCGATCAAACTACTACTGCAAAGTTCTTTAAGGAAATTGACCATCTTCTTGAAAATACCGAAGAGCTTTATATCACAGGTCCCGGAACTGCACAAGAAGAACTGAAAAATTATCTTCACGATACCGCACAGTTTAAGAATCTGAAAATCTCCGTAGATTCATCTCAACAAATGAGCAACGAACAGCTGTTGGATGCTGTTAAATCTCACTTCGGAGCGTAATTAATACAGAATATAAAAAAGAAATCCTTTCATTTCTGAAAGGATTTTTTTTGTTAATATTTTAGATTTAGTTTTTTCAGAATAAAATGAAGAAGCCAAATCGGACCAATCAAAAGAAACTGAAGATCTTTCAAAAAACTTGGTTTTTTGCCTTCAATTTTATGTCCGTAAAACTGTCCGATCCACGATAAAACAAAGACAGCAAGAAAAACAATCCACGATCTGTGTCCAGATTCAAGATTAACCAACGATACAAAAAACTCGAAAATCAGCATAATCACAATCATAATTAAAGCGGTGCGCCATGAAAGCGAGAAATAATAAACAGACACAATCGCAATTGCAATAAGCGATACGATGCTGATAAATCCGAAAAACTGCAGGTAAAAATGCGGCGCCGGAATTAGTGAAATGAATCCTAAAATACTCCAGAAAATTAGAGGTACACAAATCCAGTGAATGGTTTTATTGGTCGCATTCTGGTGACTTTCGGCATATTCGTTAAAAAGCTGATCTATTTTGCGCATGGTTAATCTTTTCTAAAACGAATTTACACATTTTCAGACAAGCTTTAATTCAGTATTTTTGAAAAATTTTTGACGATGAAAGATTTAATGGGAAAAGCAATTTGGGATTATTTCCACAAAAATAATCCGGAAGATTTGCAGACGGAAACTTCAATTTCAATGCTGGATGAACTTCCTGTGGAATATCTTTTCCGCAGCTATCGCGAAATGAATGAAGTGGAGAAAAAGGCTCTTGATCTTTCGGTTGGAAAAGTTCTCGATGTGGGTTGTGGAGCAGGATCGCACAGCTTGTATCTTCAGAACGAGAAGAATTTGGAAGTCACAGGTCTAGACATTTCGCCCAAATCCGTAGAAATCGCCAAAGAAAGAGGGTTGAAAGATGCTGTTTGCGAAAATATTCTCCATTTTTCGGGAAAGTTTGATACCATTCTGATGATGATGAACGGAACCGGAATTTTTGAAGGACTCGGTAAAATTGATGTCTTTTTCAGAAAGCTGAAAACACTGTTGAATGATGGCGGACAAATATTAATTGACGGAACCGATATTATTTACATGTACGATCAGGACGAGGATGGCGGTTATTTTATACCGGCGAACGGATATTACGGCGAAGTAGATTACATTGTGCACTACAAGGGCGAAACCGAAGATCCGATGAAATGGCTTTATCTTGATTTCGGAACACTGCGTCGCGCAGCGGAAAATAATGGTTTTGCTGTGGAGAAAATTGTTGAGAACGAATATTCTTATCTGGCGAAACTTTCCTTAAAATAAAAAAGATTTCAGCACTGCTGAAATCTTTTTTATTGTTTGTATTAATAGTTTATTATCCAATTTCAATGCCATTCTCCACTTGATCATCCGGCGTTACGAAGGAAAGTTTTCCGTCCGGTTTGGTAGTTAACAGTAACATCCCCTGAGATTCGATTCCGCGTATTTTTCTTGGCGCAAGATTGGCCAGAATCATTACCTGTTTTCCTACACATTCTTCCGGAGTAAAACTTTCAGCAACACCCGAAACTACGGTACGTACGTCGATACCGGTATCCACTTTGAACTTCAGGAGTTTGTCGGCTTTTTCCACTTTTTCTGCTTCCAGAATGGTAGCGGTTCTAAGGTCTATTTTTGTAAAATCGTCAAATGTGATTTCGTCTTTCATTGGGTTGGCGTTTGGATTGGGTTTTTTGTTGGATTGTTTCGTGTTTTCAAGTTTCTGAATCTGAGCTTCAATCACATCATCTTCAATTTTGGAGAAGAGAAGGGAAGCTTCGTTAATCCGGTGTCCGCTTTCGATCAGGACGCCTTTTACATCGCTCCAGTTTTTCTTTTCCACGTTGAACATCGTCAGCAGTTTTTCTGAAGAAAACGGCATAAACGGTTCACAAAGCTGTGCTAAAGCAACGGCAATCTGTGCCGATACAAACAGTGACTGTGCAGTTTTTTCAGGGTTGTCCTTGATGGTTTTCCACGGTTCTTCGGTCTGCAGATATTGGTTTCCGAATCTTGCCAGATTCATCAAAGCGGAAAGCGCATTTCTGAATTCAAAGTTTTCAAGGAAGGTTTCGATTTCTGTGGCAGATTTTTCAATTTCCTGAAGTTCAGGAGCATTGACGTCACCCTGCGGAATGATTCCTTCGTAATACTTATGTGTAAGAACAGCTACGCGGTTGATGAAGTTCCCGAAAATCCCCACCAGTTCCGAATTGTTCTTGGTCTGGAAATCCTTCCACGTGAAGTTGTTGTCCTTGGTTTCCGGTGCGGAAGAAAGGAGCGCGTAACGCAGAACGTCCTGCTGTCCCGGGAATTCTTCCACATATTCGTGCGCCCACACCGCCCAGTTTCGGGAAGTGGAAATTTTGTCGTTTTCAAGGTTCAGGAATTCAAATGCCGGAACGTTTTTCGGCATCACATAATCACCGTGAGCCTTCATCATCGCAGGGAAAATAATACAGTGGAATACGATATTGTCTTTCCCGATGAAGTGAATCAGATCCGATTCTTCGCTCTGCCAGTAATCTTTCCAGTTTTTGCCGTTTTTCTCTGCCCATTCTTTGGTAAATGAGATATAGCCAATCGGCGCGTCAAACCAAACATATAGTACTTTTCCTTCTGCATCAGCCAACGGAACGGGAACGCCCCAGTTCAGGTCGCGGGTCATTGCGCGGGGTTTCAGTCCGTCGTTCAGCCATGATTTTACCTGTCCGTACACGTTGGGTTTCCAGTCGTCCTTATGGCCTTCGATGATCCATTCGTTCAGGAAATTTTCGTATTCATTAAGCGGAAGATACCAGTTTTTAGTTTCCTTCAGAATCGGAATATTTCCACTGAGCATCGATTTTGGATTGATGAGTTCTGAAGGAGAAAGGGTAGAGCCGCACTTCTCGCACTGATCGCCGTAAGCATTGTCGTTGCTGCAGTTCGGGCAGGTTCCTACGATGTAACGGTCGGCAAGGAATTCCCCGGCCTGCTCGTCGAAATACTGCTCAGAAACTTCCTCGGTAAATTTACCTTTATCGTATAAAGTCTTGAAGAAATCCTGACTTACTTCGTAATGGTTTTTGGAAGTTGTTCGTGAATATTCGTCGAAAGAAATGCCCAGATCAACAAAAGATTTCTTGATGATTTCGTGGTATTTGTCTACGATATCCTGAGGCGTAACGCCTTCTTTCTTTGCACGAATGGTGATAGGAATTCCGTGTTCATCTGAACCGCAGATGAACGCAACCTCATTTCCAATCCTTCTCTGAAATCTTGCATAGACATCCGACGGTACATAAACGCCCGCCAAATGCCCGATATGAACCGGACCGTTTGCGTAAGGCAAAGCCGCCGTAATCATTTTTCTTTTTGACATTCTATATATAGTATAATTTCCGCAAAGATAAGTGTTATGAATTTGAATTGAAAATGTAAAATATTTTAATTATTTGATAATTTGTTTTTGTGGCAATTTTTAACAAAGGCACTTGGAAAAGCCGAAAAATAGCTAAACGTCTGTTTAAACTTTTGTTAAAATTGATTTAAATCATGTTTCCATTTTGTTTTTGTAAAACATTGATATTCAACAGTAATACTTGTTTTGGGACAAGTAATACATGATATTTTTCATGAATTATTAAGTTAATTTATAAAAATTTTATAATCGGTTAAAAAAATAGTAAATTGCATCGCTACTTTAATGGTAGGTGTTATGTATAGAATATTAATCCTTAAATTTTATTTTTGTGAGAAACTATAGTACAGTTTTGAAAATTGCTCCTGCATTTTTACTGGCGGGAACAATGTTGCACGCACAAACAACTGACTCCGTGAGAACGGCGGATATTGAGCAGGTTGTTTTGATTGGTTACGGTACGCAAAAGAAAGAAGACCTTACCGGATCAATTGCTTCTATTACAGCAAAGGATTTCAACGTTGGTGCTACTTCTCCTGATCAATTGATTCAGGGTAAGGCACCGGGTGTTACGATCACCGGAAACGGTGGTAATCCGGGAGCTGGTTCTACAATCAGAATTAGAGGTGGAGCTTCACTGAATGCGAGTAACGACCCGCTAATCGTGGTTGACGGAATTCCAATGGACTATTCCGGAATTTCTGGTGCATCCAACGCTTTAGCTTTGATTAACCCGAATGACATTGAAAGTTTCAGTGTACTTAAAGATGCTTCTGCTGCTGCAATCTACGGTAACAGAGCTTCTAACGGTGTAATTTTAATTACAACTAAAAAAGGTACCGGAGGAAGATTGAAAGTTAATTTCTCTACTGTTGCTTCAGCTTCCACAAAAATGGGAAATTTGGATGTTCTTTCAGCAGATGAGTTCAGAAGTTTTGTAACGCAAAATGCTTCTCAAAACTACATCGACAAATTGGGTACAGCCAATACTAACTGGCAAGATCTGATTTATCAAACTGCATGGGGAACAGACAATAACGTATCTATCTCCGGTGGTATCAGAAAATTACCTTACCGTCTATCATTAGGTTACAACGAACAGAACGGTATTGTGAAAACCAACGAGTTCAGAAGAACTTCCGTAGGTTTAAACCTTAACCCGAGACTTTTTGACAATCACCTTACTGTGAACGCTAGTTTCAAAGGCTCCATGACGGAGAACCGTTTTCCTGCGAGTGTAATTGGTGCTGCTCAGTACTTCGACCCAACACAGCCGGTTTACGATTTTTCACCTAATGGAAACCAAGTAAATAACTTCTGGGAGTGGTGGTTGCCATCAGGAGTTGCAAATACCAATGCTACATTCAACCCACTTTCTTCGCTTATGGCGAGAAGAGATGTTTCTACAGTTTTCAGAGGTATTGCAGGTTTACAGTTGGATTATAAATTCCACTTCCTTCCTGATCTTCGTTGGAATGTTAACTTAGGTTACGATTACCAAAAAGGTAACGGTGCGATTACTGAATTCCCTAACTACAGAACTACGATGTTTACTTTGGGAAGCCGCAGAGATTACTCTCAGGAAAAAACCAACAGATTGTTAGAAACTTATTTGAATTATGTTAAAGATGTAGACGCTATTAATACCAAAATGGATTTGATGGCAGGTTACTCATACCAAAAATTCAACAACTTTGTTCCTGGTGTTTTAACATACCACGGAAATCCTGCATATGACGCGGTAGAAGTACCAAGAGATTATGAAGGTAATCTTGTATTATTAGGTTTCTATGGTAGAGCGATTTTTACCATTGCTGATAAATATATCCTTACTGGATCCATCAGAAGAGACGGTACTTCCAGATTCTTCAACGGAACTGAAGAAACAGCAAATATGTGGGGTACTTTCCCGGCAGTTTCCGGAGCATGGAAAATTATCAACGAAAACTTCCTTCAAGATTCAAAAGTATTCTCAGACCTGAAACTAAGAGCAGGTTGGGGTGAAACAGGACAGCAGGAAATTGGTTCTTACTACAACTCGTTCCCGGCTTATCACGTATCCAACGCGCAGGCTCAGTACGGTTTTGGAAGTCAGTATTATTTCATGTACAGACCAATTCAGTACAACCCGAATCTAACTTGGGAAACTACTACAACGGTTAACGCGGGACTTGATTTCGGTTTCCTAAATAACAGAATTACCGGTTCCATCGACTGGTTCAGAAAAAACACTCATAATCTATTGGCAAATGTTGGGGTACCTGCAGGGGAATTCTCTAACAGAAACAACAAGAATATCGGTGAAATGGAAACAGACGGTGTGGAATTCCTTATTAATGTAACTCCGGTGAAAACTGAAGATGTTACATGGGATTTCAGCTTCAACGCAGCACACTACGATCCAAGAATTACAACTTTCTCTGATCAGATTCAGGAAGGTTATGTTGTTGCAACTGGTGGTATTTCCGGTGGTGTAGGTAACACAGTTCAGGGACACACCGTGGGTTATCAACCAAGCAGTTTCTACGTATATCAACAAGTTTATGACAATAACGGAAAACCTCTTGATGGAGTTTACGTTGACAGAAACGGTGATGGAGCAATTACAGCAGATGGTGATAAATACTTCTACAAGTCTACAACTCCTGATGCTACTTTCGGTTTCTCAACAAGACTGAATTACAAAAAATGGGATTTCTCCACTGCTTTAAGAGCTGTATTAGGAAATTACGTTTATAACAACTTTGCATCGCAGTCTACCGTACAGAGTATTGCAACTAACGAATATCTTCAGAACATCAGCAGTACTGCAGCAAACTACGGTTTTTCTGCACCTCAGTACTGGAGTGATGCTTTCGTGGAAGATGCATCTTTCCTAAGAATGGATAACCTTACCGTTGGATATAACTTTGGAGATGTTTTCAACAGAGGAAGCAATTTAAGAGTTTACGGTATGGCACAGAATGTATTTGTGGTAACAGATTATTCAGGAGTGGATCCGGAAATCTTCGGTAACATTGATAACGGATTTTACCAAAGACCAAAAGTGTATTCATTAGGTCTAAACTTCCAATTTTAATTATTTAGAAAAATGAAAAATTTCAGAATGAAAAATCTAAAAATAGCAGCTTTGGTTTTGGGACTTACCTTTACCTCGACTGCATGTGTAGATGATTTAAGACAGGAGCCAATTACAGATATTACATCTGCAGGGCTTTATAAAGATTTTAATAATTATCCTAACTTATTGGCAAAACTTTATGGTGGTTTAGCTGTAGGTGGACAGGAAGGTGGTGACGGAAACGGTGATATCGCTGATATCGACGGTGGTTTCTCCAACTATATGCGTCTTCTTTATACTTTACAGGTAATTACGACGGATGAAGCGGTTATTGGATGGAACGACGGTACACTTCACGAATTCCATAAAATGATCTGGACACCAACCAACGAGTTCAACAACGCGATGTATTACAGATTGTATACAGAGGTTGCATTTACCAACGAATTCATCAAAAATACAACTGATGAAATGTTGGCTTCCAACGGAATTACAGGAGCAAATCTTGATGAAGCTAAAGCGATGAGAGCAGAAGCAAGATTCCTAAGAGCACAGGCGTATTATCACCTGCTTGATCTTTACGGAAATGTACCATTTGTAGACGAAACTACTTTCGGTACTGTACCACAACAAATCAGCAGAGCCGACCTTTTCAACTATGTTGAAAGTGAGCTTTTGGCTGCTGAAGCTGAACTTAAAGCGCCAAAATCCAATGTATACGGAAGATTGGATAAAGCTGCTGCATGGACACTACTTGCAAGACTTTATCTTAACGCTAATGTGTACACCGGTACGGCAAGAAATGCTGATGTAATTACTTACACAGAAAGAGTAATCAATGCAGGATATGCTTTGGCTCCTGAATATGAAAACCTTTTCCTTGCTGATAACCACGTGAACAACCCTGAAAATATTTTCTCTGTTGTTTATGACGGTCTTAGAACGCAAACCAACGGTGGAACAACTTTTCTTGTACACGCTGCAATTGGTGGTAATATGAACCCTGCAGACTTCGGTGTTAACGGAGGTTGGGGTGGTCTTAGAACTACTTCTGCATTTGTTAACAAATTTGAAGACAGCGATGTGAGAGGACGTTTCCATACAGATGGACACACACTTGAAATCAATGATCTTGGAAACTTTACCGATGGTTATGCTTTTATTAAATATAAAAACATTAAAACTGACGGAACTGCAGGAGCACACGATAACTGGGTAGAAACCGACCTGCCAGTTTACAGACTTGCTGATGTGTACTTAATGTATGCAGAAGCTCACCTAAGAGGTGGCGGTGGTAACCTTGCAACTGCTTTGGGTTATGTAAATCAGTTGAGAACAAGAGCAAATGCTTCTCCTGTTAACTTTATTGATCTGGATTTCATCCTTGATGAAAGATCAAGAGAATTGTCTTGGGAAATGACAAGAAGAACCGACCTTATCCGTTACGGTAAATTCACAAGTGCAGCTTATCTGTGGCCTTGGAAAGGAAACGCAAAAGATGGTATCGCAGTAGCAGAATACCGCAATTTGTTCCCAATTCCGAACAACGATATGGTGGTTAACCCGAACCTGGTTCAAAACCCTGGATACTAATTTATAAAACATCTTAAAGAAATGAAAAATAGAATATTAAACTCGGTTTTCTTCCTCTTTGCCATCATTTTTGGTCTTGTATCATGTGAGGACAGAGAGCTGGTTACGGTAAACAATCAGTCCGCTCCGGTATTGATTGACCTTTCTTCAGACAGTCTGATTCTGAGTGAAGCTTTCCCTGGAAATCCATCACTTACAGTTACTTGGGAAGAAGCAGGATACAGTATTCCTGTAGAAGTTAATTACAGACTTGAAGTGTCTGACAATAATACATTTGCAGAACCTGTTGCTGTTCTTGGAACATTAAGCAGATCTGAAAATGTTGCTGCTTTTACGGCAGTTCAGATTAATAACGCTGCGGCAGCAATTGGTCTTGAACCGGGTGTAACAGGTACAATGTTTATGAGAGTGGTTTCTTATTTGGGCGCAAGTAACGAAGTTGCTGCAACATCTAATGTAACATCACTTTTGGTTAGACCTTACTCACTTACTTATCCGGATTTCTACCTTGTGGGTGAAGCAAGTGTTGTAGGATGGAATGCAGGAGACGCTCAACATCTTTATAAGCATGACAAGTTCTCAACCATCTACACTTATATGGAGAATGGCAAAAACTTCCGTTTCCTTGGTCAGCAAGACTGGAATCCTGTAAACTATAGTTTGGATGCTGATGGAATGAAGCCTGAGTACAAATACTTCAAGCAATGGACTTCCAATATGGAAAAAGCTGCTGACGATGATGCGGGCGAAAACATTAAATTCACTGGTGAAACTGGTATATACAAAATCACCATCAATGCAGATAAAAATGCACAGACTATTGAAGCAGTACCTTCTGCAGTTCAAGGATTTGATTTTGCTGAAATCTACATGGCAGGTACTATGAATGGTTGGAGCGCGGGAGATCCTGCAGTGTTGGCTAAAGTAGGCGACGGAATTTATGAAATTACATTAGCACTTGATGCGGACGCAGAATTCAAACTTCTTGGTCAGAAAGACTGGGCAGATCTGGAATGGGGTAACATCCTTGCTGATAACCATGGTTACAGCGGTTATCTTGGTCCGAAAGGAGACAACGGTAATATTAAATTTGCAGGCGACGGCGGCGATTACAAAGTAACTGTAAATCTTAAGAGAGGTACTATTACAATTACCAAATAGTCGTAGTTCTTAATTAATAATATTTAACTAAACGAAAATGAAAAATATCTTAAAGTTTTTATTCGTATCACTTTTGATACCGATGCTCTTTACTTCTTGTAGAGATGAAAACTATAATGACTGGACTACGCAGGATCCGTCTTTCAGACTGCACGATACTTCACTGGGTGAAAACGTGCTGTATCCAAAGATGGAGAATAATCCATTTGTCCTTTCTTGGGATGCGCCACAAGGCGGAGCAAGTTCTTATTCTGTTGTAGTGTCTGCAACTCCAGATTTCGAACAGAAAGTGGAGTTGGGAACATCAGCTACAACAACTTTGAAAACTACAATTGGTCACCTGAATACAGTAATGCTTCAGGCAGGAGTTTCTCCATACGCGTCACAAACAGTGTACGTAAGAGTAGAAGCAGGAACTTTAGTTTCTAACGCAGTGGCGTTTCCTGTTAAGCCTTATCCGGTTGCAAAACCTGTGATTACTTCACCAACAAGCGGATCAGAATTGGCTTTGGATGCAGCAAACCCTTCTGTTGCGGCAACAACAATTGCTTGGACAGATTATCAGTATGCAACAGATGTTGAGTACATTGTAGAAATTGCAGCTGCAGGAACTACAAACTACAAACTTTTGGGTACTGTAGAAAATGCAACTTCTCTGGAAGTATCTAACCTTGCAATGGATCAGGCAGTATTAATGCTTGGCGGACAGGCTGATATTCCTTCTCAGTACGACATCAGAGTTACAGCAGTAACAGAATCTGCAGGTGGAGTTATTAATGTAGTTTCAGATGTGGTTACCATTACAGTAACTCCTTATCAGCTGGAATCTTACATCTATGCACCTGGAGCTTACCAAGGTTGGGATCCTTCAACAGCTAACACTTTTACATCTGCGACAAGCAACAACATTTATGTTGGTTACATCAACTTCCCTGAAGCTAACTCAGAGTTTAAGTTTACACAAAACAGAAACTGGGATGTAAGCTGGGGTGATGACGGAGGTGACGGAACTTTGGAACCAAACGGTCAAAACCTTAAGTCACTTGCAGCAGGATCACACAAAATTACTGTTGATCTTAACTCCAATACTTATACAATGGAGGCTTACTCTGTAGGTTTAGTAGGTGTGTACAACGATTGGGGTGGAAGTCCTGATACAGAAATGACGTGGGACGATGCTCAAAGAAAATTCGTAGCTACATTGGCACTTCCGGCTGGAGATATCAAATTCAGAATTAACAATAATTGGGATGTCAACTATGGAGATTCTAACGATGACGGAATTCTAGATCAGGGTGGAGATAACCTCAATATCGCAGCGGCTGGAACATACACCTTCACGTTCGATCCTATTAATATGACTTATACTATTAACTAATCTTTTAGTTAAAGATAATTATTGAAACTGCCGCTTGTAAGCGGCAGTTTTTTTATTTCATATCGTAAAAACACAACATGATTCAGTTGCCGATTCTTTGCATTTTTCCTACATTTATACTTCAAAATTTTACTATGAAAAATCTTAAAACAAGTGCATTGTTTCTTTTCGGCGCCACAGTTTTTTTGAATGCACAAACCCTGAAATCCCCCGACGGAAAATTCGAAATGAATTTCCAGCTGAAGTCTGGAGTTCCATATTACAACCTGAAGTTTAATAAAAAAACAGTCCTTGAAGATTCAAAATTGGGACTTAGGCTTTTGAAAGACAATACCATAACTTTTAATAGCGACAATGTACTTCCTGAAGGTTCCAATTTGAACGGAAATTTCGTAAAATCCGCCGAATCCCGTGATTCAAAAAACGAAAACTGGACTCCGGTTCTGGGTGAAAAGAAAACCTACAAAAATCACTACAACGAACTTGCGGTAACCCTGAAGCAGGAAAAAGAAGACCGCGAAATCATCGTTCGTTTTCGTTTGTTCAACGACGGACTTGGTTTCCGATACGAATTTCCTCAGCAGAAAAACCTGAATTATTTCGTCATCAAGGAAGAAGATACCGAGTTCGATTTCCCTTATGATATGAAAGCATGGTGGGTTCCCGGCGATTATGATTCGCAGGAATACAAACCAACGACTTCCAAGGTTTCTGAAATTCCGAAATTCTGGCCGAACAGTTATGACGGAAATGCCTCACAGACTCCGGTGAAAGACGCCGTTCAAACTCCGGTGATGCTGAAAAAAGAAGGCAACGACAAACTCTATTTCAATATTGCGGAAGCGGCGGTCATCGATTATCCGGCTTCACATCTGGAAGTTGATGCGGCAAATTTCAAATTTAAAACGCATCTGACTCCGGACGGACAGGGCGCGAAAGGGTATATCCAAACACCGGCTGTTACACCGTGGAGAACCGTCATCGTTTCAGAAAAAGCAGAAAATGTTCTGGATTCAAAAATCATTTTCAGTCTGAATGAACCAACGAAATACAAAGACACTTCCTGGATTAAACCCGTAAAATATATGGGTGTTTGGTGGCAGATGTTTGTGCCAAAACGCGGAACTTGGAACTACACCAACCTCGATAATGTAAAACTGGGCGTTACCGATTATTCCAAAACTACTCCGAACGGAACACACGCTGCCAACAATGATAATGTAAAGAAATACATCGATTTTGCTTCGGAGCACGGCTTCGATCAGGTTTTGGTGGAAGGCTGGAATGAAGGCTGGGAAGACTGGTTCGGGAAATCCAAGGAAAATGTGTTTGATTTCATCACGCCTTATCCGGATTTCGACATCAAAATGCTGAATGAATACGCCCATTCCAAAGGCATCAAACTGATGATGCACCACGAAACTTCCGCTGCCGCCACCAATTACGAACGCTGGTTGGAACCCGCGTTTGATTTGATGAAAAAGCACGGTTACAATGCCGTGAAAACAGGCTATGTCGGCAATATCATTCCGCGCGGTGAGCACCATTATTCGCAGTGGATGGTTCAGCATTATCAGCGAGTGGTAGAAAAAGCTGCTGAGTATAAAATTGTCGTGAATTCCCATGAAAGCATCCGTCCGACCGGACTGAACCGCACTTTCCCGAACTGGATTGCACAGGAAGCAGCCCGCGGTACCGAATTCGCAGCAATGGGAGGAAACGAACCGGAACACGAAACCATTCTTCCGTTCACGCGTTATATGGGCGGCCCGATGGATTTCACGCCGGGAATTTTCCAGACTCAGATGAATTATTACGATCCGAATGCGACAGGTTATGTGAAAACGACTTTAGCCAAGCAGCTTGCTCTTTACGTTGTGATGTACTCACCGTTGCAGATGGCCGCCGATTTACCTGAGAATTATGCCCGTCACCTGGATGCATTCCAGTTTATCAAAGATGTGGCGCTCGATTGGGACGATACTAAAATTCTTTCAGCTGAGCCGGGTGATTACATTCACACCGCGAGAAAAACTAAGGGCAAGGACGAATGGTTCGTTGGTGGAATTACCGATGAAAATGCTAGAAGTTTTACGGTAGATTTTTCATTCCTTCCAAAGGGTAAAAAATACGAAGCTACAGTTTACGAAGATGGTAAAGACGCCGATTACGTGAACAATCCGCAGAGCTACAACATCTATAAGAAAACGGTAACGAGCAAAACGAAAATACCTGTGAAACTGGCAAGAAGCGGTGGTTATGCTATTTCTGTAAAACCGTTGTAGTATTTTTTAGAAGATTTAAAACTACCCTGGAAAATTCCGGGGTTTTTACTGAAATGAAATCCAAACTCCTCGACAAACAGAATATTTTCCTCATGCTTTTGCTGTTGATGGTAATTGCCGGAAAGTTCATTCCTTATCGTGAAGAGTATAACGAAGTCTTCAATCTTTCAAAATTCATTGATTGGGGAATTGCCGGGATTTTCCTGCTGTACGGACTGAAACTTAACTTCAAAGAAGTCATCAAAGATATTTCCAACTGGAAACTGCATTTGCTGGTGCAGTTCGGGACTTTTATTCTTTTTCCGCTGTTGGTTTTTCTGTGTTTTCCGCTGATTCGCAATACCGAATTTTACGCAATCTGGGTTTCCGTATTTTTCCTTGCCGCACTGCCTTCAACGGTTTCATCGTCGGTGGTTATGGTTTCCATCGCAAAAGGAAATGTAACTTCCGCCATTTTCAACGCATCAGTTTCCGGACTGATCGGCATTGTGATGACGCCGCTTCTCATGAGTCCGTTCCTACAGAGCACCGGAAGCGAAGCCGATTCCTCAGAAATCCTGAAACAGCTCCTCATCATGGTTCTGCTGCCGATTATTCTGGGAATTTTGCTCAACCCGGTCTTTAAAAAATTCATCACCAAATACAGTAAAATCATTGCGGAATTCGACCGTTTCATCATCCTCCTAATTGTCTACGAAAGCTTTTCACAGGCGTTTCTCAAAAACATTTTCTCAACGGTTCCTGCATTTCAGTTTATTATTCTCACTGCATATGTCATCGCACTTTTTTTTGTCGTGTACGAAGTATTAAAATTCATCTCCATCAAACTGAAATTCAGCAGGGAAGATGTCATCACTGCAACATTCTGTGGCTCAAAGAAATCGCTGGTTCACGGCAGTCTGTTTGTGATGGTTTTGGGCATTGCAGCAGATCAGAAAGTCCTTTTCCTCTTACCGGTCATGATTTACCACAGTTTCCAACTTTTCTATGTGAGTTGGCTAGCAAATAAAATCTCAAAAACTTCGGTGAATAAAAGATAATTCGTACATTTATTCGTTAAATTTTTTAGGAGCTATTTCCCGTTTTCCGCTGTATCTTTTGTTCGTCGTTCCTCTTCGCAAAAGGATGCCGCTGCAACCGGGGCTATTCAAACAAACCGCAAAATTGGCGCTCACTTCGTTCGCACCATCCATATAAAAATGAAAAAATCAATTCTTACCGTTTCTCTATTTTTCACAGCAA
>JAEWZO010000039.1 GCA_023458415.1 Bacteroidota bacterium
TGAAGAAAATGATGGAACTACTGAAACAGAAAATTATTTTCTTATTTTATAAGATACAAATTATGCTGTTTTCTAATCCTGTTTTTAAAAATAAATTAAATCGTGGGTTTTGTTAAGGAACGACTAATTACTTAAAACCTGCGAAACGAGTTCAAATTTTGGTATTTCTACTTCCAGGTTTTCACCGGTCTGCAAATTCTTAATCATGTATTTCCCGCTCATACTTCCCACACCTGAACGAAGCATTACGTTAGAAAAATAACTGAAACTTTCGCCAGGTAAAATTTCGGGAGTAAGCCCGATAACTCCATCGCCTGCAACTTCGGTGTATCCGAAACCAACATCATAAATCAGCCACTTTCTTTTCAATACTTTCACCGGCTCTGAACCAACATTTGTAATGGTAATATGATACTTAAAAACAAAGCGATTACCCGAAGGAAAACTGTTTTTAACATCGTATTCAGGGAAAACAGAAACGCAGACTTGAGAAGTATTTTTGGAGTACATAACCTTAACTTTTCTTTAACAATACAAAAATCCCGCCTTTTTTGACGGGATTGAAATTATGTAAATTGTTAAGATTCAGAATTAAAGCTCCAAAGCTTTTCTTTCGTCGCCATCCATCAGGAATTCTACAGGATTGTCGATTGCTTCTTTTACTGCAACCAGGAATCCTACAGACTCACGTCCGTCGATAATTCTGTGGTCGTAAGACATCGCCACATACATCATTGGGTGAATAACCACTTGTCCATCAACAGCGATTGGACGCTGGATGATATTGTGCATTCCTAAAATAGCAGATTGTGGCGGGTTGATAATTGGTGTAGAAAGCATGGATCCGAAAACTCCACCATTGGTAATAGTGAAGGTTCCGCCTGTCATTTCATCAACAGTAATTCCACCGTCGCGTACTTTATCGGCAAGTGCCTTAATGTTGGCTTCAACGCCTCTGAAAGACATATTTTCAGCATTTCTCAACACAGGAACCATTAATCCTTTCGGACCTGAAACTGCGATTGAAATATCGCAGAAATCATAGTTGATTTTATGATCTCCATCGATTGATGCATTTACGTCCGGATACATTTGAAGTGCTCTTGTAACCGCTTTCGTAAAGAAAGACATAAAACCAAGACCAATACCATGTTTAGCAGCAAATTCTTCTTTGTACTGTTTTCTGATTCTGAAGATTTCGCTCATATCTACTTCGTTGAAAGTAGTAAGCATCGCAGTATCATTCTTTACAGAAACCAATCTTGTCGCCAGTTTTCTTCTCAGCATTGAAAGTTTGGTAGAAGTCTGCGCTCTGGAACCACCAGTTGAAGCAGCCGCTCCCATTGCAGGAACCGAAGATTTTTCAGCATCGTCTTTAGTGATTCTTCCGTCTCTGCCCGTTCCGTTTACTGAAGCAGGATCAACACCTTTTTCATCAAGAATTTTCTTAGCAGCCGGAGAAGGAGTTCCCGTTGCGTAGGTTGCAGCTTCTTTCGGAGCTTCCTGCGCTGCAGGTTTTTCCACAACTTTTTCTTCTGCTTTAGGTGCTTCTTTGTTTTCATCGGCTTTTTCCACAGTTGTTCCTTCCGGTTTTGCTGCGTCCATATCGATTAAACAAACAACCTCTCCCACCTGAACCAGTTCGCCTTCTTCTGCTTTTAGGGTAATAACGCCACTTTCTTCGGCAGGAAGTTCCAGCGTTGCCTTGTCGGAATCCACTTCGGCAATAGGTTGATCTTTTTCTACATAATCTCCGTCTTTTACAAGCCATGTTGCAATTTCAACTTCGGTGATTGATTCGCCCGGCGAAGGAACTTTCATTTCTAATACTGACATCGGTATATATTATTTTTTGATTATTATAAATTTTTTAAAAATGTTTCGGGAATAAACTGTTTCAAAAAAGGAATCTGTTCTTTTTCCAGAATTGTAAACTTCCAGTTTTTTAAATCTGTGGAATTGGCTACCGCACTTTTACCACTTCTGATTTCATAGAACCCCGATTCTTCATTGTATTTCACTTTTTCGTAACCGAATTCTGCTTGAAGCGCCGAAAGAATTAAATCCGAATCTGCATCAAGATCCAGGTATTTAATATCCAGCGATTGGGTAAAATTCATTTTCACATAAGTTTGTCCGTTAAAATTCTGAAAAGAATCTTCAATGACAATGTCTTTAGGCGGATAGGTTTTAAATTCCATTTCAGGATTTGCAAAAACCACTTTCATCGCTTCAACCAAAGCATCTTTAGGAATAATCTTCAAGACACCTTCATGAGCGTAAAGATCAATTGATTTGTCGAACTCCCGGTTTACGATTAATGAATTATAATGCATAAACTGCTTTTCAATAACCGATTTATCCTGCCCAAAAACTAAAGCAGAAATAAATATCAGAAAACAGAAAAACAGGTTTTTCATCTTGTTAAATTACGCAGTTACAGGTCTTGAAGCAGCAACATCGTTACAGCCAAAAACTCTGTTTATTACATCGTTTTGGTTCTTCTCGAACATTTTATGACTTCCCGGAGCAGGAGATCCACTTGCCACAGGCGAAATTACCTGAATACCTGTGTCGCGGAAGTTTCTTAGAATATAGGACCAAGCTCCCATATTTTCCGGTTCTTCCTGTGCCCAGATTAATTCTTTTCTGTTGCTGTACTTCGCAAAAATCTCATCAATTTTATCCATTTGAAGCGGATAAAGCTGCTCAAATCTAACAATTGCTACAGTTTCATCATTACGTTCTTCCTGTTTTGCAAGCAACTCGTAATATAGTTTTCCTGAACAAAGAATCAGTTTTTCAACTTTTGCCGGATCTGCTTTTGAATCATCAATAATTGGCTGGAAAGCTCCATTCGCTAAATCTTCAACAGTAGAAACTACTTTCGGATGTCTTAGTAAAGATTTTGGCGACATCACAATCAGAGGTTTTCTGAACGGGAATTTCAGCTGTCTTCTCAAAAGGTGGAAATAGTTGGCCGGAACTGTACAGTTCGCAACGATAATATTTTCGTTGGCTCCTAATGCTAAAAATCTTTCCAATCTTGCAGACGAGTGTTCTGCACCCTGCCCTTCTGAACCGTGTGGAAGCAGCATTACCAAACCGTTCTGGATTTTCCATTTATCTTCCGCAGCAACCAAATACTGGTCAATGATAATCTGTGCACCGTTCACGAAATCTCCGAACTGCGCTTCCCAAATCGTCAAAGTATTCGGTGCGGCCATTGCATATCCGTAATCAAAACCTAGGACTCCATACTCGGAAAGATGTGAGTTGTACACATCAAAAAGCTGGTTTTGATTTACGTATTTCAACGGAACGTATTCTTCTTCGGTATCTTCTGTTTTCACTACTGCGTGACGGTGTGAAAAAGTTCCTCTTTCGACGTCCTCGCCGGAAATTCTTACATTAGAACCTTCTTCCAGTAATGTTGCGTACGCTAAAAGTTCACCCATCGCCCAATCCAGCGAGTTATTTTCAACCATTTTCAAGCGGCCATCGAAAAGACGGGAGATTTTGCTGATGAATTTTTTATCTGAAGGCAGCGTTGAAATTTTCTTTGCCAGTTCCTTCAGTTTTTCTGCGTCGTATTTTGTGTCGTAAGTTTTGAAAACACTTCCCTTCTGGCCAACAGGATATTTCTCCCAAAGCTCTTCCATGAAGATGGCCATTTTGTTTTTCTCAATTTCTTTCGAAGCATCAAAGTCTACATCAAGCAGCGCTTTGAACTCAGTTTCCATTTCCTTCATTTTATCGTCGGAAACAATGTTTTCCTTCAACAAAATGTTCTTATAGATTTCTCTTGGGTTAGGATGTTTCGAAATGCTCTTGTATAGATTAGGCTGCGTAAATCTTGGTTCATCACCTTCATTATGACCGTATTTTCTGTAGCCTAATAAGTCGATATAAACGTCTTTTCCAAACTTCGCGCGGTATTCTGCAGCAAATCTGATTGCATGAACCACAGCTTCCACATCATCTGCATTTACATGCAGCGCAGGAGAGTTTGTTACTTTGGCAACATCTGTACAATACACAGAAGAACGCGCATCAAGATAATTCGTGGTGAATGAAACCTGGTTGTTTACTACGATATGAACCGAACCTCCGGTTTTGTAACCGTCCAAAGTCATCATCTGTGCAACTTCATACACAATTCCCTGTCCGGCAATTGCACCGTCACCATGAATGATAATCGGAAGAACTTTTGTATAATCTTTATACTCGTTGTCTACTTTCGCACGGCAAATACCTTCAACTAAAGCAGCCACCGTTTCCAGGTGAGACGGATTCGGAGTCAGGTTAATTTTCACTGTTTCTCCAGAAGCTGTTTCAATCGTTTTGGAAGATCCTAAGTGATATTTTACATCGCCTGAGAATACATCTTCTTCAAATTCTTTTCCTTCAAATTCAGAGAAAATTGCTTTGTATGATTTTCCGAAAATATTGGTAAGAACGTTCAGTCTTCCTCTGTGAGCCATACCCAAAACCACTTCATCAACACCTAACTGCGAAGAACGGGTAATCAACTGATCAAGTGCAGGAATCAATGATTCGCCACCTTCCAATGAGAAACGCTTCTGCCCTACAAATTTTGTGTGAAGATAGTTCTCGAAAGCTACGGCCTGATTCAGTTTATGAAGTATTTCAATTTTTTCCTCTTCAGTAAGAGAAGCATGATTTTCGTTGACTTGAAGCCACGCACGGATAAAATTCTTTTCTTCTACACTTTGGATGTGCATGTACTCAATCCCAATGGAATCACAGTAAATATTCTCAAGGTGCGTAATAATTTCCTGAAGAGTTGCCGGTTCGGCCATTCCTGTTTCCGTTGCAGAATTGAATTTTTTGCTAAGATCTTCCTTGCTGAGTCCGAAATTTTCAATCGCAAGCGTTGGTTCGTAATGTCTTCTTTTGCGAATAGGGTTGGTTTTCGTAAAAAGATGTCCTCTGTGACGGTACGCTTCAATAAGGTTCAATACTTTGAACTCTTTCATGATGTCTTCCGACACCGTATTGTTTGAAACTGCAGCAGCAGCGTACTGAGTTGGAGTTGCAGAAACCGCAGCTTCTTCTCCTTCGCCATAATTTTCCAGTGCAAAATCAAATCCCTGGAAAAAGGCTTTCCAGGAAGGCTCCAGCGAATCCGGATATTTTAAATATTGTTGGTATAAGTCTTCAATTAATTGCGAATGCGCCGCGTTGAGAAACGAAAATTTGTCCATCAGTACAAGTGTATCTGTTTAAAGGTTTTTTCTGAAAAAATTAATCTTCAAATTTAACAAAAAAAACCTATTTGGGACGAGGCTTGTTATCAAAATTTTCTATCACGAAAAACAATGCCGTCACTAACGGAAAACGGGAAGAGAAAGCTTGATAAGGACATCCTTATCTTCCTGCGGTTCTTCGATAAAAATCTGCTGCAACTGACCATATCGCATAGTATCTTTTTTGGCTTTCTGAAGCAGTTGCTGAACAGCTCTTGTATGACCTGAATAATTCCCTTGATAAAAAATGACGTAATTACGGGATGTATTCACCGTTCTGAATGTAAAATTATTGTCGCTAACCGCTTCCCTTTTTGACAGCGGAATGCCGTAATAGTAAGAAACTTCTTTATCCTTCAAGTTATCCGGGTCGGTAAGTAAAACCGGAATTCCGAATTCGTCACTTTTCTTACTCAAATCCATCGTAACGTAATTATAAACCTTGTTGTGATTGAGGACAATATTTTTCAGTAATGCGTTTTTACTGTTTTTGGTAGAAACGTTAACGCCGAGTAAAAGCTGTCCTGGTTCATCTTCAATCATGAGACTGTCCAGTTTCAGGTTGGCCATCATGTTTTCACGGTCGACTTTATTTCCGAGTAGTGCGAAAAGATTTTTCATACTGCGGTCGATATTATCCGTAAAATAATCTTCAGAAATAAGATTTCGGGAACGCTCCAGGAAAGGTTGTTTTGGCGTATTGATAAACCAAGTTACTTTGGTTTTCCCGTTGACGGGCTGAAAGCGGACGTCAATTTGATAAGGATACTGATTATTTCCCTGAAATAAATGATAACGCAATGTTTTTAAAGGATTTTCGTATCGAAGAAAAAATTCGCCTGCGAAATCCGAATTCTTACGGTCGGTAAACATCATTGCGGCACCTTTTCCTTCGTACGGCGCGAAAAACTCGGCAGAGAGATTTTCTCTTTCAGAAAAAACGGTATTCCAGCTGGCAAAGTTCTGCAGATTATTGAACTGTGGAAAAACTTTCTCCACTGGATAGTTGATTTCTTTTTCGATGGTAAAGCTCTTTCTTTCATCCACAAAAAGCATCGATACCGCGTAAACAGCAACCAATATCACAGCAATTAACAATCCTAATTTCACCCAGCGCATGACTGCAAAAATAGACAAATTTGAAACAAAATGAAACGGAAACTTTGAGTATTAAAAAATAATTCGGCGGCTCCAAAGGAGCCGCCGAACTAAATATCAAAAAATATTTACAAACTAAGGAATCGATGTTCCCGGTGCAATAACTGCATTTTTCTTTATCACTACCACGCCGTCTTTGATGGAATAATTTTCAAAATCTCCATCAGGAAGATGTTTGCTGCCAATAATATTACAATTATCGCCAATGCGACAGTTTTTATCCAAAATTGCACGCTCAATATAGCAGTACTTTCCAACTCCTACATTGGGTGTTCCGTGTTTATCATTTTCTATAATATCTTTAGTATCCTGGTAATAATCCGCACCCATCATATACGTATTCATCAGCGTTGAACCGCGGTCAATACGGCTCCGGTTGCCAACAATTGAATTTTCAACTTTATCTGCCATTACAATACTGCCATCCCCAAAAACTGCTTTACTCACGTAGGAACCTAGAATTTTTGACGGCGGAAGCATCCTTGCTCTTGTGTAAATTGGCGACGTACTGAAGAGATTGAATTTAGGAAAATCTGTCGTTAAATCAATATTTGCATCAAAGAAAGAATCAATCGTTCCGATATCGGTCCAATAACCATCATACTGAAAACTTAATGTTTTATATGTCCCGATACCGTTCGGAATCAGTTCACCACCGAAATCATCTCCCGGATCTTCTTCAAACATTCTTTTCAGAACATTTTTACTGAAAACGTAAATACCCATTGAAGCAAGATATTCTTTTCCTTCCGATCTGCTTTTTTCTGAAACTTCCGATTTCCAGTCAGGCAAGAGATCAGCCGAAGGTTTTTCAATAAATGAAGTAATATTTCCGTGATCATCAGATTTTAAAATACCAAATCCCGGAGCATCTTTATCGTTAACCGGAATGGTTGCAATGGTAATATCTCCGTCATTTTCACAATGGAAATTAATCATTTCACGAAAATCCATTTGATACAGCTGATCGCCTGAAAGAATCAGAATATAATCGTATTCATACTTATCCAAATGCTTCATCGACTGACGCACCGCATCTGCCGTTCCCTGATACCACTGATCGTTTTCTACATTCTGCTCTGCAGCGAGAATATCAACAAAACCTTTTGAAAAAATATCGAAGTGATAGGAGTTTTTGATATGCGAATTTAAAGATGCCGAGTTAAACTGCGTTAAAACAAGAATTTTATTATAACCCGAATTGAGACAGTTGGAGATAGGAATATCGACCAATCGGTATTTTCCTGCAATAGGAACAGCCGGCTTCGAACGGGAATAAGTTAACGGGAAAAGACGCGTACCACGACCTCCTCCCAGAACAATTGAAATAACACTGGGCTTTTTCATTATACGTATTTTAAGTGATTTTTACAGAGATTTTTAAAGTAATTTCTGCTCAATAAATTTACTAATTTTATTGGATAATCAAAAGCTTAAAGGTTAATGTTTTATTTATATTAACCTCAGCAACTTAACTTCGGTAAAGCTCCAAATAATTTTCAGCAGATTTTTCCCATGAAAAGTTGTAATTCATATTGCTGCTGATCAGGTTTTTCATTAATGCAGGATCATCGTAGATGTGCATCGCCCGGTGCATCGCATTTACCGCATCATCGGAAGATGCGTACGCGAAATTAAGTCCACTACCACCGGTTGAAATATCTTCTACCGTGTCACGCAAACCACCTGTGTAACGCACAATCGGAACGGTTCCGTATCGCATTGCATATAATTGATTTAAACCACATGGCTCCACTCGTGACGGCATCAAAAGAAAATCTGCCGAAGCATAAATTTTATGCGATAAATATTCTTTATAACCCAAATCGAGAGCGAAATTGGAAAAATGGTAATTAAGATCTTTCAGCTGATCTTCGACATGTTTTTCACCTGACCCTAAAATCATCACGTTAAGCGCACCATAAGTTTGCTGAATACTTTTCCAGACGATTTCCGGAAGCAAATCAGCTCCTTTTTCACCTGCAAATCTTCCGATAAATGCAAAAAGCGGCAAGTCAGGATTCAATCCGTATTCTTCGCACAGTTCTGTTTTGTTCCGGTATTTTCCTTCCAATGCATTTTCTAAGCTGTAATTATGATCGAGAAAATCATCAGAAGCAGGATTCCAGACTTCGGTATCAATACCGTTGACAATTCCATAAGCTTTCTGATACTCCATCTGAACGAGTTTTTCCAAGCCTTTAAAACTGTGAAAAAGTTCTTCAAGATAACCTCGTGAAACTGCATTGAAGGCGTGACAACACTTAATCATCGCAGCCAGCGGATTGATATAATCTCCCCATTCCAAAAGTCGTAAATCTGTATCACCGGAAATCCACGGAAAATATTGCAGCATTTCCCACCTCATCTGTCCTTGATACTCACCATTATGAATAGTCCCAATTGTTTTTACACCTTTCAGAAAATTAAATTCAGGGCAATTTTCAATCATAAAAGGAACCAAACCTGTATGATAATCGTGACAGTGAAGTACATCGGGACGAATTTTCATCGCCGTCAACCAGTGAAGAACTGCATGCTGAAATGCCAAAAACTGCTGACTTTCATCCCAGTAACCATAAGGATTATCGCGGTCAAGAAGTCCGGGAACTTTCACCAAATAAAGATCGAAACCTAAATTCCCTGTTCTCTCCTTCATCACCTGAACCGGAAACATGTGAGAACTTTGATGAATATAACCCTCGAACACTACCTCGAAAGAATTTTCGTGAACGAAAGGTTTATTGTACCACGGCATCACCACGCAGGATTCTATGCCATCAATTTTATTTAGATATTTTGGAAGCGCACCCACAACATCGGCCAAGCCACCAACTTTTGCAATCGGATAACATTCCATTGAAAGATTGAAAATTTTCATACGGCCGGATTAAATTTCTTTATCTTTTTTATTTTGTCCTGAAGCTTTCTTAACAGGCAAAACGTCGTCCAGAAACTTATTTACTTTGGTCTGATCCTTTCGCACTGTAGTTTTCGGCTTTTTCACAGCCGGTTTGCCTGCTGCATATTTTGTTACCGGATTCTTGCGCGCTACAGATTTTTTCGAATCAATTTTTTGTTCCTTTGATTCGTCAGTAACGACATCAGCGGAAATTTCTGTCACTTTTTTCGTTTTTCTTACTGCTGGTTTTTTCATTTCCATATCAGTATTTGTTGCAGTTGAAGTTTTTCTGCGACGCTTCGGTTTTCTTTTCTGTTTCAGTACGACGCCCGCCAAAGGTGGAAGTTTAAGTATGATGGCATTCGGACGGTACATCCACTCGTCGTCTTCCTCATCTACGATTTCAGCATTCACGCCGCTTCCTCCGAATTTTTCATCATCGGAATTCAGAATTACTTCCCAGGAAGTTCCCTCATTCACTCCAATTTTGTAATCGAAAACTCTTGGTGTAAGATTCAGTACAGTCATCGTTACATCATCTTCCTGTTCGCCTTTACGCAGATAAATATAAATTGAATTATTTCCGTCATTGGCTTCAACCCATTCGAAACCTTCAGGAGAAAACTGATTCTCAAACAGTGAAGTTTCGGTTCTGTACAGGTGATTTAGTTCTTTTACATAATCTTGAAGTCCTTTATGAACTTGATGCTCCAGCAAATGCCAGTCGAGACTTTTACTGAAATTCCATTCTGCTGTCTGCCCAAATTCATCTCCCATAAAGAGAAGTTTTGCACCCGGATGTGTAAACATATATGTGAACAGCGCGCGTAAGTTGGCAAATTTCTGCCATTCGTCGCCCACCATTTTATATATTAAACTTGCTTTTCCATGCACTACCTCATCATGCGACAGCGGCATCATATAATTCTCATTATACATATACATGGACGCAAAAGTCAACTTATTATGATGGTATTTCCGGTTGATGGGATCTTCTTTGAAATATTTCAGCGTGTCGTGCATCCAGCCCATCATCCATTTCATTCCGAAACCTATTCCTCCGTCGTGCACCGGCTTGGTAAGCAGTGGAAAATCCGAACTTTCTTCGGCAATCGTCATTACATCAGGAAAATCCCGATAAACAGCGGTATTGAATTCCTGCAGAAAATCTTTGGCTTCCAGGTTAACATTTCCCCCAAACATATTGGGAATCCACTGCCCTTCGTCGCGTGCATAATCCAGATAAAGCATGGAAGTAACTGCATCTACACGAAGTCCATCCGCATGATATCTGTCCAGCCAAAACATTGCATTTGAAATCAAAAACGATTTCACTTCCGGACGACCATAGTTGAATAAATGCGAATTCCATTGAGGATGATAACCTAAACGAGGATCTTCGTGCTCGTAAAGATGTGTTCCATCGAAAAAATGAAGTCCATTGGCATCGCCCGGAAAATGAGACGGAACCCAATCCAGAATCACGCCGATATCGTTGTTATGCAGTTCGTTGATGAGATGCATTAAATCCTGCGGAGAACCGAAACGAGAATTTGCTGCATAGAATCCGGTAATCTGATAACCCCAACTTGGTTCATACGGATGCTCCATTACAGGCATAAACTCTACATGCGTAAACTGCATCTCTTTAATATAAGGAATAAGCTGTTCCGCAATTTGGCGGTAGCTCAGAAACCGATCAGGATCATCGGGACTCCGCATCCAGCTTCCCAAATGAAGTTCGTACACTGAAAGAGGAGCTTTCAAATTGTTTTTGGTATGACGTGATCGCATCCAGTTTTCATCGTTCCAATCGAACCAGGTTGTTGAAACCTGCGACGCCGCCTGTATACTTTGTTCCCAACTTAATGAATAAGGATCTGATTTTTCCAGCAACTCGCCATTCTTGGTGCGAATTCCATATTTATAAATGGTACCCCACTGCAGACCTTCGATAAAGCCTTCCCAAATGCCGGAACTGTCCCATCGCGGATAAAGTTTGTGAGCTTCGGAGTGCCATCCGTTGAAATTCCCGATTACCGAAACCTCTTTGGCGTGCGGCGCCCATACTGAAAAATAGACTCCTTTCTTGCCTTCTACTTCAGCGGAATGTGATCCGAATTTTTCATACAATCGGTAGTGTTTTCCCTCACGGAAAAGATAAATATCATGCTCGGTAAAAAGTGAGAACGGTTGAACGCTGAACATCTCCATAAAGCTTATAATTTCGCACGTTAAAGGTACAAATTAATCCGTATTGCGGGAAGCAAAACATCTAAGAATTAAGATAATTATAACAGAGGAAAAAAATTAGAACCAATATAGAATATACCCAAGCAAAGCACCGCCCAGCACAATAAAAGCACTGTTGATTCTCCGAAAACCAAACGCCAGAACGATGCTTTCAATCATGATAAAAGCAGAAAACACCGTTGAAACTCGCATTATCTTGAACAAAGGAAAAAGTAGCGCGACAAAAACAACTGAAGGTAATTTTAATTACTTCTTCACAAAACGAAGAGTTTCCACGGACTGGTCTTCATATTTTAAAGTCAGCAAGTAAACTCCCGGTGTGAGATGAGCAACATTCAGGTTTTTAGTTCCGGAGTTACTATCTTTCATTTTTCTTCCCTCCATATTGGCGATGGAATAAGACTCGATTTTCTTAAGACTTTTGTACAGTTAAAACATCATTAAAAGGATTCGGATAAATGCTTGCTGTATTTTTGAATACTTCACCCGTAGACAAAACGGTGCATTCTCCTTCCAACTTGTACACCATTTCATATTCGCTCCAGTGAATATTCCATTGCTGGTTGCTCGCGTCGTTTCTAACTGCACAAGTAAGTCCAATAGCATTCTGGCTCGACGCTTCCCAACCTAAAGCATCTGTATCAACCTGCATCCAGAATCTGGCCGGACCTTCAAGCTCGACAGGAGTAGGAAGCTCCAGAGTATTTCTGTAAAACGGAATTCCCGAAACCGAACCGATTAATTCCGAAGTTGTGATATGGACATCCTCCAAATCATGCAGAACGTCGCCGGGTAAACCATTGTTAACCGCAAGGAATTTAATATAAATAAATTGAGTTTCCGCAAGAGTATTAACCGTAACCGTAGAAATCTTAAAAACTTCTGAACCGACCGGAATATCCACAGCAACCGCCTGATTATTCGTCCCTCCTACAACCAGTCCATTTTCCAAATTATTGGACGGAACTTCCTGTGCACAAACATCCTGTGATGGAGCGTATTGAACAAGAATTTCCCGATGTAAATCTTCATTCTAATTAAAAACTAACTGCTGCGCACTTAACGACGCTATGCAAAAACCACCCAAAAGAAGTAAAAATTTTCTCATGTTTCCTTTATTAATTTATTTGTGCTAAAAATAATAAAATATTAAGTAAGTCCTCCTATTTGAATGCTTTTATAGATAGTAAGTTTCCACTAAAACATCTTCGGTACGGTAAAAAACACTTTTACTACGCAACATTTGAATTGTCGCAATTCGCTGTAGTTCTCAATGAAATGACGAAATTATCGGCTGGAAATAAAATAATTTCTAATTTTAAGCACAATTAATGCAAAAAAGCAAATGATATTTAACATGAAAACCGGCGATATGGACGCACGATCCATCTACATCACCGGAAATTTCAATAACTGGAATCCAAAAGACCCTAATTTTCAATTATCCGCTGTTGATGCGAAAACTTTCAGCATTGAAATAAGCGATGAAATATTACCCGATGCTATAGAATACAAATTCACAAAAGGCGGTTGGGAAAGCGTTGAAATCGACCGTCACGGAAATATTACTCCGAACCGGAAAACCACAAAATCCGCAGGAAAAACCAATGATAATGTAGAAAAATGGCGTCTCAATTGGGGACCGTTCAAGGAAGAGTTCTACCCGATTACGGAGGTGATTTCGGAAAATTTTTATATTCCACAACTCGACAGACACCGCAAAGTCTGGGCTCTTTTACCGCATGATTACTACACTTCGGAGAAAACCTATCCGGTGCTTTATCTTCAGGATGCCCAGAATCTTTTCAATGAAGGAAGTGCGTTCGGAAATTGGGAAATCGATAAAAAACTTTCTATCCTCAGCGAATACGGCCGTGGTGAAATTATTGTCATCGCTGTAGAACACGGAAGCGAAGACAGAATTAGAGAATATATTTTTGATAACGATCACATTTCGCAGGGTTCCGAAGGAAAAAAATACATCCGCTTTATTACGGATACATTGAAGCCACATGTTGATGCTAATTATCGAACAAAAAAAGACCGTGAAAATACAGGTATCGGAGGAAGTTCTTTAGGTGGACTTATCAGTATTTATAGCGGTTTTCTTTATCCAGAAGTGTACTCCAAACTGTTGATTTTTTCTCCATCTCTTTGGGTGGAACCACAGAATAACTTCCCGCTGGTCAGCTTCAGGAATCCATTTAAAATCAAAATGTACATCTACGGCGGCGAACAGGAAGGATCAAAAATGGTGAAGCGCATTCATAAATTTGCGAAAAACCTTGAAAAATGGGAGTATAAAAAGCTTTTCGATTTCGAATTTAAAATCAATATCAATCCGGACGGCACACATAATGAATTTTACTGGTCGCAGGAATTTCCACGTGCTATCGAATGGCTTTATTACGACACCAAAGAAAATCCCGTTGAAGTAACACCAACTCTGCAATCCGAACAAAAACACTAAAAAATGATTAAACTTTATTCCAAAAAAAATAAAAATTACGCGCAAAAAATTACTGTTTTCACCGAAGAAAGCTGGAAAGACACTCACACCAGTTATCCCAAAAGCTACAGTCAGTTTTTTTCAGGTAAGAAAAATGAGATTTTTGCCGATGCTTCCGAAAGTGGGATTCATTTTTTGGTTGGTTTGGGAAAAGAAAATCTTCAGGATTTTGAAATCCAGGAAGTTGCCTCCAAATTTACTTATGAATACAGAAAGAATTTTGTGAGTGCTCCAACTTACCTCGATGCCGAAATATTGAATAGCAATCAACTTGAAGAATTTATAAAAGGTTTATTTTTAGGAACATACAGTTATCCTTTTAAGAATGAACATCCATTTTGGAATACTAAATTTGAAATCCACACCAAAAATTTTCCTAAGAAGACGCTAGACGAAATCTCAACGAAAACTCACGCAATTTGCACCGGCCAGTTTGCCGCAATGGAATGGCTCAATAAACCGCAAAACCACAAAAGAGTTGAACATATATCAGATTTCCTGAAAGAAATTTCTGAAAAATATGGTTTCAAACTTACTGTTTTCAGCCGAAAAAAATCAGAAAAACTTGGTCTTGGAGCGTTTCTTTCGGTTAATCAGGGAAGTTCGCAGGAAGCAGCTTTCACAGTGATAGAATACAACTGCGAAAAGAAAGATGCAAAAACTGTAGGTCTCGTCGGAAAATGTGTCCTTTTTGACACCGGTGGAATTTCCATCAAACCGTCCGACAATCTGCATTACATGAAATCCGACATGGGCGGCGCAACTGCTGTCATCGGAACCTTGATCGCAGCGGCAGAAAAAAAACTCCCTGTAAATATTATTGCTGTTTTGCCAATTACCGATAATGCAGTATCCAACACTGCGTACATTCCGAGCGACGTCATCACTGCGTATAACGGGAAAACCATCGAAGTTCTGAACACTGATGCGGAAGGAAGAATGACTTTAGCTGACGGACTTTCATACCTCTCCAAAAACCATAAAACAGATGTCCTGATTGATCTGGCCACACTTACAGGCAGTTCGGTTCGGATGTTTGGCTACACTTGTGCTGCCTTTTTTTCCAACAGCGATTCTTTGAAAAAATCTCTGGAACAATCAGCCGACAAATCCAACCAACGAATCTGGAATTTACCTTTGTGGGATGTTTGGAAAGATGATTTCAAGTCGGATGTTGCAGATTTCAAAAATATTTCCTCAAAACCGTTTGGAGACTGCATCGTTGCGGGAAAATTTCTGGAACAATTTATTGAGGGACACAATAACTGGGCGCATCTTGATATCGCGGGTGTCGCTTTTGGAAACGTGCAATATATGAAGGAAAAAGGGGCAACAGGATACGGCGTTCAGCTACTACTTGATTTTATGGAAAATTTCGAGTAAAAAATTAGCACAATAAAAAATTTCTCTGCATATTTGGTTTGATATTTTGAATTACCAATTATTTAAAAGAATTTGTATTGATTCAATAATAACGATTCGGTTATTTTTTTGATAATTCAATAATTTTGAAAAATCACTATATGAAGGAGAAAACTATTGTCTGCATTTCTTGCTATTACAAAGGGTATGATTTTATGGATGAGATGAGGAAGCTCGGCAATAAAATTATCCTCATTACATCCGAAAGCCTTAAAGAAAAAAACTGGCCATGGCACGCTATTGACGAAGTTTTTTACATGCAGGAAATTGAGCCATCTGTCTGGAATCTTGAACATTTGGTTCTGGGATTTTCACATCTGATGAAAACCAGAAAGGTAGATGCGGTAATCGCACTGGATGATTACGATGTGGAAAAAGCCGCTCTTATTAGAGAAACTTTCCGTATTCCAGGAATGGGACAAACCACGCACCGGTATTTTCGCGATAAACTGGCAATGCGCCAAAAAGCTCAACTTTCAGGAATTGATGTTCCCGAATTCTCCGCAGTTTTCAATGATGATGTATTAAAAGAATTCGCAGAAAAAATTCCTGCTCCATGGGTTTTAAAACCGCGTTCAGAAGCTTCAGCTTCAGGCATTCAGAAAATAAAATCAACCGAAGAACTTTGGAAAGCAATTGAAGGTTTGAGTGAAGAGAGACATAAATTTTTGCTGGAAAGTTTCAAACCGGGTGATGTATTTCATGTGGACAGTTTAGTATATCAAGGAGAAATTATTTTTACTTCGGCTTCTAAATACCTGGCTCCTCCAATGGAGGTTTCCCACGATGGAGGCGTTTTCCGAACCAAAACTTTGGGAAGATATTCGGACGAGTTTAAAGCTCTGCAACAGGCAAACGAACAAGTTCTCACCAGTTTCGGAATGAAAAACGGAGCCACTCACACCGAGTTTATCCGCTGTAAAGAAGAGGGAAAATGGTATTTCCTGGAAACCTCATCAAGAGTTGGCGGTGCACATATTCCTGATCTTGTAGAAGCATCCAGTGGGATTAACTTATGGCGCGAATGGGCAAAAATTGAAACATCATTACTGAATCAGGAAGATTATAAGGTTGGAAAACCAACAGGATTTTTCGCGGGACTCATCATCGCGTTAGCAAAAGATAAAAATCCTGATTATTCAGATTTTGAAGCTGAAGAAGTCGTGAGATTTCTACCATTGGATTATCATGTCGGAATTATTTACAAGTCGGACAGCTGCGAAAAAATTGATGAACTACTGAACGATTCCGCACATAAAATCAATGAAAAACACCTTCACATTATTCCGCCAAAATCGAAACCGCAAGCGTAGATTTTTCATTTTATTCAACAATAATTACATTTCATTAAATAAAATATATTATGCCAAGAATAGAACATACTGATTTTTATTCACACATCCTCGGAATGAGTTTAAAAGTGGAAGTAACCGGACATTTCGGCTATCCCATCATTATGTTTCCAACCTCGCAGGGACAGTACACGCAAAACCACGATTTCAAACTGAATGAAAGTATTAATTGGTTTGTAGAACAGGGCCGTGTAAAACTTTACAACATTGAAACCATCGACAAATACAGTTTTTACGACAAAAATATTTCACCGGAGCAACGCATATACAATTACGAAATGTATATAAGATTTTTGGTTCAGGAGTATATTCCGTATATCCAAAAACTGCATTCAGAACATCGTGTTGCTGTTGCAGGAGCGAGTTTCGGAGGATATCATGCTGCGAATTTCGCTTTCCGCTTTCCCGATTTGGTATCGCATCTTTTCTGTCTTTCAGGCGCATTTTCCATCCGGAATTTCATGGATGGTTTCAGCAACGATTTGGTGTATTTTAACTGTCCGCGAGAATTTGTCCGTAATGATGAAGCATGGAAATACAAACACATGCATATCGTTCTGAGTACTTCCGATCAAGATATCTGTCTGGATCAGACAAAAGAAATGGCCGGAATTCTTGCATCGAAAGGTATCAATCACTGGTACGATGAACAGAAATGGATCAGCCACGACTGGCCATTGTGGAGAATGGTTTTCCCAGTGTTTATCGGAAGATTTTTCTAATCAATTAAAAAATAAAACAAAATATTATGGCAAAAAAAGTAGGAATTTTATTCGGGATGGAAGATACATTTCCCTGGGCTTTTATCGATAAAGTGAACGAATTGGGTAAAGGTGAAATTATCGCCGAACCGGTAATGATTGACAAACTGGAACAGGGAGAAGATTATGGTTACGCAGTAATCATTGACAGAATTTCTCAGGACGTTCCGTTTTACCGCGCCTATCTGAAAAATGCGGCACTGAACGGAACTTATGTTATCAACAATCCTTTCTGGTGGAGTGCAGATGAAAAGTTTTTCAACAATGCTCTGATGACAAAACTTGGGATTCCTTTACCAAAAACAGTTCTGCTGCCATCCAACGACCGTCCAACCAACACTACGGAAACTTCTTTCCGCAATCTTAAATTTCCGCACGATTGGGATTACATCTTCAATTACATTGGATTTCCGGCTTATATGAAACCGCACGACGGAGGTGGCTGGAGAAATGTTTACCGAGTAGAAAACGCTGAAGATCTTTGGGAAAAACTGGGTGAAACTGAGCAATTGGTCATGATTGTACAGGAAGAAATTGTTTTCGAAGACTATTACAGAGTGTATTGTCTGGGGAAAAAATATGTGCACATCATGCCGTATGAACCAAGAAATCCTCATCACCTTCGCTATGCAACAACGCATCAAACCGAAGGTGAAGCAAGAGAAAAGCTTCTGAAAACCATTCACGATTACACTATAAAAATGAATGAAGCTTTGGGTTACGATTTCAACACGGTGGAATTTGCTGTTCGTGACGGTATTCCTTACGCGATTGACTTCTGCAATCCAGCTCCGGATGCGGACAGAAATTCTGTTGGGGAAGAAAACTTCGCTTGGATTGTAGAACATGCTGCAAAACTCGCCGTAGAAAAAGCGAAAGAATATAAACCTGGAAAGCCGAGTATTTCCTGGGGGAAATTCGTGAAAGATTCTGTTTAGAAAGACCTTCAAAACTTAAAACACAGAAAAAAAATTATGAACCATACTTTTACTATTGGAATTGAAGAAGAATACCAAATCATCGATGTTGAAACACGGGATTTGGTATCGCACGTATCCAAGATTATCGAAGGAGGAAAAGCTACTCTGAGTGAAAATCTAAAGCACGAAATGCACGAATCCATGATTGAAATGGAAACCGGCATTTGCCAGAATATTCAGCAGGCAAGACAGGAACTTACTGATCTTCGCAGACAGCTTATTCAGATTGCAAAAGAACAGAATCTTCGTGTTTCCGGAGGCGGAACTCACCCGTTTTCCAACTGGGAAACCAACACGATTACACAGGGCGAAAGATATATTAAAATTGTAGATGACATGGGCGATGTTGCCCGCGGAAATCTGATTTTCGGACTGCATGTTCATGTAGGAATTCCCAATCGTGAAGAAGGTGTAAGAATCCAAAATGTATTGCGATATTTTCTTCCGCATGTTTATGCGCTTTCTACAAGTTCGCCCTTTTGGATCGGCCGAAACACCGGCTTCAAATCTTACCGTCAACAGGTTTTTGTGAAATTTCCAAGAACCGGAATACCAAGTTATTTCAGCAGTCTTTCCGAGTTCGACAATTATGTAGAATTGATGGTAAAAACCGGAACGATCGACAATGCAAAAAAGATTTGGTGGGATCTTCGCGTTCATCCGCACTACCCGACTATCGAATTCCGAATTTGTGATATGCCGCTTCGATTGGACGAAACCGTGTGTCTTGCAGCAATTATGCAAAGTTTGGTCGCAAAAATCTACAAACTTCATCAGCAAAACATGAGTTTCCGCAGTTACAGACGTCTGTTGATCAATGAAAATAAATGGCGTGCAGCTAAAGATGGAATTAATGCAAGTTTAATTGATTTTGGAAAAGAAGAAAACGTACCTTACTCGGAATTGCTTCGCGAACTTCTATATTTCATCGATGATGTTGTGGATGAATTGGGAACCAGAAAAGAAGTTGAATACGCCTGGGAAATTATGAAAAACGGAACCGGCGCCGACCGACAACTCAAGATTTTTAACGAAACGGGCAACCTTTCTAAAGTAGTAGATTACATGATTTCTGAAACTGAACACGGTCTGTAAAAAAACCGGTTGCTGAAAAAATGATTAATTTTGACGCTTAAAAATTTCTAAGAAATGAAAGAGATCAAGCTGGCCTTACTCGATATGAACAACAATCATGCGAACCAGGGAATGCGGAATATTAAAGAAATTTCAGAGCAGTTTAAAGAAAACAGCAGCGACTCGGTTACTATCGATTTATTTGATGTTCGCTACAAAAATGAAATGCCCAACGTTGCAGAATATGATATTTTTATTTCTTCGGGAGGGCCGGGAAATCCGCATAGAGAAGGTTACGAATGGGAACAGAAATTTGCCGATTTTTTGGAAGAAATCTGGAACCACAACAAAACGTCAGAGCAGAAAAAATTTCTTTTTCTCATTTGCCACTCGTTTCAGTTAGCAAGTATCCACTGGAAAATAGGAAATATCTGCAAAAGAAAATCCTACTCTTTTGGAGTAATGCCGATTCATAAGACATTTCAGGGCGAAGACGATTTTCTGCTGCAAAATCTTCCGGAACCATTTTATGCGGTAGATTCCAGAGCATATCAATTTATTGAACCGAATATGGAGAAAATGGAAAAACTAGGTATGACGATTGTGGCTTTGGAAAAAGTTCGGCCTCATATTCATTTGGAAAGAGCAGTGATGGCGATTCGTTTTTCAGATGAAATCTTCGGTACACAGTTTCATCCAGAAGCCGATCCGAAAGGGATGCTGGAAAACCTTAAAAATGATAAGAACCGTGAAGCGATGATTGAAAGTTTCGGTCATGAGAAATATCTGGAAACTGTAGAAAGAATGGACGATCCCGATAAAATTATCCTTACGCAGAAGCAGATTTTGCCAAGATTTCTGGACGATGCAGCGAAAAAGATTTTGAAAGAAATAGAGTTTGCATAAACTTTAAAACTCCGAAATACAAACAAGAGGCAGGCAAAATGGCCTGCTTTTTTTCTTAAAAAACTATTATGATTGAAAAACTAAGAAACCAGTTCAACACTGAATATACGCAGGAAAAATATGAGAAAATTCTGCAGGATCTACGTGATAAATCTGAAACAGAAATCCTTTTCCGTGTTTCTGAAAGTCCTATTTTTCTTACCGAAGAATTTCGTTTAAAACTTGAGGACGCATGTGAATCGATTATTTCACAAGTGAATGAAATTCCTGAAGAAGAGCTTCAGAAAGCTGTTCCTGCGCACTGCAACGTTCCGGGCAACACTTCCAAACCGCATTTTTACACGATAGATTTTGGAATCTGTCAAAACGAAAACGGAGAAGCTGAACCGCAGTTAATAGAACTGCAGGCTTTCCCGACATTGTATGCTTATCAGCGTGAGCTTCAGAACTCATTTTGTGATACTTATCCGTTTTTAAACAGTTCAAAGAATAACATTTCTGATGAGGATTATTATGAGGAACTGAGAAAACTTCTTATTGGTGATGAAAATCCGGAGAATGTAATTCTTCTTGAAATTTTTCCGGATCAGCAAAAAACCAATATCGATTTCTATTTAACCCAGAAAAAACTGGGAATCGCACCGGTTTGCCTTACTGAAGTAAAGAAGAAAGGTGATAAAATTTTCTATGAAAAAAATGGTAAACTGATTCAGATCAAAAGAATCTACAACCGCGTAATTTTTGATGAACTGGACCGAATCGAAAATCTGCAAACTGAATTCGATTTCCGTGAAAAAGTGGATGTAGAATGGGTAACGCACCCGAACTGGTTTTTTAAAATCTCAAAATATCTGTTACCAAAACTCAATCACCAGTTTGTCCCAAAAAGCTACTTCCTGAATGATTTCCCTGAAACAGAAAAGCTTGAGAATTTTGTTTTAAAACCTTTATTTTCCTTTGCGGGAAGCGGCGTAAACCTCAATCCAACCTTGGACGAAATCAGCAATATTGAGGATAAGGAAAACTATATTCTCCAAAGAAAAGTGGAATACGCACCGCTGTTTAAAGATATTAACGGTGATTTTTCAAAGGCAGAAATACGGTTACTTTACGTTTGGCAACCAGATGAAGAGTGCCCAAAACTGATGGAACATTTGGTAAGAATGACGAAAGCCGCAATGGTGAATGTAGACTTCAACAAGAAAGACGACATTTGGATTGGCGGATCTACAGTATTTTTTGGATCCTAAAAACTACCTTCTGTAAATTTCCAGCGTATCGACACGCAACTTTGCTTTAAGCCATTTACGGAAAACTTCAGCATCCGTTCTGTTAAGTTCATTGGCAGATTCGTAAAGCGCAACGGGAATAATTCTAGCCGAATCAGAACCGTTAAAAATTTCCTGTTTAGCCAGTGAAACTGAAGTTAACGAAGGAAAAATTGCTTTGGCTTCCGGATAGATATTTTCAGTGGAAAACGAATAGCGCTGCAGTTTTGCACTTAGTTCTGTCACAATAGGATTTGCCGCTGTACTGATCTCATTGTTCTGAACTTTCTGCGCAGATGCATCTGCTAGAAAAGCACTGTCCTGTCTGATTACGAGCTGCATTCCTTCCAAACCGTAATCCTTCAGTTTTTTATTCTCTTCTGCAATCTGTGCAGCGGTGAATCTTCTGGTAAGGAAAGCCAATTCTGTCCGCTTTGGATCAGTAGAATAAAAGGTTTTTCGATAAATGATGGTATTTCCCTTATTCTCGAATTCCTCGGTAATGTAATTGGAAACCTTATCGTAAAATCTTTCTTGCTGAATAAACCTGTACGCAAAAAACACACTCGGAATAATCATCAAAATCGTAATTCCGGAAATCCAGTTGCGTACATATTTGGCTTTCTTGCCATCAACGTAAGTTACGGCAGGATAGCGAAGATATTTCACAATGATGAATGTCGCAATACAGATGAAAACGCAGTTGATGGCATAAAGAAAAAGAGCTCCCGCAAAAAACGCAAAATTTCCAGTTGCCAAACCATAACCGGCTGTACAAAGAGGCGGCATCAACGCCGTAGCAATGGCAACACCGGGAATCGGATTGCCTTTTTCAACTCGCGTAACTGCGATTACACCAACCAAACCACCAAAAAATGCAATCAGGACATCATAAATATTCGGAGCTGTTCTGGCTAAAATTTCCGATTGCGCTTCTTTAAACGGTGAAAGCAGAAAATAAATAAACGAAACCACCAAACCCACAAGAGTGGAAATCAACAGGTTTTTCAAGGATTTCCGAAGAAGAGGAAAATCGTAAATTCCCAATGCAAAACCTGCTCCCACAATGGGGCCCATTAAAGGTGAAATTAACATGGCACCGATCACAACTGCCGTTGAATTTACATTAAGACCGACCGAAGCCACCATAATTGCACAGGCTAAAATCCAGAAATTGGAGCCCATGAAAGAAATGCTGCTTTTTACATTTTCCAGAACTTTCTGTTTGTCTTCTTCGCCGTTGTGCAGATTGAAAAGTTTATTCATATTCGTTTGTTGGTGAATGCAAATTTAACCATTACAAAAAAGATGGCTTGAAATTAAAAATACCGCTTAAGTACGGGATTATTTTTATTGGTTTTTCTCTTCAAGAAGTTCCTTTGTCTGATACTCCTGAACCAGATCGATCGCGTTGGAAACCACATCGGAAAGCGCCGTAATAAAAGTCCCTTCTTCTGCCATGCTCATCGCATGTTTCAGGGCTTCAATTTCTTTTGGAATACATTCGTAACTGATGTCGCGGCCGGATTCTGTAATTCCGGAAATTAAAATGCTGTTGATTTCGTCTTCGGTTCTACCACGCAAATGTTTTTCGTTTCGGATAATGATGTAATCAAACATTCGCCCTGCGATTTTTCCGCATTCCTTAATATCTTCATCACGTCTGTCTCCCACTCCGGAAATAATTCCGATTTTTTTGGTGGCGTCAACATTTTTAAGGTAATCTTCAATGGCTTCATAACCGGCCGGATTGTGTGCAAAATCAATCAGCACCTTGAAGTTTTTGAATTTGAAAATATTCAGACGTCCCGGAGTTAACTGCGCACTCGGAATGAAAGTTCGGAGCGAATTGGCAATATCTTCAATGCCGAAACCGTAAAGGTAAGCCGCCAAACTCGCTGCCAAAACATTTGAAATCATAAATTTCGCTTTACCTTCCATCGTAATCGGAATGTTGATGGCTTTTGCAATTCTAATTTTCCAGTCGCCTTTCTTAATCGTCACAAAACCTTCTTCGTACACGCAGGTAATTTTCCCTTCTTTCGCAAATTTCTTGATATGAGGATTGTTTTCATCCAAACTGAAAATTGCCACCTTTGAATCTATGGTGCTCAGCAAACGCATTGAATATTCGTCGTCTGCATTCAAGACGCTCCATCCGTCTTTCTTTACCGAATCAAGAACTACACGTTTCACCTTGGTTAAATCCTTCAGATTGTGAATATCATTCAGTCCCAAATGATCCTCCTTAATGTTGGTAAGAACTCCAATATCACAATAATTAAATCCTAATCCAGATCTTAGAATTCCACCGCGCGCTGTTTCAAGAACCGCAAATTCTACAGTTGGATCTTTCAGAATAAATTCTGCGGAAATCGGTCCTGTGGTATCGCCTTTCGTCAACAGAGTATTCTGGATGTAAATTCCGTCCGAAGTCGTGAAACCTACTCTAAAGCCATTATTTTTTACAATATGCGAAATCAGCCTGGTTGTTGTGGTTTTTCCGTTGGTTCCTGTAACAGCAATAATCGGAATCCGGAAAGGTTTTCCCTGCGGATACAGCATATCCACAACCGGAGATGCCACATTTCTCGGCAATCCTTCACTTGGCGCCAAATGCATTCTGAAACCCGGTGCAGCGTTCACTTCTAAAATTGCTCCACCACTTTCTTTCAACGGTTGCGTCAGGTTTTCGGCCATGATATCAATTCCGCAAACATCTAAACCAACAATTTTGGAAATTCTTTCGCACATCGTGATATTATCCGGATGTATCATATCGGTCACATCAATTGAAGTTCCTCCGGTGGAAAGGTTTGCGGTTGATTTCAGATAAACAATTTCGCCTTTCTGCGGCACCGTTTCGAGTGTATAATTCAGTTTCTCCAGAAGTTCAGAAGTGTCTTTGTCAACCAAAATTTCGGTTAAAACATTTTCGTGACCGTACCCTCTTCTCGGATCCTGATTTTCTTTCTCGATAAGCTGCTCGATGTTTAGTTCGCCATCTCCTACTACATTCGCCGGAACTCTTCTCGCTGCAGCCACCATTTTATGGTTAATGACCAAAATTCTAAAATCGTAACCTGTAATATATTTTTCAACAATTACTTTTCTAGAGACTTTCTGTGCGTGTTCCAAGCCGATTTTTGCGGTTTCCCAATCGTTCACGTTGATGGTTTGTCCGCGACCGTGATTTCCGTCCAATGGTTTTATCACCAAAGGATAACCGATCTTATTCACGACACGTTCCAGCTGCTCTTCATCAACTACAAGATCTCCAACAGGTACAGGAATTGCTGCTTCATCAAGCATTTTTTTGGTCAATTCTTTATTGCACGCAATATCTACCGCAATGGAACTTGTTTTTCCTGTAATCGTTGCCTGAAATCTTTGTTGATTAACGCCGTAACCCAACTGCACCAACGAATTTCTTCCCAATCTAATCCATGGAATATTTCTCGCTACGGCTTCTTCAACGATACTTCCCGTTGAAGGTCCAAGGCGCTCTCTTTCTCTGATTTCCTTTAATCTTTGAATGCATGCATCAAGGTCGTAGTCTCGGTTTTCAATTAAACAACGGGCAATTTCCACCGACTGCTCTGCGGCGTATACGCCGGAATGTTCCTCCAAATAACTAAAAACCACATTGTAAACTCCCGGAGATTTGGTTTCTCTGGTACGGCCAAAACCTGTATCCATTCCTGCAAGAGTTTGAATTTCCAGAGCAATATGTTCGATAACATGTCCCATCCATGTTCCCATTTCGATGCGATGAAAAAATCCGCCTTCCACGCCTTCGGAGCAACGGTGAGTGATTAGTGTTGGCATCAGTTTTTCTATTCTCTCGCGGAAACCGTCAATTTTATTGGTGGGCATCTGCTCTACTTCTTCAAGATCCAGACGCATCTGAATGAGTTTCTTGCGGCGGATGCTCCAAATATTCGGACCTCGTAAAACCTGTATTTTTTCTATTTTCATATAAGTGATTCTCCTAGTTTAATTAAACGGAATTAGCAATAACAATCAAAGATAAATGAAAATGTGAATTTTTTGAAATAATTTGAAAAAATAAAGTGCATTTCTTCACAGATTTCTGTTTATTGGTACTGAAATATGAATGCATTCACTTGCAAAAACGTTGTGAATTTCACATTCTTTTTTAAATTTGTATTCTATGAAGTCAGTTGGAAAATTAATGATCATCGGTGGTGCCATCAACAAAGGCAGTTTCACAGAAACCGATTTCGACCAAAATGTAGAGAAAAACCTCAACTTTTTTGAAAGGGGAATTCTTAGAAAAATCATCAACGAATCGCGTCTGAAGGAAGATTCTGTTATCGAGGTAATCCCCACTGCTTCGCAAATCCCGCAAATTGTAGGTCCCGAATATAAGAAAGCATTCGAATTTCTTGGTGCTAGAAATGTCAACATTTTAGATATCACCAACCGTGAACAAGCCAACAGCGACGCCATTGTTGCGCGAGCAAATGCTGCAGATGTAGTAATGTTCACTGGTGGCGATCAACTTCGGTTGACTTCCATTCTTGGCGGAACAAGATTTCACGACACCATTCTGTTGAAATATCAGGAACAAAATTTTGTGTATGCGGGAACTTCCGCCGGCGCAGCTGCAGCTTCAGAAAATATGATTTATCAAGGTTCAAGTAGCGAAGCCCTTCTAAAAGGAGAAATCAAGACCACTCAAGGACTGGGTTTTATTGACAATGTAATTGTCGATACGCATTTTGTTCAGCGCGGACGAATCGGGAGACTTTTCCAGGCCGTAGTGAATAACCCGCGAACTTTAGGAATCGGATTGGGTGAGGACACCGGACTTTACATTCACCAAGGAGTAATGACGGCAATCGGTTCCGGACTGGTTATTCTGGTTGACGGCAGATTTATTAAAGACACCAATCTTACCAATATTAATTTGGGCGACCCTATTTCCATTGACAATCTCATTGTTCACGTAATGTCGGTAAACGACAGCTTTGATCTACGAACCAAAGATCTAACAATAGAAAATTCTCAGTACAGCCCGATTCCTTCGGCTAACGAAATATCCAGTAACAAATAAAATGAAGGTTATAATCCACGGTGGTTTCTTTTCCGAAAGCGACCAAAGCCACGAAGTAAAGGTCGCCAAACAAAATTCACTTAAAGAAATTGCAAAAAAAACGCATGATTTCCTTCAAAGCCATTCCGCAGAGGAAGCTGTAGTTTTTGGAGTTTCTTTACTGGAAGACGATCCGCTGTACAATGCCGGAATTGGTTCGCAAATTCAAAGCGATGGTAAAATCCGGATGAGCGCTTCTTTAATGAACGGCGAAACCCAAAAATTTTCAGGAGTCATCAATATTCAGAATGTCAAAAATCCTATTGAAGTGGCAAAAGTTCTGATGAAAGAAGACGACAGAGTTTTAGGAGATGAAGGCGCCAAAGATTATGCTTCAAATCACGGTTTTGAGGATTTTTCAACGGAAATTCCTCAAAGGAGAAATGAATACGAAGAAAAACTGAAAAACGGCGGCAAAGGGACAGTTGGTTGCGTTGCAATTGACAAAGACGGAAAACTTGCAGCGGCTACTTCAACCGGTGGAAAGGGTTTTGAAATCGTGGGACGAATTTCGGATTCGGCAACTGTAGCCGGAAATTTTGCCAATCAGTTTTGTGCGGTAAGTTGTACCGGAGTTGGCGAAGATATTGTGAGCAATGCAACCGCAGCGAAAATTGTCACACGAGTTTCAGATGGAATGTCATTAGAGAAAGCTTTCGACAGAACCTTTGCAGAACTAAAAGAAATTGACGGTTTTGCAGGTGCAATTGCTATCGACTACAAAGGAAATATCTTCCACAAAGATTCCTATCCGAAAATGGTTTTTGCCAGTTACGACGGTGAAAATTTCGAAATATTTGAATAAAAAAAACGCTTCATTTGAAGCGTTTTTATTTTATGCTATTAAAGCGACCTTACATCCCAATTTTTTTGTTCTGCGGACTCTCTTGCTTCTACAGAAGGATCATCGTTTCTTTCCTGACCTTCGTACGCAGACCTCCGAACCCAAACTGTAGCATTATCACCAACCGAGCGAACCGGAACCTGATTCATAATCACATTCATTGCCTGCTGCTTAATTTGGTTTCCGGAAACATCCAGATTTTTCAAATTAGAATTCCGGCTTACATCCAAATCTGCTAAATCATTTTGGTTGAAATACACATCGGAAATACCGGTCGCATTTCTGATATCAACTTTGGACAGTTTATTAGCCGTTGAAACAATCCCGGAAATATCTGACGTTGATTTTGAATAGATTTTCACCGTATTTCCTTTCAGTTTTTCATTTAGGTTAAACACTTCAGGACCAGGTTTTGTGTACGCCACTTTTTCACCATCGCCCCAATCCACCGAAAATTCAATTCCGTTCAAACCAGCAATGCTGATTAAAAAATCGGATCCCGATTCTTTAGCAGTTACCATCGTAATTTTTGCAACTTTCGGATCGGCAGGATCGAAAACTCCTTCTTCATCCTTTCTGCATGAAGAAAGCACAAAAAGAAAAACTAACAGAAATAATGTAGATATTTTAGAGAATTGATTGTTCATTTTAATTGAATCTTTAATGAAAACATAACGAAAATAATCGCGAAAAATTTCACTTTAAATGAAAAAAGGCGCACCGAAATGCACCTTTTATTTTATTAATATTCGAAAAGAACGCTTCCCCAAGTAAATCCACTACCAAAAGCAGAAAGCAGAACTGTATCTCCACGTTTTACTTTTCCTTCCTGAATGGCTTCACTTAAAGCAAGCGGAATAGATGCCGCAGTTGTATTTCCGTATTTCTGAATATTGTTGAACACTTTTTCATCCGGCAAACCGAATTTCTGCTGAACGAACTGTGCAATTCTTAAATTCGCCTGGTGCGGAATAAACATATCCAGATCTTCCACAGTTTTTCCAGCTGATTCCAAAGCTTCATTCATCGTCTCCGGAAATCTTGTCACAGCATGTTTGAATACGAAATTTCCGTTCATTATCGGATAAATTTCGTGGTTGGTTACGTTTTCCGGTTCAAGGCGCATTCTGTCGCTCCACCCAAATTTGGAACCCGGGAATTTCGTACAAAGTTCGTCCGCGTATTTCCCTTCACTGTGCATATTGAAACTCAAAATATCTCCTGCATCTTCGTCGGTTGACGCTGAAAGAACAACCGCACCTGCACCGTCTCCAAAGATTACAGAAACTCCTCTTCCCTCATCAGAAAAATCTAATCCGAAAGAATGAATTTCAGCTCCGACAACCAAAATATTTTTATACGTATTTGATTTAATGAACGCATTCGCAGTACTTAGTGCATACACAAAACCCGAACACTGGTTTCTCACATCCAGTGCGCCAATTGTGTCGCAACCCAACATTTCCTGCAACAAAACGCCGCAGCCAGGAAAATAATAATCCGGAGAAAGTGTGGCGAAAACGATAAAATCGATGTCTTTTGCAGTTAATCCCGCATTTTTCAGCGCCATTTCCGATGCTTTGAAACCTAAAAAAGCGGTCGTTTCTTCGGCATCATTACGGTTTTTACGGTGGTGTCTTTCTTTTATTCCGGTACGCTCCATAATCCATTCATCATTTGTAGTCATCAGTTTCGAAAGATCATCGTTGGTCACTATGTTTTCCGGAACATAATGCCCGATTCCCTTAATTACACTTTTAATCATGTTTAAAATTTTTTTAAAGATAATTTAATCTTTTTTAAATCGCTGAAAATATTCGCTACTTTTGTTAAATGCCAATCGAAATATTGTACCGAAACCACCATTGCGAATGGATAGATGTTGAATCGCCTGTAGCGGAAGATCTTAATTTTCTGCACGATCGCTATAACATTAATATGCTTCTTCTGGAAGATACGGTGGACACGAATCACCTGCCAAAATTCGAGAAAGATCATGATGTTAAGTTTTTTCTGATGCGTGAGAATACTGAGCTGGAACGTGCAAATTTGAACAACATCAGTGATATTTCGACCAAGCTCTCAATTTTCGTTGTCAACAATATCATCATCACAGTTCACCGTTTGAAAAACCGCAGTATCTACGAAATGCGTGAGGAAGTAAAACTTGCCGAAAACGAAGAAATTACCGCAGACAGAATTGCTCTGCATCTCGCAAAAAAGGTAATAAAGTCTTACGACGATGAATCGAAGAATCTGATTGAAACAATGGACCGCATTGAGAATGATATTTTCTTGAGGAACACCAATTCGACAAAGCAGATTCGGCGACTTTATAAACTGAAAAGAAAATCGGGACTGAACAGCAGAGTGCTCAATTTTTCAACGGAATGCATCAATCACTTTTCCGGTCTGCAACTGGAAGAATCAGAAATTCAGGATTTAAAAGAAAAACATAAAGACGCGACCACAGATTTTGAACACCTCAACACGCAGATCACGTCGATGATACAAATGTATCTTGCACTCACTGACCAAAAAGCCAATCAGGTTATGAAAATACTTGCCATTTATTCCATGTATTTTTTCCCGATTACGTTTATTGCCGGAGTTTATGGGATGAATTTCGATTTCATGCCGGAACTTAATCAAAAATACGGTTACTTTATTACGCTTGGAGTTATGGGCGTTATTGCACTGATAACTTTTCTGTATGTGCGCCGCAAACAGTGGTAACTAAGCAGTTTTGTGAATATATCTGGAAAGTTTAATTCCTAAATCAGTCCACACCAATTTTGCATTCGCGTTGCGTTCTAGGTGATAATCTGCTTCGGAAATCTCATCAAGAATAGCTCCGATATTGGATCCGTGAATAAATTTCGAAAAACTTTCCCATTTGAAATTACCGTCTTCAATTTTGCGGTAAACCAAATCTTTATTTCCGTAATTTTCCAGCATCGCAAGGCGGAACATTTCTGTACAGTACATCAGAAAACTTTTTTGTTTCTCACGGTTCCAGCTTCCAATATCACGACCCCAAAGAATAATATTCTTCAAAAACTCCGGTCTTTTTTTCACCTGAAAAGCTTCACGAACCCAACGGATAAACAATTCCTGAAACTCAGCTGTGGCATTTTCGTTTTTAAGAATTTTCAAAGCTTCGCTGAAATTCCCCTGCGCCTGAAAAACAATCTGCGCGATTTCGCTTTCAGAGAGTTCATAATTTTCAGCAAGGAAACGTTCAATATCTTCATCGGCAATCCGAGGAACATCGACAACCTGCGTTCTGGAAAGAATTGTCGGTAAAATGTCATCAGTATTTTCGGCAGTCAGTATGATGTAAGTTCCTTCCGGCGGTTCTTCCAAAAATTTCAAAAACTTGTTGGCGGCAGCGTCGTTCATTTTATCGGCTTGCCAAACAATTAATATTTTGCTCCCACCTTCGAAAGATTTCAGCGCGAATCGAGCATTCAGATCATCGATTTCTTCCGCATAAATGGTAAGTTGCTTGTTCTCCGACTCCAATACATTTTTCCAGTCATCGGGTGTGCTGTACGGATTCAACAAAACAAAATCACGAAATTCCGTTTGAAATTCTGAAGCAAGACCTTTCTTATTTTTGAAAACAGGATAACTGAAATGCAGATCAAGATGATTGAGATGTTCCACTCTGGCTGCAGCTGCAGGATTTTCGCTTTTCAGAATTTCTTTCGAAAATGCCATCGCTAACGGCAGAACGCCATAACCAAAATTACCTGTAAAAAGCTGCGCATGACTCACTCTGCCATTGGCAATGCTTTCTATCAGCAGATTTTTCAGATTTTCCTGCCCTACAATTTGTTCCCAGTTCATGTTTCAAAGATAAATAATTTTACAGTCGATGTACAAAGCCGATGATTGTTATTTTGGCAGAAATACCGATGAAGACACGATTTTTCGGGCATATAAACTTAACAAACTTTAACCTACTCATATTTTTCCAATTCAGTAATAATTAAGATATTTGCGCATTATTTTTTAAAGCCCGAGAATGAAAAGAATACTTGTTTTATCATTCATCACTGCAGGAATTTATTTGAATGCACAGACGATTGGTAACTCTCCATACGCAGCTTTTGGAATCGGAGATGTGAAGTATGACAACTCTGTGGACCACACCTCAATGGGAGGAATTTCTACAGCTTATGTTTCAGATTTTACCAACTTTTTCAATTTTAAAAACCCTGCAGCCAACGCCAACCTGGAACTTGCCGCAGTGGAAATAGACGGAACAAACGAAAACAATTTCCTAAAATCCGACTATAATAACATGAGTGCTACAAAGCATTCCACTTATCTTTCCAACATAAGTATTGCATTCCCGCTGCACAGAAAAGTGAAATTCGGGATGGGTTATCAACCGTACAGCTCCAAAAGATACTCGGTTGCCAACACAGAAACTTTGGCGGACGGATCCACAAAACTTGGACTTTTCCGTGGAGAAGGAACTTTGAATACAGTTCAGGCAGCAATTTCCTATCAGATTGTGCCGGAATTTGCTTTAGGTTTCAGAACGAATTTTTATTTCGGAAACCTTTACGACATCAACGAACTAACCTACTCGAGTGCAGAACTCGTAAACGGGCACGAAACAAGAAATAAAGTAAAAAGCTTCAATTTCACTTTAGGAACAACGTACCAGAAGAAATTTGATAACGACAGAAAGTTCACTGCAGGTGCAACCTACACTTTCGGAAATACCGGAAATATGGAGACTTTCTACACGAACAGCACTTATTTCTACACTCAGGGAGAAACGAAGAATGAAGTAAGCATTATCGATTCGGATTACAGTTCCGACAAAAACCTTATTCCGATGGAATTTTCTGTAGGTTTAGGTTACGGAGACGAAAGAAAATGGTTTGTTGGAACTCAGTTGGATTACAAAAAAGGTGAAACAGTGCAGTTTCTTGGACAACCTTTTGCTTACCAGAACGGTTACAAAATTGCTGCAGGTGGTTGGCTTCTTCCGAATGAAAACAACTTCAGAAATTATTTTTCACGGGTTACTTATAGATACGGAGCTTACTATCAAAAAGGAAATCTTGAGCTGAACGGAACAAGCATCAATCAGTTCGCAATAACCGGTGGAGTGAATCTGCCATTCGACAACCGTGGTGTATCGCGTTTGAGCAGCGTGGATCTTGGTTTGGAACTGGGAAAACGCGGAACTTTGGAGAACAATCTCATCAACCAGACTTTTATCAATTTCCGTGTAGGCATCAACTTTGCCGACAGATGGTTCCTGAAGAGACTGTATGATTAACAGATGAACTTCATCAAAAAAATATTAAATGAAAATATAGCCGTCCTTTTGGGTTGTGCTATATTTTTTGCTTTTGTTTCCTGTGAAGAAGACGTTACGGAAATCAACCGAAACAGCAACAATAATTTCGCTTCGCAAATCATCAACAACGCCAATATCATACAACGGGATTCCGGTTTTGTAAAACTTCGTGCAAAGGCTCCGCTTATTGAAAAGTATGAATACATTGACTCGCCTTACATTGTTGCGCGCAAAGGAATTGAGATAGAATTTTACGACAAAAATAAACCGAAAGTTCCAGGAAGGATTAAAGCGAAATACGCTAAAATTGACGAACTGAAAAGATTCTATGAAGCCAAAGGAAATGTAAGAATTACAACCAACGAAGGTCAGATTTTTGCGATGCAGTCTATCTTTTGGGATCAGCGAACCCAAAGAATTTACACAAGTGACACGGTATACGTTACCGACAAGGACGGCTCCACACTTGTAGGCGCCAACGGAATGAACGCTAAAGATGATTTCTCCGAATACACATTTTACAACAACACCGGAGACATCAACGCACAGCGAATTCCGGAAAGTGGAAAATAAATTCGTAATTTTCCGAAAAATCTCACATGCTTTTTAATGCGATCGGACTGATGTCCGGAACCAGTCTTGACGGTTTGGATATTTGTCATGTACAGTTCAGAAAGGAGGAGACATCTTGGAAATTTGAAATCCTGAATGCCGAAACTTTTTCTTATCCCGAAGAATGGGAACAGAGACTTCGCAATTCTATTAAACTTTCAGCGGAAGACCTTTTCCAACTTAATTCAGATTACGGATTTTATTTGGGAGAACAGGTAAAACTTTTCACCGAAAAATTTAGTTTAAATAATATTGTTGTTGTCGCATCGCATGGACACACCGTTTTTCATCAGCCACAAAAGAAATTCACAGTACAGATTGGTGATGGTAGAGCGATAAAGATTGTTACCGGACTTCCTGTTGTTTACGATTTTCGGAGTCAGGATGTTTTGATGGGAGGAAACGGAGCACCACTTGTTCCGATTGGTGATGAGCTACTCTTTTCAGAGTTTGACGCCTGTCTCAATATTGGAGGCTTCAGTAATATCTCTTTTAAAACGGATGGAAAAAGATTTGCGTTTGATATTTGTCCGGTCAATATTGTACTTAATCAACTGGCTCAAAATCTGGGAATGAAATATGACAACAATGGCGAAATTGCCAAGTCAGGAACGATTAATAGCTTAATTCTGGGAGAGTTAAACAGCCTTGAATTCTATAAAAACTCTAAACCGAAATCTTTAGGTGTAGAATGGGTAAAAGAAAATATTCTTCCACAGTTTGGCTCAGAAAGTACAGAAAACCTGCTTGCTACATTTACGGAACACGCATCTGATCAAATTGCGAAAACCCTGAACGAACTATCGCTGAAAAAAATTCTGTTCACCGGCGGCGGAACCTATAATAGCCATCTTGTTAACAGAATCAGAGAAAAAACAGCTACGGAAATCATCATTCCTGATTCCAGAATTATTAATTTTAAGGAAGCTTTGATTTTTGCGTTTATGGGAGTTCTTAGAATTTCCGGAGAGAACAATGTGCTCTGCTCTGCTACAGGAAGCAGCCATGATCATAGTTCCGGAATAATTGCATAAAAAAAACTCCGGAAAATCCGGAGCTTTTATTAAAGTTTTTCAAGATTGTCGGTAAGCGCATTCAGGAAATTCTGAAGCGGCTTTTCAACCATCATTTTTATAAAAGGATTGAATTTTCCGTCAAAAAGCAACTGAACTTCTGTCTGATTTGCATTCACCGAATTCATTGTTCCGGTAAGCGCAAAATCCATACTTGAACTTGCCGATTTCAGAATCACCTGTTTATCGGTAACTTCATCAATTTTAAGTGCGATTTCAGGCATGCCATTCAGTCCGAATTTAAAACCGTCGGCTCTGGCTTCAAATTTTTGCAGAGAATCGGGCATCAACTGTCTGTAATCTTCCGGATGCTTCAGCATTTCGGTAAGTTCGCCGACAGATTTATTCACAATTACTTTTCTTCCTTCTAAATTCATTTTATATTTTTGTAATAATTAAAGTGCTACAAATGTATAAAGTTTTTGTTAATGAAAAAAAATTAACGCTATGTGGAGAACCACAGAACTGCGAGAAAAATCTGAGTTTTGAGGAAACATCCACATTTGAAATAGCACTGGATCTTCTTGAAAATACTTCGACCCCCGAACTTAATATTTATGGTGATAATCTTTCCGAAATTTGGGAAAAGTTCACCAAATTTCTTCGAGTCATTGAAGCAGCCGGTGGAATTGTTCGCAACGAAAAAGGAGAAATTCTTTTCATTAAAAGGATAGGAAAATGGGATCTTCCAAAAGGAAAAATTGAAAAAAATGAATCGCTGGAAAATGCGGCTGTTCGCGAAGTAGAAGAAGAAACCGGATTATCTGAACTGAATCTTGAACATTTTCTGAACCAAACCTATCACATTTACAAAGAGCGAAACGGAGAACGGGTTCTGAAAACGACTCACTGGTTTTCGATGGAATACACGGGAACGAAACAGCCAGTTCCTCAAACTGAAGAAGGCATTACCGAAGTTTCATGGAAAAATAAAAATAATATCACCACCGAGGTTTTTCCGATGACTTTTGAAAATATTAAACTTATTCTTAACGAATACTGGTCGGATAACTAAATCACTTCCAGAATTTTTTCCAATGCGATTCCACGCGAAGCTTTTAGTAGAATACTGTCTGGAACGAGTGGATTATTTTTGATATATTCTGCAAGTTCAGCGGTAGATTCGAAACTTTTACCACTCGGATTAACCTTTCTAAAATGCGGTCCTACTGTAATGATTTCATCAAAGGAAAGCGATTTTGCCAACTCCAAAATCTTCAAGTGTTCACCCTCACTTTCTGCGCCCAATTCAAGCATATCTCCGATGATAATTGCCTTTGAACCTGAAAAAGTATTAAAGTTTTTCAAAGATTCCTGCATTGAACTCGGATTTGCGTTGTATGTATCCAACACAAATGTTTTTCCGTTTTTATTAAGAATTTGTGATCGCATATTGGTTGGAACATAATCTTCAAAAGCCATTTTGATCTCAGAGAATTCGATTCCGAAATGAAGTCCAAAAGCTGCCGCTGCACACAGATTATTGAAATTATAATTTCCGGTTAGCTTTGACTGCGCTTTTTCATTCTGATAAGAAATTCCAACAAAGTTACCGTTGGTGAATTCTTCAAAAAAATAATCGGAATCTGGTTTTCCAAACGTTATTATACTGGAATAAGCTTGATTTTTTTCTACCTGTAAAGGATCATTTTCATTCACCAGAACTGTGCGGTTGTTGTCATGAAGAAAACGGTAGAGTTCTGACTTCCCTTCAATAACGCCTTCAAAACCGCCAAAACCCTCGAGATGCGCTTTTCCAAAGTTGGTGATATAACCGAAATCAGGTTGCGCAATGCTGCACAAAAATTCAATTTCTTTTTGATGGTTGGCTCCCATTTCCACCACTGCCATTTCATGCTCAGGTTTTATGGAAAGCAACGTTAGCGGAACACCGATGTGGTTATTTAGATTTCCAAAAGTGTACTGAACATCAAACTTGCGGGAAAGCACGGCATGGATTAATTCCTTTGTCGTCGTTTTCCCATTACTTCCCGTAAGTCCGATGATTGGAATATTAAGTTGATTTCTGTGATGAAGAGCCAACTGCTGTAAAAATTCCAGCGTTGAAGGAACGTAGAAAATATTTTTCTCAGAGTTGGCGTATTTTTCCTGCTCAACAATTACTGCAAGTGCTCCATTCTCAATGGCTTGTTCCGCCTGTTCGGCAGCATTGAAATTTTCGCCGGAAAAAGCGAAGAAAATATCGTTCTGTTCTACTTTGCGACTGTCGATCACAACCTTGTTGCTCTGCAGAAAATAAGAATAAAAAGTTTCAGCATTCATAAGTTCAAAAATAAAAATCCTCCCGCTATTACGGAAGGATTTTTTTGATATAATGGATAAATTATCTCTTTGTTCTGCCTTTTCCACTTGGTTTAGCATCCTGCGCAACACGGAAACCAATCCATCCGTACGCTTTCGCTTCATCGCGGTATCTTCTTTGTCCCGGATCAAGCCAGTAAGCTCCATCCAACCAAGATCCACCTTTCACAACACGCACCTCGTTAGAAACCTGACTGGTTCTCATACGGTCGTCCTTCTGAAGAATTACACGTCCTCTGTCATCAACGATAAATCTTTTCGTTGTTGAGTTGTACATATTGTAATCAGCATTAGAACTGTCCTGAACTCTTCCGTAACCAGCATCAAGCGAAGACATAAAGTCACCATCGCGGTAGTTTCTGTAATCTGCAACCACTTCTCTCTCGAAAGATCCAGGAAGTCCTCTGTAAACCAATCTTCCGTCTGCAAGTGTATCGTATTCTGCAGTTTCAACTTTCTTGAAGGTTCCGTCTTCGTTTCTTACAGTCTGCTTAACAACGTTTCCTCTGTAGTAGTTGAAATCGTTCGCTTCCTGATCGATTATTGGTCGATAAACATCAGCTGTCCATTCCGCTACATTACCAAACATACCATAAATACCAAGATCATTTGATGGATACTGCTTAACATCTGCAGTTGTTGGCGCGCCGTCGTTTGCCCATCCTGCAACACCGGAATAGTCACCTCTTCCCTGCTTGAAGTTAGCCAGATACATTCCTCTGTTTCTGCCTTTTTCTCCTTTTAACTGTTGGATCTCAGGCTGTTTATCAGTATAAAGATTATATTCTCTTTCTTTCTGCATTCCTAAAGCTGCAAATTCCCATTCAACCTCAGTTGGAAGTCTGAATTTCTGAACCACACCTGAAGTTGCATTTCTGTTGGCAGCTACAATTCTTTGGTTAGAAGTTTTAATTCCGGACTTCTGCTTAAGACGTTCAGAATTAATATAAGCTTCCATTTCAGGATCATTCGATTTAAATTTATCTAAATTAAATGAGTTTGAACCCTGGTTATTCGCTTCGTTAGTATAAAAATCTTTAGAAATAACACCTTGCTCCATTAAAGCTTTTTCGTTGGCTCTGTCTGTCAACCAGTCGCAGTAGCGAGAGGCCTGAAGCCAGGAAACACCAACAACCGGATAATAATCGTACTCCGGAGAGCGGAAATAAGTTTCAGCAAAATCATTTCTGGAAAGCTCATTGTTCCAAACCAAAGTGTCCGGTAAAGCTCCGGTATAAATTTCTTTAAAGCTAGGATCAGACGGTGGGAATACGAATTTCAACCACGTTACATATTCGCGGTATTCATAGTTCGTAATTTCGGTTTCACCGATAAAGAAAGAGCTTACCTGCATTCTTCTTGGCGTATTGTTCCAATCGTGCATTACGTCATCTTTCACCAGTCCCATTGTAAAAGTACCACCTTCTACATAAACCATTCCAGGCCAACCTTTCTGTTTCTGCTGTTTGCCGGTAAAAAACCAACCTTTTTGGTCGTTTGGTTTCCAGCCGGTTTTACTGGTAAAACGCTTGGTACCGCCACCTTTTTTGGTGCCGCTTCCCCCTCCGCAGCTTACCAGAAGCATTGTTGAACTTAGCGCTATTAAAGAAAACAACTTTATTCTGTTCATAGTCAATCTATAGATTTTTCAGAGTACAAAGAAAATGTAAATAATTTTATTAATCAAATATTCGCATGATTTTTTGCAAAACGCTCACAAATTAATTTTATTGTATCATATTAAAATTTATTATTTTTCGTTTAATTTGTAATTCTGATAAAAATTACGAATGAATCGCATCTTAACCTTTGTGTTTACTGCTTTCTTTGCTGCTACTTTTTTCGCTCAGAGCATCCGTCTCAACTGGCAGGGATTCAGCACACTGGATTACGGAACGGAAACTGTAAAGGTTCCTTTTTTCACCAATGAAGGTTTTCAGTCTTCGGACAATACCGTTTTTATCTCTATTAAACAAAAAAGTAAGGGAAAAAATCTATCCGTTGAAAATATGCAGTGGCAGAAAATTTCTGAACGCGAGCTTTTCGACCTGAAAAAACACGATTTACCTTCCACTGATTTTAAAAGCATAAGCAATTATCACAATAAATATGATAATGAAGACTTAAACTTCATCCTCGTATCAACGCTAAAGTATGAAAGCGGCGAAATCTTCCGACTAAATTCTTTCGATATCCGTGAAGGGAATGCTGTGCAAAACCTCAAAAATCCAATTTTGGGTACAACAGAAAACCCGTTGCGCAGTGGAACCTTCTATAAAATAAAGGTTGATAAATCTGGTATTTTCAAAATAACTTCCAAGTTTTTGTCGGACAACGGTATCAATCCATCCAGCATCAACCCGAAAAATTTCCGGGTTTTCGGAAACGGCGGATTAATGCTTCCGGAAAACAATCAGGACCCAAGATATGCAGCACTTCAGGAAAATGCGATAGAAGTATTCGGCGAAGATGACGGTGTTTGGAACGACGGAGACTATGCACTTTTCTATGCACAAGGCCCACATGGATACAACCTTTATGATGTCTCCAACGGAAAAGGCCACAAGCGAAGAGAAACCAGAACTTATGCAAGTAACAATTTGAATAATGTGTACGATGATTTTGCGTACTACTTTATCAATTTTGATCAGGGTCCCGGGAAAAGAGTTCAGAATTCTGATGTTGCTGCAACGGCTGCTCCAATTACAAGATACGATGCTTATCAGGTAGTGAATGTAGACAAATTAAACCTGATGAAACTGGGAAGAATCTGGACCGACGACCCCTTCACTACGGAAAAAACAATTACATTCAATCTTAATTCTCCAATTCAGCCGGAAGATCAAATCCGTTACAGAACTGCAACCATCGGTTATTTTTCGCAGGGCAATCAATTATCTGTTTCACTAAACGGGCAGGTTCTGACCACGCAGAATGCAGCAGGAGAATACAGCGTTATCCAAAGTACAGGAATTCTCGGCGGCCTTTCCGGAAATACTTTGAATTTCACGGTGACGCCTAATATTTCAACCAATCCGAATGGAAGATTTTACCAGGATTATGTGGAAGTTCAGTACAAAGAAAATCTTTCATACAACGACAAGCAGATGAATTTCCGGGATTATTCTATAGAGGAAGGCTCCGGAAATCAATATGCTTTTCAAATGTCTAACTCTGCAAGTGTGGAACAAGTTTGGGATGTTTCGGATATCACCAATGCCAACAGAATTACCAACCAGTCAGGAACTTCTGGAACTTTTACCTTTGGTTACATCGCAGACAGTGAGTATTTCAATAATGAATTTGTTGCTTTCAAAAATTCAGAAGCATTTCTTCCGCAATTCGTTGGTAAGATTGACAACCAGGATTTATCCGCGCTCAATAAAATTGATTATCTTATGATTACACAGCCCAATATGATGGGGCAAGCGCAGCGTCTCGCAGATTTTTATCAGTCTAAATACAGTGTTGCAGTTGTGGATGTGAACAAAATTTACAATGAATTCAGCAGCGGAAGTAAGGACATCACTGCGATTCGTGATTTTGTAACCAAACTGAACAACCCAGCCGGAACACTAAAATATGTTTTGCTCTTAGGCGACACTTCGTACGATTTTAAAGGAAAAAATGTACCCGGATCTGATGTAATTCCAAGTTATCAAAGTGAGCAAAGCGGAAGTCTTTCTGCATCATTCGTTACCGATGATTACTACGTGATGACGACGATGCAAACCAATCTTACCAGCGGAGTTGTCGGGATGCTGCCTGATCTACCGATAGGACGTTTGCCGGCGGCGAATCCAACGGAAGCCAAACTTTTGGTTGACAAAACATTGGCTTACAACAATGCATTACCGGGACAATCAACACCTTTTGGTGAATGGCGAATGAAACTGGATTTTGTGGTAGATGATGATAATGATATCAAATTTCCTTTTCACGAAACGATTGAAGCTTCACTCAAGGAAATTTTCGAAACCGGAACTATCCGTAGCGAATACAACGTCCGCAAACTTTATCAGGATGCCTTTCCGGCAGAAATTTCCGCAGGTGGACAAAGATTTCCTCAGGTAAACCAAGCGATTTCGAATGATATGAACAACAGTTTATTCATGCAGTATTTTGGACATGGCGGTGTAAACGGATGGGCACAAGAAAGGGTTTTAACAAGTGACGAAATTCAAAATTTCAATAACTACAACAATATTTACAGCAGATTTCCCCTGGTTTCTACCATAACATGCGAGTTCACGCTTTGGGATGATCCTGAAACTTTTTCTGCGGGAGAACAGGTAATTAAACATACAGAAGGAGGCGCTGCAACCATGATTACTTCCAGTAGGAAAATCGCCGTAATTTATGGTGAAGCTTTTACGCCGAGATTCAACCGAAGAATTTTTGAACTTAATAATGATGAATTCTATTCTCTTGGAGATGCATTTCTCCACGCTAAAATAGATCATAAAGCAAATGCCGATCATTTGCGTGTAAACTTTCTTGGCGATCCTGCTGGAAAACTGAGCAGACCGAAAAGATTATTATCTATCGACAATATCGACAGTCCGGTACAAGGACAACTGCGAGCACTGGATTTTGTAAAAGTAACCGGTAGAATTTTGAAAGAAGACGGAACTTTGGATGAAACCTTTAACGGGCGCGTTGCAATAAATATTTTCGATAAAAAACTCGATAAAAAAACACTGAATAACGATGGAAATTTAGGCGTGATGTCCTTTAGGGAAGAAGGTAGCCCAATCGTCAAGAGTTCCGGAACAGCAGTGAACGGCAACTACACTGTAGAATTTTACGTCCCGAAAGATATTAATTACGAAGTTGGTGCGGGAAGAATTTTGGCGTATGCAGATAATAAAGTGTTCGATGTATTCAACAACCAGGAGCAAATGATTGGAGACATCAACCCGGATGGAATCAATGATAATGAACCTCCGAAAGTAAAACTTTATATGAACAACGTCAACTTTGCAGAAGGCGGAATCACCGACCAAAACCCGACCTTTTTGGCTTGCGTAACTGATGATACGGGTATCAATTCCACCGGATCGGGAATCGGACACGATATTACAGTTGTTCTGGATGGTGAAGTGATTAATACCGTTGTGCTAAATGATTTTTATTTCTCCGGAGAAGGAAACGGCTGTGTAAACCCTACGCTAAAAGATTATCAGAAAGGTAATGTAACCTACCCTTTCCGCAACCTGAAACCCGGACCTCATCAACTGGTTTTCAAAGTATGGGATATAAACAATAATTCAACTACGGAAACGTTAAACTTTATAGTCAAGGACGAATCTGAGCAAAATCTACAGATTAACCGACCAATGAACTGGCCAAATCCGTTCACCAACAAGACGTACGTTCATTTCGAACATAATTGTGATGATCTTTTGGATGTGAATGTGCAGATTTACACCATCACAGGTAGACTGGTTAAAACAATTTCTACCGCAGTAACGGCAGAACCTTTCCTGGAAGGCTATCGCACACCGAGAACTGCAATTGAATGGGACGGAACTGATGATTTTGGCGATGCAGTTGGGAAAGGTACGTATATTTTTAAGATATTTGCGCGCAGCCAGAATCAGGACAAATGTAAAGGAAGCGCAACTGCCGTTGAAAAAATGGTATTATTGAAATAAAAAAACAACTATAAAAAATGATTTTATGATGCTTAGTAAAAAACTACTTTTAGGACTTGGCGTAAGTATGAGTGTTATGGCCTATTCTCAGGCTGATGTTCGTCCTGTTCTAACCGGAGCTCCGTTCCTAAGAATTTCGCCGGATGCAAGAGCCGGAGGTATGGGTGATCAGGGTGTGGTTACAACGTCTGATGCTTTTTCGCAATTCTGGAACGCTGCAAAATATCCTTTCAGCAAAACAACTTCAGCAATTGGTGTTAACTATACGCCGTACATGGGAAAACTCACCAATGATGTTTTCCTTCTTTATGGCGCTTACCATCAGTTTTTAGGAGATGACGAAAGATCCACTATTTCTGCAAGTATTTACTATTTCAATATGGGCGAGGTTGATCTTACTGATATTGTAGGTAACGAAGTACAGCAACTGGGAACTTCCAAACCAAACGAGTTCTCCATTGACGTAGCTTATGGTCTGAAACTTTCAGATACTTATTCCATGGCAGTAACTGGTAGATTTATTCGTTCAGATTTATCCGGAGGATTCAACTCCAATAATACTTTGAAGGCAGCGAATACTTTTGCGGTTGATGTTTCCGGTTATTTCATGTCGCCAAGACACACTTCATTCGGAGATTACGACGGAAGAGTAAGAGCAGGTTGGGCTGTACAGAATTTGGGACCAAGACTTGATTATACAGGAGATGATGAATCAAGATCTTATCTTCCGACAATGGCAAGATTAGGAGCAGGTTACGATTTATTTATTGATGATTTGAACCGTGTTGGACTGAACGTTGAAGCTTCAAAACTTTTGGTTCCGGGACCGGATGAAACTGGAAATGTACCAAATGTTGGTGTTATTGAAGGTATTGGAAATTCCTTCAGCAACCCAAAAAGTATGATGTTCAGCGGCGCAGTTGAGTATGAATACGACAATGCATTTGCTGTTCGCGGCGGTTATTTTTATGAAAGTCCGGAGCAGGGAGCAAGACAATATGCTACTGTGGGTGTAGGATTGAAATATCAGTCTTTCGGACTCGATCTTTCTTACTTGGTGAACACATCAAAAATTAATTCAGCACTGGATAACACACTACGTTTCGGTTTAACCTGGAATATCGGTGAAGAAACTTACAATGCTCAGGATTATTAATCCTCCGAGATAGAACGATAAAAAAAATGCGGATTCAGATTTCTGAATTCGCATTTTTTTTTGCTGTTTAAAAGTATAATATTTAAAAATTTGCATATTAACACATTCTCCTTTTCAAAATTATGTTTTTTTTATTACTTTTAGCCAATTAATTTTTTACAATCGTTTTATTATGAAAAAACTTTTACTTTCTTGCCTGTTATTAGCTGGTATTGGCGCAAATGCGCAGTACTCCTATACAGGTACTTTTGAAGAAGCTACTAACTTAGGCCAGTATGGTCAGTTTGGTGGCGGAACTATCGCTGCCGCTGCTGCTTGTAACGGTACGCTTGGAGGACAAACAACATTTGGCGGTAGTGTAACGCAATCTGGATGGATGTTGATGATGAATGTAATTGAAGAAGAATTCGGTCAGGTAAACAACGGCCAGTCTGCTACAGTTACATTAAGCTACAAAAAAGCTGCAGGACTAACCGGAACAGGTTATGTTGCTCTTTTTACGCAGGATCCTACAACTGGATCTTGGTTAATTGAAGCTATTGGTCCAACCATTACTTTTACAGCTGATGCTATTACAACATGTACTGCGGCTACTGGCAATATTCCTACCGGAAAAATGCAGCCTGGAGGTGCTTACGGAGTTGGTATTTGGTTCAGCAGAACTGGTGGTACAACAGGTAACCTTTATGTTGATGATATCGACATCGTACAAAGATCTGTTGAAGCTGCTCCTGAGTGTACAACATTTACAAATCCAGTTGATGGTGCAACAATTCCTGCAGGTACTTCATCTTTCTCTTGGGCAGAAGCAGCCAATGCTGTTAACTACAAAGTTAAGATTGGAACAACTTCCGGTGGAACTGACCTTTTCAACGAAACTGTAGGTGGAACATCTGTAAATGTTGCTCTTGCTCCTGGAACTACGTATTATGCAAGCGTAACTCCAAGCAACACGTTGGGTGACGCTCAAGGATGTACTGAAATTACTTTCACTACTTCAACACAAGTTACTTACTGTGGTCCTCTTACTTCAACGGCTCCTACTGCTATTGCGCCAATTAAGTCTGTAAACTTTGCAGGTGTTACTCATACTTCTGATGCTAACGCAACTACAATTGGTACTTTCCCTGTTCATCAGGATTTCACAAGTACAGTATTTGAAGTGAAAAATGACGTTACTACTCTACCAATCACTGTATTGGGAACAACAAACGGAAACCCTTTAAATGGTTGGGCAATGTCTGTATTCATCGACTGGAACGGTGATGGTGACTTTACTGATGCTGGAGAATCTTACTTCAACACTACCGCAACAATGGTTAGAGTTGCTGGTGTTGCTGATAACCCAGTTTCATTGACCGGAAACATCACAATTCCTACAGGAACTGCTTTAGGACAGAAGAGAATGAGAGTTAAATATAACTTCTCCGGTACTGCACTTCATACAGCGCTTCAAACCGGATGTGCAGATATGCTGAACGGTCAGGCTGAAGATTACACCATCGATTATCAGGATGCTCTTGCAGTTTCTGATGTGAACAAGAACAAAGTTTCTGTTTATCCTAACCCATTTGCAGATGTTCTTAAAGTTAGCGATGTAAAAGATGTTAAATCCATCACTATTACAGATCTTTCAGGTAGAACAGTTAGCACACTTGCTCCTGCAGCTGAACTTCAGTTGGGTCACCTTAAATCAGGACTTTACATCGTAACGCTTAAGTACAACGATGGAACTGTAAAAACTCTGAAAGCAATTAAGAAATAAGAATTCTTTTTACAGAAATAAATGAAGAGCGGCAGTTGCCGCTCTTTTTTGTTGCGCTTCATCCCAATTTTACAATACATTTGCGGAATGAATTATGCCACCGAACTGAAAAGATTTATTACAAGCCAGTATATATTCTCGGCAGTTCGCATTGCACTTGCTATTGTAATACCCAGCGTAATTCTCGCTTACTTTGGTTTGCTGAAAGAATTTTTCCTGTTTCCATTAGGAACCAGTTTTGTCGGCTTAACCGATATGAGTGGTCCATTTCACCGGAGGAGAAACTCACTGATTCTGGCTGTATTCAGTTTTACCATCGTAGCTGCAACCGCATCATTCCTGAAAGATTATCCAGCGCTTATTTTTATCGAAATAATCGTTTTCGGGATGTTCTTTTCCCTTCTTGGCGTGTATGGGCAACGATTGGCTGCAGTAGGCGCACTTTCACTCGTGGTATTGTCCATCTTTATCGATGGACATCTAAGCGGCTCGAATCTTCCTAAAAGTATTCTGATTTTTTCAGCAGGATGCGCGTGGTTTTTACTTGTTTTTCTGGTCGTATCAAAACTGCAGCCCTACAAACTTGCCGGACAAATGATTGGTGAAAATTTTATTGAACTCGCTGATTATCTGAAAATTAAATCTAAATTCTACTTAAAAAACCCTGACCTGGATGCTCTCTACAAAGAAGTAATTGCAAAGCAGGTTGTTATTAAAAATCTTCAGGAAGAAACCCGCGAAGTGGTCTTTAAAACGAGAACCATTGTTAACGAAAGTACAACCAACAGCCGATTGTTGATGTTGATGTTTCTCAACACTATTGACCTTTACGAAAAACTTTTCACTGCTGACCAAGATTATAGCAAAGTGCACGATTTTTTCGGAAACAAAACTATTCTCAACGCGATTCATCAATATCTACTCAAACTATCCGAAGAGTTGACTAATATCGGAATCGCGATGCAAACGGGAACCAAAACCAAACCGTTGCAAGACATCGATCTTGAAATAAAACAGGTTTTCGATGAATATTTTGACCTGAGAAACCAACATCTTTCCGCAGAAACTCTCGAAAAGTTTATGGCGTTGCGCGTGATTCTGCTGCGTATTTACGAAGTTACCGAAGATGTAAAAACCATTTACAAAATTTTCACTCAGGATCATAAACTTGCCAAAAGTCTTTCCACTGGACTCGATTATGAGAAGTTTGTTCCGAAACAGGAAAAACTGAATTTTAAAGTTTTAAAGAATAATTTTTCTTTGAAATCCAGTCAGTTCCGACATGCGATAAGAATCACCGCAGCTTTGCTTATCGGTTACGCAATTTCCAAACTCAGCTTTTTGGGAATTGGACATTCGTACTGGATCCTTATTACCATTATCGCCATTATGCGGCCGGCTTACAGCACCACAAAACATCGCAACTTACTTCGGCTTTATGGCACACTTGCCGGAGCGGCAGTTGCGTATATGCTCTTAATTTCCATTGAAAACTCAACCGCATTACTTGCAATTCTGCTCACGAGTATGATTCTGTGTTTTGCCTTGCTGAAAGACAAATACGCATGGGCTGTTTTCTTTATGACGATTTATGTTTTTATTGCATTTAATTTCCTGAATCCAGGGAATGTAAATCTTGTTTTCAAAGACCGGATTTTGGACACTGCCATTGCAGGTGTCGTAGCTTTTCTTATTTCGTATTACGTACTCCCTGTTTGGGAACATACGCAGAATATCGATTTGATGAAAAAATCCGCTGCCGCAAACCTGAAATATTTCGAAAATGTAATTGAAAAATTCAAAAATAGAAATGTGGATGATGAAGAATACCGCATGAAACGTAAAGACGCCATCATCTCTCTCGCCAATCTGTCGGATAATTTTCAGCGAATGCTTTCTGATCCGAAAAACCAAAGGAGAAAAATGGAAACCGTCCATCAGTTTGTTACTACTTCGCATTTGGCTACGGCTTACACTGCATCTTTGTCGCAATATTCCACTTCGGATAATGAATTTCCTGAAATCAATATTGAAAGCTGGTGCGAAAAAATTTCTTCTGAATTGAAGTTAACATCCGCAATTTTAGATGACCAAAAACCTGAAACAAAACCTTTGAACCCAAATATAAACCCGATTGATGAAGTTGGTCAACTGCTGGAAAAAAGGAAAAAGGAGATTGCCGAAACAGATGTAATGAATCTTCGTGATCCGAAAAGAATTACACGTTTAACAGAACTCAAAAACATCCGTGAACTTTTGGAACTATTGTTCGACGTTGTGCATGAGCAACGTAAAATTGTTGAAAACTATAAAAAATTGGTTTAGAAAATATTACCTGTCGGAATTTTGTAATGAATCTGATGGTTTTCTTCTATAATGGCAAAATAGAAATCTTCAATTTGGCAAACTTGCGCGACATAACAGTCTTCAAATTCCTCATCAAAAACCCTGCATCGTATTTCAGTAAGGTTTTCCAAACGGAACTGCTCCACTTCATAATGTTTTTTCAGCGACCAATATTTAGACGGATGAAGTTTGTACAGTGCCTCTTTTATGACCCAGATTACGGTTAGAAACTCAGTTTCATTTTCGTTTGCAGTCCAGTCTTCTTCTGAGGGATGTAAAAATTTATGTTT
>JAEWZO010000040.1 GCA_023458415.1 Bacteroidota bacterium
TGAAGAAAATGATGGAACTACTGAAACAGAAAATTATTTTCTTATTTTATAAGATACAAATTATGCTGTTTTCTAATCCTGTTTTTAAAAATAAATTAAATCGTGGGTTTTGTTAAGGAACGACTAAATATGCTGACCTCTTGGACAGCATAAATTTGACCTACTCGCAATAAAAAACTTGCTTGATGCCTGATCAATAATAGGTTCCAACACTTTTGGAACATTACCAGAAAAATGCCGTAAAACCTATGTTTTACAGCATTTTGTACTATTTTGATTTAATAGTTGCGATCCGGACGGGACTCGAACCCGCGACCTCCGCCGTGACAGGGCGGCATTCTAACCAGCTGAACTACCGGATCTGGTAGTTGATGTGTTGTCTAATATTTCCAAAAATAATCTGAAAAAATTGCGATCCGGACGGGACTCGAACCCGCGACCTCCGCCGTGACAGGGCGGCATTCTAACCAGCTGAACTACCGGATCATTAAATTTAAAAAGAACGTCTTTCTTTTTGGTGAGTGCAAAAATACAAATTTTGAACTACTTTCCAAATATTTTAAGCAAAAAATGCTTTCCAAAAAAGGAAAGCATTCATTTTCAGTCTTAAATTTTTCTACAGGTGTGCAGAAAGTTTTTCAGAAATAACTTCTTTAGGCTGCACACCAACAATTTTATCTACAACCTCACCGTTTTTGAAGATAAGAACCGTAGGAATGTTTCTGATTCCATAATCTACAGAAACCTGCTGGTTATTGTCAACATCAACTTTTCCTACTACTGCTTTTCCTTCAAACTCTTCAGCTACTTCTTCAATAATTGGTCCCAACATTCTGCATGGTCCGCACCAAACTGCCCAAAAATCTACTAATACCGGTTTATCTGAATTCAATACAGTTTCCTGAAACGATTGGTCTGTAATTTCTAATGCCATAATTTAAATATTAATTTGTTTCTTATTTATTAACTACAAAATTAACAACTTTTATGCTAATAAAATGCACTGTTGTCAATTAGCTGTATTTGTTTTTTCTATCTTAAACTGCTTTGCGATTTCGCCCAACGCATCAGCCAAAGCATCAATGTCGCTTTCCGTTGTAAGATGACTAAACGACACACGCAAAGGTGTACAATTTTCCATTTCGTCATCATCCAAAAGCATCATCATCACCATGGAAGGTTTTGATGCTCCGGATGAACACGCACTACCCTGAGAAACCGCAATACCTTTCATGTCAAGTTTTAAACCAATCATCGGATCTTTAAATGGTAAAAGTAAACTAAGAACTGTATAAAGACTGCTGTCTTCTGCACTTCTGCCGTTAAATTTCAAACCTTCAACGGAAGCTGAAAGCTTTCCAATTGCATACTTCTTGAGCGAGGAAATCTGCGATGAATATTTCTCAAGATTTTCCATGGAAAGTTCGAAAGCTTTGCCCAAACCTGCAATTCCCACCACATTCTCGGTACCGGCACGAAGCGATCTTTCCTGCGGACCACCGGTAATAATACCTTTCAAACCTGTAGATTTTCTGATAAAAGCAAATCCATTTCCTTTTGGACCGTGAAATTTATGAGCGCTGCATGAAGCAAAATCTACCATAATATCAGAAAAATCAAGATCCATATGCGCCATTGTCTGCACCGTATCCGAATGAAAAAGTGCATTGTTCGCTTTGCAGACTTCGGCCGTTTTCTTAATGTCCAGAATATTTCCAATTTCGTTGTTGGCGTGCATTAAACTCACCAAAGTTTTTTTATCTGAGGATTTTAGAATTCGATCAAGTTCGTCCAAATCAAAGTCACCTTTTTTATCAGGACGAAGATAAACCACCTCAACTCCTTTCCTTTTCTTCATGTCCTGCACGGTTTCTGCCACACATTTATGTTCCATCGGTGATGAAATAATGCGCTGTACACCTAAATGATTGATGCAGGATTTGATGATCATATTATTGGATTCCGTTCCGCACGATGTGAAAATAATTTCAGCCGGTGAAACTTTTAGGTAATCAGCAACTTTGCGGCGAACATTTTCAATAACGATTTTGGCTTCCTGACCGAGAGTGTGGGTTGAAGAAGGATTACCGAAATTGGTTTTCATAAGACCCACCATTTCATCGATCACTTCTTCCGCAAGCGGCGTTGTGGCGGCGTTGTCCAGATAAATTCTATTCATTTTTCAGGTTGAAAAGGTAAACTGTTAATTCCCGTAAAATTAATGAAAAAAACGGTAATGGCTTTCATTTGCCCAATTCAGCATCGCCGAATCTCCGGAAGTATCACCAAACGCAATTGATTTATCGAATTTTAAATCTGAAATTTCCTGTTTAATCCGGGAAAGCTTTTCGTCACCGTTACAGTTTTTGCCTACGAAATTACCTGTGAAAAAACCATTTTTGAATTCGGCTTTTGTTGCGATAAGATTCATCTTAAACTCCTCTGCAAATGGCTTTACCCAAATATCAAGCGACGCAGTAACTAAATAACTTTCGGTGTTATTTCTGTCAATATTTTTGATAAAATCTAAAGCATTCTGTCGGATAATTTCCGGATAATTTTTCTCGAAAAAAAAAACGGACTGTCGCTGAATTTCGTTTTCAGATTCTCCTTTTAAAATCGAAGAAATAAAACTTTTTTTTACTTTTTCAGCATCCGCAAGTTTAAGTTTCAGAAGAGCGAAAAGCGGAATATGTTTTAGAAACTGAAAGTAAAATTTCGAGGAATTGTAATGCTTCAGAAAAAGAAACATTGTGTCCTTGTAGGTTAAAGTTCCGTCAAAATCAAACAGATACAGCTTCTTCATTATTTATTACAGTTTCATTTTTTTGAAGATAAACTCCGGAATATTTCTGATTATCAACATAATCATCTGCCATACCGGAAGCACGTAAGCAACATTTTTTTTGTCTTTGTACGCTTTGTAAATAATATTCGCAGCCTGCTTTGGTGTAGCGGTAAGACTTGGATTTAGTGGTAAACCTTCTGTCATTTTGGTATCCATAAAACCTGGTTTCACGGTCATTACATGAACTTTTTTATCGAAAAGATAATTTCTAAGGCCACTTAAATACGCAGTTAATCCTGCTTTCGCGCTACCGTAAATAAAATTGGACTGTCGTCCGCGTTCGCCGGCAACAGAAGAAAGTACGATCATCGTTCCGCTTCTTCGGCGTTCCATTTTTTCAGCAAAAAAATTGAGAACCGGAATGAGCTTAGCATAATTAATATCAACTATTCTCTCCGTATTTTCGTAGTTGTAAAGCCCTTCTTCTGTTCCTTTTCCCAAATATCCCGAAGCACAGAAAAGCAACCTTGTCTCCAATTCATCAAGGGTCGTGAAATCAATCGGCTTCATTAAATCCAGCTCAATAATTTCAGATTGCTGCAGGTACTTTACATCGATGTGTTTTGCAAACTTTTCAGCAGTTTCCAACTGAGAAGTGATGAGATAAATTTTTTCAAACTTCTCGCCCGCTTCCAGCGCTTTCTCTACAAATGCCTGTGCAACTTCTGAATTGCTTCCGAGTACAACCATATTCTTTCTCGCTGTTTGCGTTATTTACTGTTGATAATTCTTTTATGCTGCATGGAAACAAACTTCGGATTCTGAACATTTTTCAGATAATCGGTTAACGAAGAACGGCTCATACTGTCCTTGGTCAAATAAATTCTGCCACCGTATTCTTCTACAATAGAGTCCAGTTTGTCCACCAAATTTTTCAGTTTTGAATTCACTTTGAAATCCAAAGCGAGCGTGTAACCTTCCATCGGGAAAGAGTTGTAAGCTTCCAGATTGTTTTTTCCAAAAAGTTTCAGCACGGCAAGAAAAGATCCGTTTCCGCTGTGCGCAATGATTTCCAGAATTTTCTTCATTCCCTCTTTTCCGTTTTCTTTCGGAATTACCATCTGATACTGAATAAAACCGCTTGTTCCGTAAATTTTGTTCCAATCGTTGATCGCATCAAGCGGATAGAAAAATGTTTCATAATCCACAAAACCTTTAACTTCTTTCTTACGCTGTTTTCCATAATACAACAGGTTAAAAATTTTGACAGTAAGGGCATTCAACACAAAATTTGGAAAATAAAACGGCACTGTCGGACTGAATTTCTTCGGAAGACGCAACGGTTTCACCTGTAAATTTTTAGGAAGTTCATGTCGGAAAGCGTGTTCGCCTCGCATCATCAAACTTCTCCCTATTTTACTGCCTTTCTGAAGACAATCAATCCATGCTACGTTGTAAGTCCAGCTTTCGCTCTCGTCAAAAAGTCGGAAAATTTCGTCAAGGTTTTCCGCTTTTATGCTTTCCTGACGAATGTAAGCAGTTTCTATATTTTTCAGTTTGAACTTGACTGAAAGAATAATTCCTGTAAGTCCCATTCCGCCGATTGTCGACCAAAACTTTTCGGAATTTTCTATGCGTGAACATTTCAGAATTTCACCATTTTCATTCATTAGGGAAAATTCAATCAGATATTCTGAAAAACACCCTTCTGCGTGGTGATTTTTTCCGTGAACGTCGGATGCAATGGCTCCTCCAACAGTTATAAATTTTGTACCCGGCGTTACGTAAAGAAAGTAACCTTGCGGAACTGAAATTTCCAAAACTTCGGAAAGAAGAACTCCGGATTCACATTCGATTACACCATTGAGACGGTCGAAACTGATGAATTTATTTAGTCTTTTTGTTGAAAAAATCTGCTCAGATAATGATGCGTCACCATAACAGCGACCATTTCCTCTTGCAATAATTTCGTTGGCTGATGCAACAAAATCTTTAATTTTTTCAACAGAATCTTCAGAACGTATTTCTTTTTCAACCACCGGGAAGTTTCCCCAGTTTGTCACTTTTCTAGTAAAATTCGGCTTCATTATTTGAAATAAATTTGAAGTAAGAACGCCATAACCCAAATCACCAAAGTAACCTGAATATAGCGGTCTTTATAAATAATTTTTGTTGGGGATTCCGTTTTGTTGTACACCAGAGTTTGCTGGAGATAGCGAAGGAAAGCAAATACTACAAAAAACACAGTATAGAAAACCCGTGAGTGAAATCTTTCCTGAACTTCTGGTGATAAAGTAAACATCAGATAACAGATAATCGCCAATGTTACTGAAATTGAAAGTGCAATATCCGCAAACTGAACATTATAACCGTCGAGCGCTTTTCTGGTTCTTCCGGAAATCTGTGCATTGATTAACTCGCCTCTTCTCTTTCCAATAGCCAAAACCATCGCAAGTACAAAAGTGAGTAAAATTGCCCATTGTGAAACCAGAATTCCGGTGATGTAACCTCCTGCAAAAACCCGTAGAACGAAGCCTATCGAAATGATACAAACATCTACAATCGCGACATGTTTCAGGCGAAAAGTGTATCCGAGATTCATGATCAGATAAAAAAGAATGATGGTGGAAAATTTCCAAAGATTCTGGTCAAAAAGATATTCGCCTAAAATGACAAGGAAAATGTCTGCAATAAGCAATCCAGCCATAATCCAGATTGCAGTATTCTTTTTGATTGCACCGCTTGCCAACGGACGCTTCTTTTTCTCAGGATGCTTCCTGTCCGACTCGATATCCGAATAATCGTTGATGATGTAAATCACACTGGCCGCAAACGAAAAAACCACAAAAGCAAATAAACTTTTGAGGAAGAGGTCGGTATTGGTGATATTTCCGGAGAAAAACAGTGGCGCAAACACGAAGAGATTCTTCACCCACTGTTCAACTCTGAGGAGTTTCAGATATTTTTTCATCATTTACGGTCAACTGCAAAATTAGTGATTTTTTTACAAGAAAAAATCCGCCGAAGCGGATTTAAAAAGTGTATATGAATATCTGTTTTTATGTGCCTTGCTGCGCTTCCTGAATCATTTCTTCATTCGCAGTAATTGCAAATTCTACACGACGGTTCTGTGCTCTTCCAGCATCAGTATCGTTGGTTGCGATTGGTTCTTTTTCTCCCATTCCCATTGTGATCATTCTGCTTGACGCAACACCTTTAGAAACAAGGTAAGATTTTACAGCTGCTGCTCTTCTGTCAGATAGCGACAAGTTGTAAGAATCGGTTCCTTTGCTGTCTGTATGACCGTAAATATTGATGTTTGTATCAGGATTATTAATCAAAACTTCAGAAAGTTTATCAAGGTTAGCCTGTGCTGCAGCAGTTAGATTTGATGAATCAAAACCAAAGTTTACCATATTTTCCGGCATTGTAACTTTGATACCTTCACCTACTCTTTCCACTTCCGCACCAGGCAAAGTTTCTTTAATTTCTTTAGCCTGCTTATCCATATTTCTACCGATAACGTTTCCGGCTACACCACCTACAATTCCGCCAAGAACGGCTCCTGCAGGTGCATTTTTACCTTTACCAATGTTGTTTCCTAAAACTCCACCAAGTACAGCTCCTGCTGCAGTACCAATTACGGTACCTTTCTGTTGATTGTTGGCATTTTGTACGGTTTCACATCCTGTTAAAATCATCGCAGATGAAATGAACAGTGCTGCTATATTCGTTTTGTTGAAAATTTTCATAACTGTATTTTTGAATTAAATTAATTTTGCATTGCTGTTCTCTGGAAGTTATATACGATACGTACATTCTGGCCGTTTACTGGAACATTCTGTTCAAGACTGAACTGATCTGTTGTCTGGCTTACTAAATCCAGAGAATAACCATGAGTAACCGCCTTTGCTTTTGAACCTTCCAGAAGTTTCTTGAATTTGAAATTGTTTCCACCCGTCACTTCAAAACTGATCGGCTGGATTCTGCTTGGACAAGCTCCACCGCCTTTCAGCGTATAAGATCCGGAATAATTGTTCGGAATCAAAGTCCAGTGGCTTCCTACAAAACAACTTGCATCAGCTCCTTCGTCAAAAGGTTTCACGCTGTAGCTTCTGTCGTAATCAATACTTGTAATTTCCCAGTCGCCTTTCATATTAAGGAATTCGGCTCTGTTGTTCTGGGCTGTCTTCGCTGTGGAACAGGAAACACTGATTGCGGCTCCCATAATTCCTGCTAAAAGTAAATTTTTCATAGCGGTATTTATTTGAATTGATAATTACAAAAAACCGTGCCATTCCATAAAAAAAGTCCGGTAAAAACCAGACTTTATAGTATTTCAGGAAAAGCTTATTATCTTTTCACTTTTTTCTTTACCGTTTTCTTCAGCGTTGTTTTAACAGGTGAGGCTTTATAAAAGTTAGTGAAAGCATATTCCGCTGCCTTACGCAGATCAATTACACCTCCCGCAACTGAAATCATATCAAATCTGTTGTTAATGTTCGAATTAATCATGGCATTCACCGAAGATTTATTAGATGTTTTTACCAGAGATTCAATGATTTGCTCCGGCTTTAAGTTTGGCATGTAGCTCCACAAAACTGCCGCTGCTCCAGCAACTACCGGTGAAGCCATTGATGTTCCCTGAAGATATTCATACTTTCCGTCCGGTACTGTTGAATAAATTTTATCACCCGGAGCAAAAACATCTACCATTTTCTGGTTGTAGTTGGAAAAATCCGCACGCAACATTTCGTTGTCATTCGTTGAAGCACCAACTACAATCATATTACTAACAAATGGTGTTTCGTCATTCACAGTTTTGAAATTTGTCGGAAAATATTGGTGTTCTGCAATATTCTCGCTTTCATTTCCTGCTGCTTTTACCAAAAGCACACCTTTGTCCTGAGCATATTTAAACGCATCCCAAACGTGCTGTTTACCAGGAGAAACCGGTTTGCCAAAACTCATGTTCAGAATTTTCGCTCCGTTATCCACTGCATATCTGATGGCATTGGCTACATCTTTATCTCTTTCGTCACCATTTGGAACGGTTCTAACCGTCATAATTTTTGCAACTTTGTGCGCTACACCGTACTGAATCTCTTTACCTTGCGGCGCACCGGCAATAATTCCGGCAACGTGAGTACCGTGTTGCGCATCGGGACCTTCGTAGTTATTGTTTCCGTAAAATTTTTCTGAATAATCTTCGTAGTTGTCCCCAACTAAAGCTCTAGGCTCGAAATCAAGATTGTATTGTTTTGTAGCCTGTGGACCATAATAATCCAACGCTTCCTTCATCTGATCAGACAAAAACTTCTCAACTTCGGCAGGAGCTTTTCCGGCAATCGCAGGATCGTTTGAAACCTGTGACAATACACTTAAAGCCATCATCTGTTCCTGCGTTGCAGGTTTGATCGATGCCAAAGTTTCAGGAGTCAGATTTTTCCCATTCAACATAGAAACCATTGTCGGAATCATACCCTGAATCATAGTATAAGTATCGTTCGCCTGTTTAGCTTCGATGCTTTTCTTAGTAAAAATCTCTTTAGACTTCATGTACATCGCAAACTCTTCCGGCATTTTTGCCTGATTAGTTTTATTCGTCGCGGAGTTAGCACCTTCAAAAATCGGCTGATATTTTTTTACCACGCGGGTAACTTCCATATTATCTATATCAATATCTCCGGATTTTCCACCGATAAAATTCCATCCATGAACATCGTCGACATAACCGTTTTTATCGTCATCTTTTCCGTTGTTCGGAATCTCATTTGGATTTTTCCACATATTTTTTACCAAACCGGGATGATCAACTTCCACTCCGCTGTCGAGAACTCCTACAACGATAGTTTTAGGTTTAAGTCCTTTAGATTCTAAATATTTATAGGCATTCTGCGTATTTACTCCATACACGTTCGCTGCACCAAAATCTTTATGATACCATGTCATAAGATCTTTATCCTGCATAGGATCCAAAGCAGGAGCTTCGGTTTGTGCAAAAACCGCGAAACCCGTCATAAAACAGGCCGCAATAAGTATTTTTTTCATATCTGAAATTTAATTTTTGTTAGCAACACTTTTAATATATGTCAGACTTTCAGGTCCTTTGTTACAAAGCAAATCCAAGATAGAAAGATCTTTCAGGAATCTATATCGGTCTGAAAATGTCTGATAATATTCATCCATTTTATACTCAGATTCAGTTTTTGCCGAAAATTTTTCCCGAAAATCCTTCATGTTCGGAGCTTTGCTGTATTCGCTGTTCAAAGAGTATGCCTTTTCTGTTTTCAGGATATCTAAAACTGTTTTTAGGACGAAAAGATTATAGTCGAAAAGATTTTTTTCTTCATTCTGAAAAATTTTCTCAAGCCGGTCTTCATAAAATTCGAAATACGGTGAACTTTGATAAGCTGTTTTAATGGATTTCCAGTGGAGTTTCTTCCAGTTTTCCCGATAAGATATTTCTGTCTCGCGATAGAGCCTTTTCCCATTATGATGAATCGGAATGATGAGCGACAACTTTCCATTCGCGCCATAAATATTGGTACGGTTTCGATAAGTTTGCTTTGGAAAATTTTCCCATTGCTCCAGTATGATTTCGTCCTCTTGATTTAAGAATTCGGCGTACCATGAAACAGGACCGAAATAAAAAACAGGCATTAATTTTTTCATTAAATCTGTATTAAAGTTAAAAGGACGAAACTTTCATTCCGTCCAATAAGTTTTATAAAATAGCTCTCACTTTTTAGCCCCGATTGAACGGTTTGTATGAGCTCTTTTTGCTAATGGATAAGCTGTGGCGCAAAAAAGCGAGCCGTGAAAGCGGGAATAAGCTCCTAAAAATCAGTCTTCTTTTTCTTTTTTGCGGAAGATTTTTACAAAATAATCCCAACCGAAAAACAGCACCAAAATAAGTACAGCCAGCCACCAATACGAAGTTTTGTTTACCTCGCCTGTGTTGGTTGCTTTAAACATTCTGTCCCAGCGAACTTTCTTCCCATTTGCTTGATAGGATGAATTGGCATCCGCAAAAAGGCCTTCAACGCTCATCCAGGTGAACATCGGTTTCCCAACGATATGGGTTTCCGGAACATAACCGAAAAATCTTGCATCCAAAGAAGCATCGCGATTATCACCAATCATCATATAATAATCCTGCTGCACCGTGTACTGATTCGTTTCTGTTCCGTTGATAAAAAACTTTCCGTTGCGGTTTTCCAGCGTATTATTTTCGTATTTGGTAATTAGTTTTTCAAACTCTCCTATGTTTTCTGAAGTTAGCGTAACCACATCTCCTTTCTTCGGAATTCTGAGCGGACCGTACCAATCCTGATTCCAGTTTTTTGTGATTGGAAAAATACTGGATGAAGTATTGACTTTGCTACTTGCGATCATTCTTTGAGCTGCGTAAGAAGCGGCCATATCGGGGTAATAACTTATCGCTTTTTCACCTTGCGGATCAATAACTTCTTCCACGGAAGTCACTTGAGGAAGTGCTTTTATTTCATTTACAAGTTTGTCTGTAAGTCCTTGAAAAGTATACACAAAACCTGTATCAGACTGCTGCTCCACAACAGGCATAAAACCGAATCTGTCGTAAAGTGAAGGAATATCTAATTGCGAACCCGTTTTTACTGTATAGGCATGCTGCACTTCTGCGTCGGCCAGTCTGGATTCAGGTTTTCCGTTAATGTAGAGTTTTCCGGCACGGAACTCAACAGTATCACCACCAACAGCAACCAGTCTTTTAACGTAAGGGTCTTTTCGGTCGATCGCTGTATGAACCGAATCGTCCGGATAATTGAAAACTACGATATCATTTTTCTCCGGTTTTTCCCAACCAGGAAAACGGAAATATGGAAGTTTTACAGCTTCTACATAAGATTTCGGATCGTCTTTCGGATTTCCTTTTTCACCTGTATCGAAAATAGTTCCCTGCAGAAAAGGTATCGCAACAGGACGCATCGGCATGCGGAAACCGTAATTCAACTTATTTACAAAAAGGAAGTCACCTACAAGCAAAGTCCTTTCCATAGAACCTGTCGGAATACCGAAAGGCTGGGTAAGGAAAACATGAATAATTGTAGCAAAAACAACTGCGAATGTGATAGATCCCAAAAATGAATCTTTCTTTTTCTCCTGTTTTTCTTCTTCAGTAAGATAAAATTCTTCTTCGTTTTCAACTTCTGCATCCTTACTGTAATTAACCGTTGCCATGTAAATGAAAGGAAGAATTACGGTAAGAAGTTTCTGCACGAAAGTGGTTTTTCCAAATTTCTTCATCAGGAAAAGATGAAAAACTGACATCATGATTGGACCTACGATTGGTAAATAAGACATCGCTACCCACCATTTAGGATTGCCGGTTTCTTTCTGAATAATGTAATAATTATAAAACGGAATAAAAGCGTACAGCGGACTGTAGCCCATTTTTTTGAACAGCTTCCATGTTGAAATTCCCATCAGCATGGAGAGAATAACAACATACAAAGTATAGGTAAGAAAGTAATTCATTATATTTTAGTTTTGCCTTTTCAGGCGTTTTCACTGTTTCAGTATTAGTTTACAAGCGTACTGTATTGTTACACTTTTAAAGACCAAGAACATCCTTCATTGTGAAGTTTCCGGATTTTCCCTGTATCCATTCTGCCGCGATTACAGCTCCCAGAGCAAAACCTTTTCTGCTGAATGCGGTGTGTTTAATTTCGATTTCATCCACTTCGCTTTTGTAAAAAACACTGTGTGTGCCGGGAACTTCATCTTCGCGGACAGCAAAAATTCCAAGTTCTTCTCCGTTGGTTTCATCCAGCTTCCAGGATTTGTATTTGTCATTGTTCTTCATAATTCCTTCGGCTAAAGAAATGGCTGTTCCGCTTGGCGCATCTTTCTTATGCGTATGGTGAATTTCTTCCAGTTGAATTCCGTATTCATCAAAGTTTTTCATCAAACCGGCAAGCTTTTCATTCAATGCAAAAAATAAATTTACTCCAAGCGAAAAATTGGAGCCGTACAAAAATGCAGATCCATTGTTGGAAGAAAGTTCCTCGATTTCCGATTTTCTATCGAGCCAGCCTGTTGTTCCACAAACCACAGGAATATTGTTCTCAAGACATGTTTTGATATTCTCGAATGCAGCTTCCGGATGGGAAAATTCAATCACGACATCCGGATTGTTTAGATTCTCGGATGTGGGAGTTTCATTAAGTTTTGCAACAATCTGATGACCGCGACTTTCTGCAATTTCACCAATGATTTTTCCCATTTTTCCGTAACCTACCAAAGCTATTTTCATTTCGGCTTATTTAAAATTTATAATTGAGACTGAGTCCCGCTTTTCCGTTAAACATTCCCGAGGAATCATTAATTACCGTGGGAGAAAGTGCAAGATCAGGATCGTTGCGGCCTTCGTACAAATGGGCATCAACAACGGCATCCACAATATTTAACACGTAAACTAAAGCGGTGATTCCAATTGCGTAATCGCGCTGCCTTTTCATTCGATCCTGAGCGCGGCCGAGTGCTTCTTTTGTAATTCCCGGAATATCGGAAAACTCATGAGTTTGTCCGTTAAGTTGAGCTATAAATGCTTCCCTGTATCTTTTGTACTGTTTGTCGTTCCAAAGTGTGATTCCCACTCCGGTTCCGATTCCGCCCAAAGCGATGGGAATTTTCCAGTATTTTTTGTTGTAATACTGCCCCAAACCCGGCAGAACTGCAGAATATAGTCCGGCTTTTGTTGGGTTAAACTTTGGTTTTACGGCAGTTGTGTTCGCTTCTTCAATATCCGCAATTACTTCGACCTCCGATTTCGGTGTTACTGATGAAAGTGTATCTGTAGGATGGTATTCGACACGGATGGTGTCATTCGGATTTACTTGAGCAAAACAAAATGTTGAAAAAACGAGAAAAAGAAAAACTGCAAACCCTTTCATTTACTTGATATGTGAAAGAATTTTTTCCAGTTCTTCTTCATTCTTAAAATCAAGAACTATTTTTCCTTTTTTGCCAGTACCCGAAGTTTTTATTTCCACTTTAACATCCAAGAGATCTGCAAGATTTTTCTGTGCTTTTTTATAGCTGTTCGGAAGAACTGCTTTTGCTCTTGTAGATGTGGTTTTTGGATTCTTTAACGAATTCGCATGTTGTTCAGCTTGCCGTACACTTAAATTTTCTTTCAGAATTTTTCTAAATAGTAAATCCTGCTTTTCTTCATCTTCTAAACTGATAATTGCGCGACCGTGTCCCGCAGAAATTTCACCGCTGCGAATTGAATTCTGAACATCCGGATTCAACCTCAGCAAACGGATTGAATTGGTAATTGTACTTCTTTCTTTCCCAACGCGCTGACTCAGATTTTCCTGCGTCATACCAATTTCTTCGAGCAAACGTTGATAAGTTAGCGCAATTTCAATGGCATCAAGATCTTCGCGCTGAATATTTTCAACCAAAGCCATTTCAAGCAGTTCCTGGTCGTTCACCAAACGGATATAAGCCGGAACCGTTTCCAAACCGGCAATTTTACTAGCGCGAAAACGTCTTTCTCCCGAAATAATTTCAAATCTATCACCATCTTTCCGCAGCGTAATCGGCTGAATAACGCCTAAATTTCTGATGGACTGCGCCAAATCATTAAGGGCTTTTTCGTCAAAATACGTTCTCGGCTGTGAAGCATTCGGATAAATATCTTCAAGGGAAACCTCCACAATATTTCCCACAAATTTTTCAGCTCCTTTGTCTGTCGCTGCATTAACATTCGCTTTGGATTCTGCGCTGAGAATTGCTCCCAAACCGCGGCCCATTGCTCTTTTTTTATCTTTCATGTAATGTTTCTGTTTAAATAAAACTTAGTTTTTTACTATTCTCGTTGCGCAACAAAACTTCTTCAGCAAGCTGCAGATATTGTATTGCGCCCTTGCTTTCTGCATCGTAATTCAAAATACTTTCTCCGAAACTTGGCGCTTCGCTTAAACGTACATTTCTGCTGATAATGGTCTCGAAAACCATCTCTGGAAAATGTGAATTCACCTCTTCTACCACCTGATTAGACAAGCGTAAACGACTATCGAACATGGTCAGCAAAAGTCCTTCAATATCCAAATCAGGATTATGAATTTTCTGAACATTTTTGATGGTATTGAGAAGCTTGCCTAAACCTTCCAAAGCAAAATATTCGCACTGAATCGGAATAATAACTGAATCTGCAGCGGTTAATGCATTGATGGTTATTAAACCCAAACTCGGTGCGCAATCGATGATGATATAATCGTAAAGTTCTTTGACAGGTTTTAAGGCTTCGCGAAGCATATATTCGCGCTGATCACGGTCAACCAGTTCAATTTCTGCGGCAACCAAATCAATATGCGACGGAATAATATCCAGATTTGGAGACGAAGTTCGCTGAATGCATTTGCTTACTTCTTCGCTGTGTTCCAGAAGATTATATGTTGAAAATTTCACCTCTTCAATTCCCAATCCGGATGTTGCATTCGCCTGCGGATCTGCATCAATCAGCAAAACTTTTTTCTCCAGAACACCAAGCGCTGCCGCTAGATTTACTGCAGTTGTTGTTTTACCTACTCCGCCTTTCTGGTTGGCAACGCCTATGATTTTCGCCATAACTTTCAATTAAACCACAAAAATACATTTTTTTTGTTTGGAGCTTGTATGTTGATAAGTTGACAAGCGTTAAAATACTGTTAATTAAAGCATTACAGAGGCAAAAAATTATCCACAAAAAACTGGTTTCTGTGGATAAAATTTTAACTTAAATTATTAACTATTATTCGAACATCATCGCAACTGGAAATCTGAAATAGCTTCTCACGGGTTGGCCTTGAACTTTCGCAGGAATCCATTTTCCTTTGATATTTTTTATTGTTTTTTCTGCTTCGCGGTTAAATTCCGAATCGGCTCCGGTAGCTTTAACTGCAGAAATTGTCCCATCTCTTTCCACCACGAAAGTTACTGTAGTTTTCAAAGTTTCTCCCGAACCATCAAAGCTGGAAGTATTGAAATTGCCCACCACTTTATTTCGGAAACTATTAATTCCGCCAACAAAAGAAGCTTCAACATCTACGTTTTTGATGATCGCATCAGGATTAACTGTAGGTTGTGGCGCTGGAACTGTTGGAGGCCCCGTTACAACCGGCGGTCCAATTACTGGCGCTTGATAGGCTACAGTAGGTTTTTCACCTTCAATATCCTGTGTTCCGGCTACAGCTTCATCATATCTGGAAACCGGAGGAGCAGCTGTTTCTTTCACCACTTCTTTCCTTGGCGTTGGAACGGTTGCATTAAAAGTTTCAACTACTTTTTGTGGAGGAACAACTGCAGGAGGAATAACTACATCAACTTTTCTATCTACATCCTTTAATTGAATTGGACCTAAATCCGGAATTGGCTGCTGTATGATTTCAGTTTTATTGCCAAAAGCAAAAGGCGCAATTGCAATCAGCGCAAAAACACCGATGCCTATAAACATTGATTTTGTAAGAACCTTGTCTGATTCGCTTCTTAAAACATAAGCACCGTACTCTTTATTCCGGCCCTGAAATACAATTTCGTCCAGTTGAAGCTGCTCGTTTCTGAATAAATTTTTCATCATTACACTTATTTTATGGTTAAACATTGCTCGGAAAAACTTGGATTATTAGTTTTTAACCATATACTTAAATTCAATAATCTGAATTCAATAATCTTGCCAATAAATTATCAAATATTTAAAGTTTTATTTAAAACATAATAGATGTGAAAATTTTAAACTTTAGAAACAGAAATCCCTGCAGTTTCTGCAGGGATTGATTAAAAATATTTTGAAATAACAGTAAATCTGTTAAAATAATTCTTTTCGTATAATATTCTGACTTCTCTCAGGACCAACAGAAACAAGGTAAACATTAATACCTAAATAACTCTCAATGAATTCGATATATTTTTTTGCATTAGCCGGCAATTCATCGTAGCTTCTCACTTTTGTAATGTCTTCATCCCAACCTTCAAGTTCCTTATAAATCGGCTCGTAATCGTAAAGTTTCGTGGTTGATGATGTAAAGTAATCAATAATTTTTTCGTCCTCCGTTTTATATTCTGTAACTATTTTCAAAGGTTTAATTCCGGTCAGAACATCCAGTTTAGTAATTACCAAATTATTGATTCCATTGATCATGCAAGCATGCTTCAAAGCTACCAAATCAAGCCAGCCGGTTCTTCTCGGTCTTCCTGTTGTAGCACCAAATTCATGGCCTACTTTTCTGATTTCTTCGCCCAATTCATTATCCAGCTCGGATGGAAAAGGTCCGTTTCCAACTCTGGTTGTATACGCTTTTGAAACTCCGATAAGATTCTGAAGTGCGGTCGGCGGAACACCTGCTCCAGCACAAACACCACCTGTTGACGGCGACGATGAAGTTACATAAGGATAAGTTCCGAAATCGATATCCAACATCAACGCCTGCGCACCTTCAAACAAAACATTTTTACCTTCTTTGATGGCTTCATTCAGTTCAACTTCGGTATCAACAATTCTGTCCTGAAGTTTTTTCCCGATTTCAATAAATTCATTGTAAATCTCATCAATATCCAACGTCGGTTTCTCGAAATATTTCTCGAACATTGAATTTTTTACCCGAAGATTTTTCTCAATTTTTTCACGCAGAACCTCTGGATTCAGCAAATCTACCATACGGATTCCGACTCTTGCAATTTTATCCTCATAACACGGTCCGATTCCTTTTTTGGTAGTTCCGATTTCAGTTCCGCCTTTTTCTTCTTCACGGTAAGTATCCAGTAAAATGTGATATGGCATAATTACGTGGGCACGGCGCGAAATAAAAACATGATCGGTACGCATACCTTTGCTTTCCAACTGTTCAATTTCTCGGATGAAAGATTTCGGATTCACCACTACTCCGTTCGCAATGATGCATTTTCCTTTGCACTGCAACACTCCTGAAGGCAGCAAATGAAGAACAAACTTTTCCTCTCCCGCATATACAGTGTGACCTGCATTATCACCTCCTTGAAAGCGCACGACATAATCCGATTTTGCGGACAGAACATCGGTAATCTTTCCTTTACCCTCATCTCCGTACTGAAGACCAACAACCACGTAAGTTGACATAAATTTTCACTTTTTATAGATTCGCACAAATTTACTCCTTATAAAAATCGTGGGCAAAAATTGTGGAAAATAATTTCCATGAGAACCATTTACGCAAAAATGCAACGAACAGGATTTTTATAATAAAATCTGAAAACATGTAAAGTTTTTAAGCGTGTGCGCAGATATATTTGAAAATTAAATTCATCAAATGGAACTGAACCACCTTAATAACTACGCAAAATTCTTCCGATTTATTCTAAAATATTACAACAGCGGTGTTGTAAAAAACGCATCGGCAAGTGCCTTGAATGATTCTGTATCTGAAAATTCTTCAGAAGAAGAGTTTAACCAGAAGCCGCAGGAACTTGTTGAAGACCTGAAAAAAATGGGTCCAACGTACGTGAAATTAGGACAGTTGCTTTCCACAAGACCTGATTTACTTCCTGATGAATATCTCAAAGCATTAGCCGAACTGCAGGACGATGTTGAAACTATTCCGTTTGAAGAAGTTCAGCAAATTTTTGAGGAGGAAATCGGGGTGAAAATTAATAAAGCTTTCGAAATTTTTGATCCAGAACCACTCGCAAGTGCCTCTATCGGCCAGGTTCATCGTGCGTTACTTCCATCGATGCGTCCGGTCGCTGTGAAAATCCAAAGACCCGGAGTAAGAAAAAAATTCATTGAAGATCTTGACACATTAAAGGAAATGGCAGATCAAGCTGTGAAATACTCCAAAGACGCTAAAAAATATGCACTCGACAGTATTATTGAGGAGCTTCGGTTTGTACTTTTGAATGAGCTTGACTATCAAAAAGAATTTCAGAATCTACAGATTCTCCGCGATAACCTTTCTAAATACGATCACATTATTATTCCGGAACCTGTTCGCGAACTTTCTTCTTCAAGAATTCTCACCATGGATTTTATTGAAGGAAAAAAAATAACTTCAGTCGGTCCGTTAGAAAGAATGGAAACCGATTTTAATCCTTTGATGGACGATTTGGTTGAATCTTATATGCAGCAAATTATCATAGACGGTTTTGCACATGCAGATCCGCATCCGGGAAACATCCACCTAACCCAAAAAGGTCAGATCGCATTAATGGATTTGGGAATGGTTGCCAAATTCAGTCCGAAACTTCAGGAAAAAATTATGATGCTTTTGGTGGGAATGAGCAAAAAAGATGGCGACGAAATTACAGACGCACTTCTGGAAATGAGCGATTATCACTCAGGAAAAACCAACACGGACAACTTTCGGAAAAACATCAACCGCTTGGTAATGGGAAGCACCAGCAGCAACGCCGAAGATATGGAAACAGGTCGCGTACTAATCCAGATGAACCGTATTGCTGCCGAAGAAAATATTAAACTGGCGGTGGAACTTAATATTCTTGGAAAAATTCTCCTGAACATGGATCAGATTGTAGCGGTTCTTACTCCGGATTACGATTTGCAAAGTGCCATCCGACGATTCATGGAGAAAATGGTGAACAAAAAAATTAAGCAGGAACTGAAACCAGAGAATGCTTACGGATTCCTTCTTGATAACAAAAAACTCGCTGAAGCTCTTCCGGGACGCCTCAACAAAATCACTGAAAATCTTGCCGCAAACCAATTCGAAGTGAAGGTAAATGCGCTAGATGAAGAACGACTCACCGATGGATTTCAGAAAGTGGCCAACAGAATTACTTCAGGTTTAATTATTGCTGCAATGATTATCGGAGCTGCCCTTTTGATGCGAATTCCATCCAGCTACTCCATCATGGGATATGGAATTTTACCTTTCATATTCTTTATGATCGCGATTGGCTTGGGACTTTATCTTGTGTACAACATCATGTTTAAAGACGAATCGTTCCGCAAAAAATAGGATTTGGAATCTGCCGTTTTTCGAAAATGACGAAAAAAACGTAAATTTGTTTTTTGGAAAACTGTATGAGTACAATCAAGATTCATGACAAGGAATTTGTTCCTTACCTTACACACGCAGAACTGCAGGAAACGGTAAAAAATTTAGCCGAAAAAATTTACGAAGAATACAAAGACGAAACTCCGGTTTTTGTCGGTGTTCTGAACGGCGTTTTTATGTTCTTTGCCGATTTTATGAAGTATTATCCTGGAAAATGTGAAGTGGCTTTTCTTCAGGTAAGTTCCTATTCCGGCACCAGTTCTACAGGAATTGTGTACAAAAAAATGGATTTAACAAAAGACGTTGAAGGTCGCCACATCATCCTTATGGAAGATATTGTAGACACCGGAAACACCATTGAATCACTTTTCGAATATTTCAAAAATACTCAGCGTCCGAAATCTCTAAAAGTTGCATCGTTACTATTAAAACCTGAAGTATTCAAGAAGGATTTCACGATTGACTACGTCGCTAAAGAAATTCCGAACAAATTTGTTTTAGGTTACGGTCTGGATTATGATGAACTGGGAAGGAATTTTCCGGATTTGTATCAGCTGGCTGAAGGGAGGATAAACCATTAAATTTTTCTGCACAAACTGAAGTAAAATAAATAAATAAGTCTAATCAATATATCGGTTCTTACGCCAAATGCAGTTGCAAAGGCAAAAGGCCATCAAGTAAAAATGATCAACCTAGTATTATTCGGCCCTCCGGGAAGCGGCAAAGGAACTCAGGCGCAGTTTCTAATTGAAAAATTCAACCTGAAACAGATTTCCACCGGCGATTTGTTCCGTTACAACATGAAAAATGATACCGAACTGGGAAAACTTGCTAAGTCGTACAGTGACAAAGGCGAACTCGTTCCGGATCAGGTAACAACGGACATGCTTATTGACGAAGTGAAAAAACCAACGGATACTAACGGATTTATTTTCGACGGTTACCCAAGAACTGCTGCACAAACCGAATCTCTTGAGAATATTGTGAAAGAAGTTTTGAATGATGACATTTCAGTTTGCATTTCACTTATTGTTGATGATGAAATTCTGGTTGAAAGACTGCTGAAAAGAGGAGAAACTTCCGGCAGAACCGACGATTCCAACGAAGAAATCATCCGAAACCGAATTAAAGAATACTATGCAAAAACCGCTGAAGTGGCCGAACTTTACAAGCAACAGGGAAAATATGTTGAAGTAAACGGCGTTGGCGAGATCGACGAGATCAAAGAAAAACTTTTTGCAGAAGTTGAAAAAATAAAATAGTTGTCAGTTCATGGTTTTCGGTTGATGGGTTTCTCTTCCGACGGCCAAAAACCCGCAACCAACAACCAATTATGAGCAATTTCGTAGATTACGTAAAAATACACTGCACCAGCGGACACGGCGGAGCCGGTTCTGCACACCTCCGACGCGAAAAGTACATTCCGAAAGGCGGTCCGGATGGTGGCGATGGCGGTCGCGGCGGACACATCATCATGAAAGGAAATTCGCATGAATGGACGCTTCTTCCCCTTCGCTACACTCGCCACGTAAAAGCTGAACGCGGTGTTAACGGAGGTAAAAACCAACTTACCGGAGCCGACGGAGCCGACGTTTATATTGAAGTTCCGATTGGAACTATCGCAAAAAACGAAGAAGGCGAAATTATTGGAGAAATTCTGGAGCATGGGCAGGAAATCATCCTGATGAAAGGCGGAAAAGGCGGATTGGGAAACGAACATTTCAAATCTTCCACCAACCAAACACCACGTTATGCACAGCCAGGACTTCCAGGTGAAGAAGGCTACGTAGTTTTCGAATTGAAAATTTTGGCGGATGTTGGTTTGGTAGGCTTTCCGAATGCCGGAAAATCGACTTTATTGTCGGCGGTTTCTGCTGCTAAACCAAAGATTGCTGATTACGCATTTACAACATTAACCCCAAATCTCGGTATTGTAGATTACAGGAATTACAAATCTTTTGTAATGGCCGATATTCCAGGAATTATTGAAGGTGCGGCTGAAGGTAAAGGTCTTGGTCACCGATTTTTAAGACATATCGAAAGAAACTCCATACTTCTATTTCTGATTCCAGCTGATTCCGAAGACCACTTTCAGGAATTCAAAATCCTTGAGAACGAATTGAAAGAATACAACCCCGAACTGATGGAGAAAGACTTCATTCTTTCAGTTTCAAAATCCGATTTGCTGGATGATGAACTGAAAATTGAAATTGCTGCAGAATTCCCAGAAAACAGACAGCCACTATTCTTCTCTGGAGTGACAGGTGAAGGTTTGACCGAACTGAAGGATGCGATCTGGAAGAAACTGCACGGATAGTTTTGTCCAATAATAAATCAAGACAGAATTGAATTTTCAGTTCTGTTTTTTTTTGCAGAATTCACTCCAAGTGTTTAACGAGTTTCACACTTCTCAAGTTAGGAACAGTATTTGGTTAAATTCAGAAAAAATAATATTATGAGACTTCTTACCGCATTATTCGCTCTGATTTTCCTGAGTTCGTGCACTGTTCAAAATAGTAATTATCAAACAATTGAATACGAAGCGGGCGCTTGTTTCGGATTCTGCCCGATGTTTACAATGACGATAAATGAAGACAGAACTGCTGTTTTTAAAGCAGAAAGATTCAACTTTTCAAGAAGTACAGAATCACAGGAACCTGAAGGAACATTTACCGGAACTCTCAAACAGGAAGATTACAATAAGCTCATTTCTTTGCTGAATGAAATCAATGTAAATTCACTCAATGAAAAATACGGAAACCGAAATGTCACCGATTTGCCTACAGCCGATCTTAGAATAGCTATGAAAGACGGCAGTAAAAAAGAGATTGAAGATTACGGAAAATCCGGAACTGAAAAACTGGAGGAACTGTATAAATTTTTTGAGGATTTAAGATTCAGCCAAGACTGGACGAAAACGAATTAATCTAAGCAAAATATTTTAGCGTAACTTTGCGCCACCAAATTTCCTTCAGAATGAGGGAAATTTTTATTTAATTTAAAAACAATTCATTTGAATTTTTCAGACCTTCATTTAATAGATCCTATTTCAAAAGCCCTTCAGGAAGAAGGATACGAAACTCCTACTCCCATTCAGCAACAGTCGATTCCGCATGTTTTAAATGGAAAAGACCTGCTCGCAACGGCACAAACCGGAACAGGGAAAACTGCAGCTTTTGCCATCCCGATTCTTCAGAATCTCACTCAAAAAAAAGAAAAAAACCGTCATATCAAAGCTCTGGTTCTTACGCCTACACGTGAACTTGCCATTCAAATTGAAGAAAGTTTCCATGCTTACGGAAGACGTTTACCTTCAAAAACGTTGGTGATTTTTGGTGGTGTAAAACAGGGAGCACAGGAAGCTGCCGTTAAAAAAGGAGTTGATATATTGGTTGCCACACCGGGAAGACTGCTGGATTTTATTTCGCAGGGAATTGTTTCGCTTAAAAACCTCGAAATTTTTGTTCTGGACGAGGCGGACAGAATGTTGGATATGGGATTTGTTCATGATGTGAAACGAGTTGTAAAACTTTTGCCACAAAAAAGACAAACACTGTTTTTCTCGGCTACTTTTCCGGATGAAATCAAAAATCTTGCTGATTCGATGCTGACAAATCCCGAAAAAGTTTCCGTAACACCGGTTTCTTCTACAGCGGATACGATTCAACAGTCGGTGTATTTTGTGGAACGTGAAGACAAACTTGATTTGCTGACGCACATTCTTCAAGACAGAATTAATGAATCGGTGCTGGTTTTTTCTAGAACAAAACACGGTGCAGATAAAATTGCCAGAAAGCTACAGAAAAGTAAAATTTCTGCAGAAGCCATTCACGGAAACAAATCTCAGAATCAAAGACAGAACGCGCTTTCAAACTTCAAATCCGGAAAAACAAGAGTTTTAGTTGCGACCGATATTGCCGCACGCGGAATTGATATTGATGAACTGAAACACGTAATCAACTATGAACTTTCTGATGTTTCAGAAACTTATGTTCACCGAATTGGAAGAACCGGAAGAGCAGGAAATGAAGGAAGTTCCATTTCTTTTGTTGACGGTTTAGATTTAATCAATCTGAAAAATACTGAAAAACTGATTGGAAAGAAAATTCCGGTGGTAAAAGACCATCCATATCATACTGATGATTTGGTGGTGACAAAAAGAGACTCCAACAACAAACCTTTTGTTCCGAAACCAAAACCGCAGTCCAAAGAAAATATTGGCTACAAAAAACCAAAAAACAAAGGTTTCTTCAGGAAGAAATAGACGAATTTTAACTTAAAAAAACAATTAATGCTGAAATAATTTTTCAGCATTTTTTGTAGTAATGCGGTCAATCTCCGAAAAATCTATTCCGTAAATATCTACCAACTTGCCTGCAACGAGTTCAACATAAGAACTTTCATTGCGTTTACCACGGAAAGGAACGGGTGCAAGATAAGGTGAATCCGTCTCAAGAACGATTTTTTCAAGTGGGATCTCGTGCAGGAACTGATCTATTTTACCGTTTTTAAAAGTCACCACTCCGCCAATTCCAAGGATGAACCCTAATTCAATCGCGTGTTTTGCCTGTTCCAATGTTCCGGAAAAACAGTGGAAAATACCGCGAAGTTTTGGATGTTTTTTTCTTTCCAAAACTTCAAAAACTTCATCGAAACTTTCCCGTGTGTGGATTACAATTGGAATATCTTTATCTATCGCCCAATCGATCTGCTGCTCAAATGCTTTAACCTGAATGTCGAGCGTGGATTTATCCCAATACAGATCAATGCCGATTTCACCGATTGCGCAAAAATTCCTTTTGTCAAGATAGTTTTTAACGATTTCGAGTTCCTTTTCCCAATTCTCCGGCTTTACGTCACAAGGATGAAGTCCCATCATCGCGAAAATCTGTCCGGGATAAGCCGCTTCCAAAGCCAACATTTTTTCATGATAAGTTGAATCGATTGCAGGTAGAAAAAATTTGGTAATGCCTTTGTCGATGGCGCGCTGAATCATTTCATCGCGGTCGTCATCAAACTGATCGGAATATAAATGGGTGTGAGTGTCTATCATTGGTTGCACATTGCTACTTTCAGAATTCAATAAAAATTGAATTCCTAACTAAATTAATAATCAGTGAAAATCGAATGTTTCACTTTTGTTTGCTGCAAAGCAATCCGTCCTTTCAGGTTTTCTAAAAACTCCTGATGTTTTGGACTACTTTCATTTCCTGATTTATGGTTTAATGCCTGAAAAATTTTGAAATTCTCTTCAATGAAATCCATTGTTTCATCCGAAAAATAGGCGTTCCCGAATTTCTCAAAAATATAATTTACCGCCTGCGAATTAGGATGAATCAAATCATCTTTGTAAAACCGGTAGTCTCGCAAATCGTCCATCACAATTTCGTAAACCGGCAAATAATGGCAGTTTTCATAATGTGGAATTACGTGGTGAATGGCGGAAATCAATCTTGACTTGCTCAAAGTATTCTCAATCATGCCATCTTTAGTGTGACGAACCGGAGAAACTGTAAACAGGATCTGTACATCATCACGACATATGTCGTTCAGACTTTCGACAGTTTTTGATATAGATTCCTTAATTTCATCTGAAGTCAGAAGGCGCTTTTCGAAAAATTTTCCCGGAATTTTATGGCAGTTCGCCACCAGTTTATTCTTCGGAAGAAATTCATAAATATAAGAAGTTCCGTAAGTAATGAGCACCCAATTGGTTTCCTGCAAGAAACGGTTGCCTTCCTCAATTTTCGTGTTGATTTTGTCTAAAGTCTGATGCACAAAAGCTGTATCAAAAGCTGTATGGTGATCCAAAGAAATCACCTCGCCGTTGTACTGTATTAACTCTTCCTCGGTATAAAAGCTTGAATCATGAAGCCTCTTTATCGCAACATCAATTGAATACGGATTGAAAACCGTCCCAAAAGGATTGTTGAGAGTCTGCAACTGCGCACGCTGCAAAAGTTCCGACATCTCGGTTGAAAAACACGAACCAATAGAGAAAATTCTGTCGCTGACGTCTATTTTCTTCGCAGAATCGTTGATATGAACTTCTGTGCGAAATTTCATTTACGATTCTCTTCTCAGCAGATAATTGGCCAGCTCAATAAACGGTCTTTTCTTTTCATCTGGAACGTTAATTTTTTGCAGATAATTCTGTCCGATTTCGTTATGCTCCTGAATCAGCATAAGTGCTTTCTCATCAACTTTTGTGCGGCGGAAAATCTTTTCCACACTATAGATTTTATCTACGTTATCCGTTTTCTTAGAATACCAATAATCCAGTTCTTTTCTCTCTTCATCAGTCGCGTTTTCGCGGGCCAAAAGATAAAGCACCGTTTTTTTGTTCTCGTAGATATCACCTGCATGCTTCTTACCAAACTGCTCGACATCTCCGAAAACATCAAGGTAATCATCCATAATCTGAAAGGCTATTCCAATATGTTTTCCGTAATCGAAAAGCGCTTTCGCATCTTTGTAAGGTGCACCGGCAATCAATGCTCCAATTTCGAATGAACACGCACTAAGCAAACCGGTTTTATAGGTAATCATTCGGATGTAATCCTGATACGTAACATTTTCTTCTGTTTCAAAGTTTACATCGTATTGCTGTCCTTCACAAAGAAGCAAACCTGTATGTGTAAAAACGCGAACGCATGCTTTAAAAAGTTCCGGCTCCAGATCTTCAAAAAATTTATACGCTTTCAGAAGTAGCGCGTCACCGGAAAGAATTCCAGTGTTTACACCATGCAGCGTATGAATTGTAGGCTTATTTCGGCGCAAAGGAGCATCATCCATAATATCATCGTGAATGAGCGTGAAATTGTGAAAAAATTCTATCGCCAATGCCGGTTTAATGGCTTTTTTAAGATCGCCTCCAAACATATCACTTCCCATAAGAACCATGATAGGACGCAGACGTTTACCGCCGTGCGAAATAATATAGTTCATAGGTTCGTAAAGTTCGGTAGGTTTATCCTTGAAGGTATAACGTTCGATTGCGTTGGAAACAATTTCCTGATACTGTTCTAAAAATTCCATTAAAGCTTGTTTACGGCAAAAATACGATTTTGAAAGCGTTTATAAAAACAAAAAAACTTTGCCGGGAAGACAAAGTTTTAATTTTTATTGTAGTGAGAATCTACACGATATAATTAAAGAGTAGATAAACCAAGCCTGCGATAAATGCACTTACTGGAATCGTTAAAATCCATGCCCAAAGCAAACTCACTGTAATTCCCCAACGTACAGCTGAAACTCTTTTAGTTAAACCTACTCCGATAATGGAACCTGTAATCGTATGTGTTGTAGAAACCGGAATTCCAAGATGGTCTGTAAGGAAAAGTGTTAAAGCACCCGCTGTTTCCGCACTTACTCCTTCAAGAGGGGTAACTTTGGTAATCTTTGTTCCCATCGTTTTTACAATTTTCCAACCACCGCTCATGGTTCCCAAAGCAATCGCAAGGAAGGAAACAAAAGGCACCCACATGTAATCGGTTGTAAAATAATTGAATCTTTCAGCGTGCGGCAGTAACGCATAAGGATCGTTGCCACCCACCATATTTACGTGATAGAAAATTACAGCAGCACCAATAATACCCATTACTTTCTGCGCATCGTTCAAACCGTGTCCTAAACTGAACAGTGCAGAAGAAACCAGCTGCCATTTCTTGAACTGATTGTCGGCTTTTACCGGGTTTGATTTTTTAGCAAGGTTTACAATAATCAAAGTAATAATAATTGAAACCAAACCCCCAATAAGCGGTGCTAAAAAGATGAATAGAAAGATAGGAATTACCTTATCATATTTAATTACATTCTGCGTGAAAAGCTGTTTGAAGGCCTCTCCTATAGTTTGGAAAAACGAAAGATTCGGGTTGGCTGCTGCAACTGCTTGATAATCCATTGATAAAGCATGCATCAAAGCTGCACCTAAAAATCCACCAATTAAAGTGTGCGATGAAGACGACGGAATCCCAAACCACCAAGTTAAAAGATTCCAGAAAATTGCAGCAATAAGTCCCGCGAAAATCACTTCGAGATTGATGAAATTTTCGTTCACTGTTTTTGCGATGGTATTACCGATTTTGAACTCACCGATAACGTACATGGCAAGAAAAAATGCAGCAAAATTCCACACTGCAGCCCAAAGCACCGCTTGAAAAGGCGTAAGAACTTTTGTGGAAACAATGGTTGCAATAGAGTTGGCGGCGTCGTGAAAACCGTTGATGTAATCGAATATTAAAGCCAGCGCAATAATAACGATCAGTAAAATTGGAAACTCCATTCTGTTATTTAGAAGATTAGAAAGGAAAAATTAAGCGTACTTGATGATGATGTTCTCAATCGTATTGGCTACATCTTCAGCTTTGTCGGTTACCAGTTCCAGATATTCCAGAACGTCTTTTACCTTGATGATTTTAATAGCATCATCAGTTTCAAAAAGTTTCACAATCGACTGGCTTAAGATATCATCTGCGATATTTTCAAATGAATTGATTTTGATGCAAGATTCTTTTACTTCTTTAGGATTTTTGAAATCTTTCAGGTTTTTGATGGCATTTTCAATCTCCACGCAAGATTTGTAAATCAGCAGTGAAAATTCAGAATATGCATTCATCATCGGTGTTTTGTACAGATAAAGATACTTCACCGAAGCATATAGATAATCGGCAATATCATCCAACCCGCTTGCAAGAAAATTAATATCTTCTCTGTCGAAAGGCGTAATGAAGTTTTCGCCCAGCTGCACAAAAATTTCATGGGTAAGATCATCAAGCTTATGCTCATAATCGCTCATGTTTTTCAGCATTGTCGTATCATTAACATCAAAATCCTGAAGGCCGTCGTGAAATTCTTTCGACATTGCCGTAAGATTTTCCGCTACTTTCTCGAATAGCACAAAAAAAACTTTATCCTTTGGCTGAAAAGCTTTGAAGATATTTCCTATTCCCATTTTATTATCGTTTTTTCTTAATTTTTAACTGTGCAAAGTTCAGCAAAATGGACGAGACAATATTAATTTAATATTAAATTTTGTTAACATTAGCGACTAACTTTTCAACAAAAACAAAAAATCAGCAATGTTTATTGCTGATTTTTCAATATCTAAAAAGCACAAATTTTGCTTAATTTGCGACTTCCGCACGCATTTCTTTCCCTTTAAATTTCTGCGTTGCCATTCCGCGCAACACCTCATCTTTAAAGGATTTTTCAACCTCGAAGAAAGAGAATTTCTCCAAAATTTCTATGTCGCCAATATCGGCTCTTCTCTTGGATTTTGCCGTTGCTTTATTAATAATGTCAAGCATATCAACTTTTTTCAGGTTATCGCGCTTGCCAAGGTTGAAAAAGAACCTCACCATATCGCCGCTGTTTCTGCGGGATTTTGGTCCGCGGTCACGTCCTTTTCTATCATCGCGGTCGCGTCCTCTTCTTTCTCTTCTGCTTGAAGGGATGTCGCGTTCGTCGGAAAGTTTTGTTGAAGTAAGATCCTTTTTGTCTTTGTAGAACATAGAAAGATCTCTCAACTGCAATTGAAGCAACTGATGCACGAGTTCTTCTTTGGTAAATTGAGACAGATCCGGAATTAAGGCATCATCAAACTGGAAATATTCTTCATGCTCGGTAAACAATCTTTCGAAAACGCCTTCCACCTGTGCTTTGATAATTTCTTCGCCTGTTGGAATCTGTTTCTCGGTAATATCAATCTTCGTTACCGATTTAATTTGCTTTAATTTTCTCGTTTCTTCAGGTTTGATTAACGCCATTGAAATACCATCTTTTCCGGCTCTACCGGTTCTTCCGCTTCGGTGAACGAATACTTCCGGATCATCCGGTAAAGAATAATGGATAACGTGCGTCAAAGAATTTACATCCAAACCTCTTGCTGCAACATCGGTCGCAACCAAAATATCAATATTTTTCAATCTGAATTTCTTCATCACCGTATCTCGCTGCGCCTGCGAAAGATCTCCGTGAAGTGCATCTGCTGCGTAACCGTTCTGCATCAGGAAGTCTGCAATTTCCTGAGTTTCCATTCTGGTTCTGCAGAAAATAATGGAATACTGATTCGGATTTGCATCAATTAATCTTTTCAATGCTTCTTTTTTCTGGCGGTAACCAACCACATAAAATTCGTGAGAAATATTTTTCTTCACTTCGTTGATAGAACCCACCGCAATTCTGTGTGGTTTTGTCAGATAGTTTTTCGAAATTCTTTCCACTTCCTTGTTCATCGTCGCCGAGAAAAGTAAAGTCTGTTTTGTTTCTGGAGTTTCGCTCAAAATCGTTTCCAAATCATCCTTAAAACCCATTGAAAGCATTTCATCTGCTTCATCTAAAACCAACCAGCTGATTTCGGAAAAATCCAGAGCTTTTCTGTTGATCAGGTCGATTACACGACCCGGAGTTCCCACAATAATCTGTGGTTTTTCCCTTAGCGAACGGATTTGCTCCATAATGGAACTTCCACCATAAACCGCTGTAGTCTTGATGTTTTTAAGGTATTTCGAATAATTTTTGATGTCTTTGGTAATTTGCAAACAAAGTTCTCTTGTAGGACACAGCACCAAAAGTTGGATTTTGCGACTCCCGTCGTCAATCATATCCAAAATCGGAAGCGAAAATGCTGCTGTTTTGCCTGTTCCTG
>JAEWZO010000041.1 GCA_023458415.1 Bacteroidota bacterium
TTTATTCTGGGAATTAACGATGTGAAGTATTACGACGTAAAAACACCTACTACTTCGTTTATTTATCATAATGCTATGAGGAACGGTGCAGCATTGCAAACGACGTATACGCAAAACATTGGAAAGGATTTCAATTTTGCATTGGAGTATATGGGACTTCGTTCTCAAGGATTTTATCAGAATTCACTCGCTGCAATGAACAATCTGGTGTTTTCATCTCATTTTATTTCCAAAAACAACAAATACGAAGCTTTCGGCCACTTTATTCATCAGAATATGAACAATGAAGAATACGGCGGAATTGAAGATCTTTCACTGTTTCTTGGCGACAGCAACAATTTTGATAACAGGGAAAATTTGCAGGTGAATCTTACGAATACCGATTCGCGCTTCGCGTACCGGAGATTTTATTTCAGTCACCAGTTCAGGCCATTTGCTTCGGAACGGTTTCCGTTCAAAATACGCCATACGATTTTTCGTCAAAGCAACAAATACTATTACAACCAGGGAAATGTCGAAAATTATTGGCTCAATTTCAGTGATGTGGTGGAAGGATATCCATTTTCGTCAAAAAAGTTTTCTACTAATCTGAGCAATACAATTAGTGTGCTTTTTGACAGCGAACGGTTTAAATTGGATGCAGGTGTGCGTCATCAAAGTATACGTTTGGGAATTGGAACACCATTGCCGGAAAATCTCAACATTCCTTCAGATTTAAAGGAAAACAGAATTGGTGCGGTTGCCAACTTAGGAATCCGGCTGTATGACAGGATCGACCTGAATTCCAATTTTGAATTTTCAACCGGAAACCAGTTCGGACATTTCCTTCGCTCCCAGAACGTGCTGAAGTTTGAGCCCATAAAAGATTATTTCGTTAATGCAAAAGTGAATTTCCAGAGTGCTTCACCAACGTTTAATCTTCTGCTGAATCCTTCTGTTTACCGTCAGTTCAACTATTATCTTGCAGAACCTAAAAATGAAGTGGTTACCGAAATCGGAGGAGATATTAATTTGAAATGGTTTAATACTAAAATCTTTGCAGAGTATATCAGAATTGATAATTATACTTTTATCAACGCTAATTTCCAGCCTGAACAGAGCACTTCCTCGCTAAATGTTTCCAAGATCGGCGGCGATGCTACTTTCAGCTTTGGTAAGTTCCATTTTAATCCAAGAGTGATGTTTCAGTCGGCTCTTAGTGGCAAAGAACTGTTTCCGATGCCGTCCTTTATTGGCCGTGCAAATGTTTACTGGCAGTCGAAAGTTTTTAAGGATGCTGCAGAAATTCAGACAGGGATAAAAGCGTATTATTTCACAAAATTTGATTCCAGAGAATATTTTCCGGTGCTGAATGAATTTATGCTTCCGGGCGCCAATGCACACGCAATCGGAGGTCAGCCAATTTTTGACGCCTATTTCAATATGAAAGTAAAGCGGATGTTTTTCTTTATTGAAGGACAGCATTTCAACACTACTTTTATGAAAAACAAATCTTACACAGCGCCGCTTCATCCTTTTTACGATTTCCGTCTGAACATCGGAATTGTTTGGCATCTTTTCCATTAAAATCAGTGTTTTGAAGACTATTGCCAACATACCGTTTTTGGAAATCGAGAGTATTCCGCAGCTGATTAAAGATTTTTTGGAGCAGAAAATTTCCGGTTTTGAGAGATATCTCTTCACAGAAGAAAATATCGCACAACAGTTTATAGATAAGCAAAAATCTTTTGATGATATCCACAGAAGTACATTGGTTGAGACGCTTACTAATCAGCTTTCCACTTTAGATCTTTCAGAGGAGCAGAAAACAAATTTGGATCTTCTCTCACAGAAGAACACTTTTACTGTAACAACCGGTCATCAGCTGAATCTTTTTACCGGACCTGTTTTCTTCATCTATAAAATATTGCAAACTATTAAACTTGCAAAGTTTTTAAACGAAAAATTCCCGGACTATAATGTTGTCCCTGTTTTTTGGATGGCAACAGAAGATCATGATTTTGAAGAAATTAGCTATTTCAAAACCGAAAGAAATTTTTACGAATTTCATGGTGAGGCAGGTGGAGCAGTAGGAAGAATTACAGTACAGAACAATTCCTTCATTGACGACTTTACTGATGAATTTAAAGATTCAGTCTTTGGAACTGAACTGATTTTACTGATGAAAAAAGCGTATAAAAAAGGAAATACGCTGGCTGAAGCAACAAGAATTTTGGTTCACGAACTTTTTTCGGAATACGGAATCCTTATTGTGGACGGCGATGATAAGAAGCTGAAATCGATGATGCAGCTGCATTTTCAGGATGAGTTGTTGAACGAAAAACTTTTTAAAACAACATCCAAAACAGTTGATTTCATTACAGAAAAATACGGTAAAGTTCAGGTTAATCCACGCGAGATCAACCTTTTTTATCTCTCCGAAACCCGTAACAGAATCGAGAAGCAAAACGGCAAATTTTCTGTAATCGATACAGACATAGTTTTTACCCAAGAAGAAATTTTGAAGGAGCTTCAGAGTAGCCCGGAAAAATTCAGTCCAAATGCTTTGCTTAGACCCGTTTATCAGGAAGTTATGCTTCCGAATCTGGCTTATATCGGTGGAAATGCCGAAATTATGTACTGGCTGGAACTTAAAGAATATTTCAAATCCATTGATCTTCCGTTTCCAATACTCATTCCGAGAAATTCGATGCTTTTTGTTACCGAAAAAATTCAGAAAAAGGCTGCAAAGTTTGGTTTGGATGTGAAAGATTTTTTACAAAATTTTTCAGAGATTTCGAAAGGCATTTTGCTGAACAACAGTACAATTCAACATGTTCTTAACGACAAAGAAGCTAAGCTGCAGAATCAGTTTTCTGAAATTTCAGAAGCCGCTAAACAAACGGATGTTACATTCGAAAATCTTGTTAAAGCGGAAGAAGCTCGTCAGTTGAAATCTTTCAAAAGAATGCAGAAACGTCTTTGGCGTGCAGAAAAGATCAAACACAGTGAAAAACTGGAGCAGTTGGAGCAACTTTTTCTTCAGATTCATCCTGGGAAAATCTGGCAGGAACGACAGTATAATTTTTCGGTTTTCTACGCAGATTTTGGTAAGGAGTGGCTTCAAAATTGCTACAGTGAGATGGATGTTCAGCAATCCGAATTAATAATTGCTGAGGTTTAATTTTAAAGCTTTATTTTTGTACACATTTAGCAGGCAAATGGTAAAAAAACTTTTCATACTATCCGCACTGGCTTCCTTCACCACAATTTGGGCGCAGTCTACACATACCGTTGTAAAGGGAGATAACCCGTACAATATTTCGAAAAAATACGGTATGTCGCTTTCAGAGCTGGAAAGACTTAATCCTAATGTTACAACCGGTACATTGGCAATCGGGCAAAAGCTGGTTATCAATAAAAAAGCAGGAAGCACAAGTGTAAAGTCCTCCTCTTCCGGGAAAGTTGGGCAAATCGTACTTCAGCCAAAGCAAACTATTTACGGGCTTACCAAACAATATCATATTACTGAAGCCGAACTTCGTGCTTTGAATCCGGATATAGATTCGAACATGAAAATTGGCGCAAAAATAAATCTTCCGCTTGAAAGTATTGAGAAATACGGAAACCAGGAAACGGTTGTTGCTGCTGCTTCAGCGCAAACAGTAACCGATGTACAGCAAGAAAATACTGTTGTTGAAACGAAGGTGGTGGATGAAAATTCCTATGAAGTTCAGCCGAAAGACAACTATTTTAAACTTTCCAGAAAATTTAATATTACCCAAAAAGAGCTTTTCGCACTTAATCCTGGTCTCGAAGCCAAAGGTCTTCAGGCGGGAGATGTGATTGTTGTGAGAGGAAGTTCTACTTCTAACAATTCTGAAGTTACTGCATCAACAACTTCCGAAAGTTCAACTCAAAATACAGGAAGTAGTACAACTTCCGTTCAGGACGATTATGTAACCTACACTGTTCAGCAGGGCGATACTGTTTTTGGAATTCTAAACCGTTTCGGAATTAGTTTGGACGACCTTCTGTCGCTAAATCCGCAGATTTCTTCAGGTCTGAAAAGCGGAATGGTTTTGAAGATCAAAAAACTTGATGCAGGATATGTTAAAAAATCCGGAGATGCGTTGAACGTTGTACTGATGCTGCCTTTCGGGTTTGATACGAACGATTCGAAATACAGAAATCTTGCAGCTGATTTCCTTACCGGAGCCAAACTCGCCATCCAGAGAAACGCAAAATCCGGACAGAAACTGGACATTAAAGTGGTTGATGCAGGAAACGAAGCAAGTTTCAAAAACTCACTTTCACAGATAAACCAAAACAACACCGATTTAATTATCGGTCCATTCTTCAAATCCAGCGTTCTTGAGGTATTGGATTATGTGAAAACAAGCAAAATTCCGGTTGTTGCGCCTTTCGCCAACTCTGAAGATCTGTTAGGGCACAGCAATCTAATTATTGTGGAAACCAATGAAAATGTATATGCAGACCGCATTGTAAAGGAGGTGAAAGATGTTTTTGCCAACCAGAAAATTTTCATTGTTGCAGATGCAAATAAATCAAAAGCAAACTATCTGAAGTCTGGTCTTGAAAAGGAATTAAAAAATCCGAATGTGGTCGTAGTAAATTCTCCGGCAGACATTCAGTTAGACCAAAATCTGATGACTGGTCAATCCGCACCGGTAATCGCAATTTTGGCGAATGATAACGATAATGTAGGGGAAAATTTTGCCAACCGCGTGATTGAGATTTCTTCTGAGGTTGAAGGTGTGAAAGCTTTCAGTTTAGGTTATGTCCCTGTTTTCGAAAAGAAAGTTGATGAATTAAAACAGGCCAATTTGGTGTATCTCATGGACAGAAAAATCAATACCGACGGCAAATTCGAGCAGGAAATTCTTGCAGAATACCGTAAAATGTATTGCAAAACGCCTTCAAAATATTCAGTAATCGGTTTCGATGTGGTAAACGATATGCTTAGTCGTGAAAATAAAAAAGGTGAAATCTTCAAACAGATGGGCAAAGTGCAAACGCAACTTGCCACCAAGTTTGAATTTGAAAGAAGTAAAAATAACGGAGCTTACGTAAACAAAGGCTACAGAGTAGTACGTTTGGTTCCATAAAGATAATTTTAAGGTAAGGAAGTGATTTATTTGAAGTTGCTTCCTTGTCTTATTACAACACAAATGATAAATTTTTATTAATTTGTCAAAAAACTATATGAAAGCACTTGTATTCCCTGGTCAGGGTTCACAATCGGTCGGCATGGGAAAGGAGCTGTACAGCGCCCGTAAAGATGTAAAAGACCTGATGGATTCAGCCAATGATATTCTCGGTTTTGATATTCTTTCCATTATGTTCGACGGAACAGATGAAGAATTGAAAAGAACCGAAGTTACACAGCCTGCCATTTTTATCCATTCCGTTGCAGCGCTGAAAGCCGTAAACGGACAGGGAGCCGAAATGGTTGCCGGACATTCGCTTGGAGAATTTTCTGCATTGGTGGCTAATGGAGTTTTATCTTTTGAAGACGGGTTGAAACTTGTCGCACAAAGAGCCGGTGCTATGCAGGAAGCATGCAACGCGAACCCAAGTTCTATGGCTGCAATTTTAGGTTTGGAAGATGCAAAAGTAGAAAAGATTTGCGCACAGGTTGATGGAATTGTTGTTCCAGCTAATTATAACTGTCCCGGTCAACTGGTGATTTCAGGCGAAACACAGGCAGTAGAAAAAGCATGCGAACTTATGAAAGAGGCAGGCGCCAAAAGAGCTTTGCTTTTACCGGTGAACGGAGCATTCCATTCTCCGTTGATGCAGCCCGCTCAGGAAAAATTGGCCGCAGCTATTGAAAATACTAAATTCAGAAAAGCTACTATTCCGGTTTATCAAAACATTACGACGACAGCAGTTTCCGATCCGGAAGAAATTAAGCAGAATTTAATCAAACAGCTCACTGGTCCTGTGAAATGGACACAGAGTGTACAGAATATGATTAAAGATGGCGCTCAGACATTTATTGAGGTTGGTCCCGGAAAAACACTCCAAGGTCTTATCAAGAAAATTAATTCCGAGGTCAACACCGGTTCAGTAATCTAGAAAATTTATGGGCAGAATTTTTTCCCCAGGAAAGTTGTTGCTCACGTCAGAATATACCGTCCTGGACGGAGCTCTTGCGCTGGCTGTTCCCACAAAGCCAGGGCAGGAGTTTTTTTATGAAGAAAAGCCGGACGGAAACTCAACTGTACTTTGGGAAGCTTATCATCAGGATAAACTTTGGCTCTCTGCAGAAATTGATTATCAGAGATGGCAGGTGCTGGACGCAAATATTCCTGAGTCTGCTGCTTTTATTCTGAATGTACTAAAAAATGTCCAGAAATTTTCTTCAGAGAAATTCCAGTCTAATTCTGATTATTATCTGAAAACGAACCTTCAATTCCCTCCTGATTTTGGATTAGGAAGCAGTTCTACATTAATGAACAATCTTGCCGAATGGGCGAACATTGATCCTTTCGTACTTAACGAAGAAAGTTTAGGCGGAAGCGGATATGATGTCGCTGTGGCAATGGAAAAATCAGCGTTGCTTTATCAGTTATTTTCGGAGCGAAAAATTGAAACCCTTACTTACAATCCAGCTTTTAAGGACAAACTGATTTTTATTCACCTTAACCAAAAGCAGGATTCACGCGAAGGAATCAGATTGTACAGGTCCAAGGAAAAATCAGCGGACTTGATCCACTTTTTTTCAAATATTACAAAGCAAGTTGTAGGCGCAGATTCCATCAATCACTTTTCAGAATTGATGACCGTACACGAAGCTCGGCTTTCAGAATTTCTTGGTCTTCCAACAGTGAAAGAGAAACTTTTTCCGGATTGCCATGTCTTTGTAAAAAGTCTCGGAGCGTGGGGTGGCGACTTTGTGATGAGCCGAAAGTTTTCCGGATTTGAAGACTATTTTTCTGAGAAAGGATTTACCACTATCCTTAATTGGGATTCTTTAATTGATTGATTTTTATCCTTATACAAGCAAAAGTTAATTTTTGTTTTTTCTGATGAATATCACTATTTTTAAAAAGGCAATCTGCACAAGAATGCTTAAATTTGGTATTCAAAAAATTAATTAAGAAACATCGTACTTATGAAAAACATTAAAATCATTCAGGAACTTCACGAAATGGGAATCACGGGATATCACGAAGTTGTATATAACCCAACCTACGAAGAACTTTTTAAGGCGGAAATGTCACAAAAAAATCAAGGTTTTGAAAAAGGAGCAGTAACTGAATCAGGAGCTGTAGCTGTAAAAACCGGTATCTTCACAGGACGTTCTCCTAAAGACAGATATATCGTTCTGGATGATGTTACCAAAGATACAATTTATTGGGATGGTACTGTAAATAAACCAACGTCCCCGGAAGTTTTTGAACATTGTAAGCAATTGGTTTTAGACCAACTATCTACTTCAAAAAAGCTATATGTTGTAGACGCGTTTTGTGGTACAAATCCTGATACAAGATTGAAAGTGAGATTCGTAATGGAAGTAGCTTGGCAAGCACATTTTGTCACCAATATGTTTATTCGTCCTTCTATCTATGAATTAGAAAATTTCGGAAAACCGGATTTCATTGTGATGAACGGTTCTAAAACGACCAATCCTGACTGGAAAGAACAAGGTCTAAATTCTGAAAATTTTGTACTTTTTAATCTTACCCAAAAAATACAAATTATTGGAGGAACT
>JAEWZO010000042.1 GCA_023458415.1 Bacteroidota bacterium
TCCCGAACCTGTTCTTCGATATCGCTTACGCTCATCCCTTTTGCATAAAAAGAGATGATCACGTTTTCCAAGCCTTCGATTATATTATGTCTTTTAGGAACTAAAGCAGGTTCAAAATCCCCATTGCGGTCTCTGGGAACCTTGATTTCAAATTCTCCAAAAGAGGATTTTATTTTTTTTGTTCCGTGACCGTTACGGTAATTTCCGTCTTTGGTCGTTTCATGCTTTTCGTTGTCCAGATGGGCATCGCGTTCAGCGTTCAGCATGTGCTCTACGGCACTTTTATGCAATTGTTTGAAGAAAGACGTCAAGTCTTCTCCACTTTTAAAAGATTTGTAAAATTCTTTGTTGCTTAATAATTCTTCTTTGTCAATCATAACTGTATAAAGGTTTAAAAATAGTAAAAAGTTATTTCCGGAAAATTTCCGGGCTTGTAAGGGCCCGAAATTTTTCAGAATAACTTTTCAACTTACACAGTTAGTGGGACGTACCCTTAAAAACGATTCTTTCAACTTCTTTTTTATTGGCTCTTGAACTTGGAGACCTCTCGTTTCATATCCAATTCCAAAACTTTCTCTTAGATAATTAATATTGAATCCTCTGTACATCTTTTATTTATAATTTTAATATGAATTTTGCCTTATAATTTGATTTTTCTAAAATTTCAAAACCGCTTCATCAGACTCCTTAAAAGCATTCGTCTTCTCAAGTTGTGTTTCTAAATTCAAAAAATCGGAAGCATCCAATTGACTTGAAAATTTCTGGGCTCTTTGAAGCATTTTGATATAAACAGATGGATCGCTGCTTCTTGTAAGTTTTCGTAAAGCTCCCAAATAATCCTCTCGGTAAACAGTAGGAATCATTATCCTACTTTGACCTGCATGGACGAATTCGGCATTCATCATTACTCTGGCAATTCTGCCATTCCCATCTAAAAAAGGGTGAACCTCGCTAATTAAGAACATTATAAATGCAGCACGGGAGAAGGCATCTGTAAGAGCCTGATAAAACTCAAAGCCTTTTTTGAGAGTTCCTCTAACCATTGTGAAGTCCACAAAATGTGTTTCACCAGCCCGATTATTTTTATCCTTAAATTCTCCTGGTTTTTTAGATTGCCGGGCATCTAATAAAACTTTGTGGCGATAAGAAAGGATATCGAATAGTTCATCAACATTAGCCGGAATCAGCGACATTTCTTTTTTGCTGCTCACTAATTTATAGGTTCCGAGAATATCGTGCGAATCTTCGCCACGGTTTTTGATGGGTATTTGACTGTCAACAATTTGTTTTGCTTCCTCAATTTCAAAGACCGTTCCTTCAATGTAATTTGAAAAGTAAGCCTCAAAAAAAGCAAAATTTCTGAATGATTCAGGAGAAAGGTTTTTATCTTCAATATTCTCAAAAATATCTTGTTTAAGATGAATAAATAGCTTTTCAAAAAGTTTCAACCTTCCTTCATCATAAGGCTCACCAAGGGCTCTTGCTTTTGCGATAGGAGAGGATAGAAGATTGGAAGGGCGTGTTTTTAATAATGCCCCAATAATTTTATTAAGCTTTGCAAACTCACTTTGCATCCCTGTTTTTACCGATATTTCTCTTGCATTATCTCTAAAGTCATTTAAGCCATTTTCGCCTTTGATTAAAAAAATCTTTTCCAGTTTATTTTCTAATTCCTCAACTGGGAGATTTTTGGGAAGTCTTCCTGTCTTTCTGGCAGATTGAAGATTCTCAAGAAATGCTCGTTCCTGGCTTGCGACATAGAGCTCACCAACAAATTTGGAATCTCCCTCAACAGGCTGTTCTCCCTTGAAAAAATTTAAAGTAATACCTGGTAATTCAATTTTTTTTGAATAAGAATAAGTTAGAAATATTTGTGAATCTTCAGTCGGTTTAAATTCCAAAGCAGATCGATGGCTTAATACTGCTCCGTGATACAAGTTTCCCAAAATTTGAAAAATATTTCTCTGAATAATTTTTGCAGCAGACTCCTCAAGATTAGATGTGTAAATACGTGGGGCAATTTTTCTGATAATGCCCTTATTTTCCATTTTGGAAATTTCTCTGCTAACTTCCGGATTACTTGAAGAAAAAATAAGTTCTTGTAGTCTCAACTGCATATTTTTTTCCATTAAAAAGTAAAATATTATTCAAATTTACAAATATTTTCTATTAAAATATAAAAAATAGCATTTTTTTTATATTAATAAATTTTATTTGCTATTAAGACGGGATAGGAAGTAAAAACTTTATGATCCACGATTTGAAGGTAATACAATCACTTGTTCAAAAAATAAAAATGTTTGTTTGGAAATAACCAAAAAAACAATATATTTGAACCATTGAAAACGACGCTCTTATTGGTATATTTTCAGTGACCTATTTAGTGACCTGTCAAAAGCCAAAGCAGCATAAAGATGATGGATAGGGCATTTACGAAAATAAATTAAGTCCCGTCCGGATCGCAAATCCTGTAAGAGAAATCTTACAGGATTTTTTTATTTAACCAGAAATTTCTTCAGCTGATTATCTCGACTATTGGTACAATTCTTGCAAATTCCGCTCAAAATAAACGTATGAGCTCCAGAATCGGAAAGTTTTTCAAAGTCCTGATGGCGGCAACTTTGTTGTCGGTTTTTTTTGTGCAGTGTAAGAAAGATCAGATGCCGACAAATAATAATCAGCAGTCTGAAATTGATCCGGCAAAAGAGCAGGCCCGTTTAGATTCACTGAAACAAGATTCCATCAACAAAGCCAGAATCACTTTTGAACCTTTTATTTTTCCCAAAGAAGGGAGAGATTCTGCGATGGCTGTTTTTACCGAAAAATTTTCAGCCGAAGACCGATACACGATTTTAGCGCTCAACCGCCTAGACAACAAGAATAAATGGCGTGCAGATACATTGGCTATTCCAGATAAAATTGATCATACGCTAATGTCATATACTCCTTTTCCGCAGCAAGTTGTTCTTTTAAAGGATGTGAATAAAATTGCTTTTTTTTCTTACCCAATCCAGGCATTTGCTATTTATGAAAATGGTCTGCTGAAAAAATGGGGACCAACCAGCATGGGAAAAAAATCGGCTGAAACGAAGCGTGGACTCATGTTCTGTAACTGGAAGAAAGAACTGGCTATTTCTACTGTGGAAAGCAGCTGGAAACTTCCTTATAACGTCAATGTACACAATTTCTTAGGTATTGGTTGGCATCAGTATGAACTGCCCGGATTTCCTGCCTCGCATTCGTGTTTACGACTTCTGGAAGAAGATGCCAAATATCTTTATCAGTGGGCCGAAACCTGGGTTCTGAACGACGGAGGAGGGACTGTGAAAGCCAACGGGACACCCGTGATTGTGTTTGGAGATTACCATTGGGGCGGTAAAAAACCATGGAAAAACCTTATCGAAGATTCTAAAGCGAACGATATTTCTTTGGAGGAATTTAACAACATCATTCAGCCTCATCTGGAAAAAATACTGCAGGAACAGCAAAACTCAATTGAAGTGAAAGGCGCTATTAAAGCCAAAAAAGAAGCATCAGCACAAACTTCCTAAATTTTTTCGAGGGAGCTGATGGTGCTTTCTGCAAATTTTCTCAATTTTTCCATCTCTGATTTTGCCTTTGACTGTCCTAAAAGTGAGCCACCGTACGTTAAAGCCAGTAAGCCAAGCATCACAAACGAAAGTGTGAGCGCCCACGGGAAATCATCGCTGCCAATTTGTTTAGTGACAAACCAAAGTGTGATGAAAACCATCCAGAGGATGCTGAACAGAAAATACAGAAACATAAAGAAAGTCCACACCGAAGAACTCGGTCCGAAAACACCGCGAATTACTGTTTTATTTTCATCATTGTCACGTTCGGCGCGAAGAGAAAGGGTAGGCTTCCAGTAGCTGTTTTCCGGCGTAACTACAGTGAAAATGGCAGTTTCCGGATTGATGTTGCCTGAAATGTCCTGGTTTCCCGTTGCCTGATAATTTTGAAGATGTTCGTGAAATTCTGCTTTCGTACGGTTGGTAAAAATCTTAAATCTTGGTCTGGCCCGAATCTGATCCAGCACGGTTTGTTCTATTTTCATTATTGATAAGGAATTGGGTCTTTCAGTTCAAATTTCACTTTCTGTTCTACGCCGTTACGCTCAATCAGCATGTTGACAAAGCTGCCTTCATCTGCTTTCAGCATATTGTATATTTTTTCCAATGAGAGGTCACCTGCTTTTTTACCGTTCACAGAAATTATTTTATCACCTTTTCTTATGCCTGCAGAATAGCATGGTGCCTCCTTTCGGCAGCCCGCCACGGAAAATAACGGTTTCAGTACAAAACTATACCTAAAGTTTTCGTTAGCATCAAAAACCAACGAAGAACTATCGCCCGCATCGCGTCTGGTGGTTCTTATTTCCACAATGCTGTTTTCCCATTGTTGCCCGTCATGTTTAATATCCAGGCCGCTTTTGTTGAATAAGAATGGATCGCTGAAATTTCTGTTTTTCTTTAAGAGAATTTGATTATTAGGATAATCGAAAACTACATTGAACCGCCGAAGAATTCCACTTCCGATGGAACCTTTTCTGTCCGGAACCAACTTTAAATGCTGAATTGAAGCTTCGTCGGGCATCGCTGCAACGGGCTTATCAAAAGTAAATTCACCCAGATATAATCCGTGAATTCGGCTTCGTTTTCCGAAAATATCTCCGTTGAATCCTTTGCCCAAATAATCATCAATATTTGGTCGGTTGTAATTAAAACCTTCGATGAGCTTTGGAAATAACCAAACCGGATCACTGTTTCCCAAATCAACCAACATTTTCGATTTTTTTCTTTCATTCACCATTTCAATATCGGCGTAGAGGTAAGGTTTTTTTAATTCCAAAGTGATTGGGAACGAAGCATAACGCTTAAGTTTTGAAGGAGATTTGTCTTTCGGGAATGCTGTGATTTTTTTTGAAATATAGTTGATTTCGACCTGATGATTTTTGAAAAAGTGATAACCGATAATCCCGTGAACCGGAATTCCGACATGTGATGAAAAATTAATTTCTGCATTGAGGATGATGTAAAGCGTATTATTTTCGTCCAACATGTTTTGAACAGAGAGCTCATTTCCTTCAGCTTTTAAACCTTCCAGTTCTGTACTTTCACCCAATCCGGAGAATGTTACTTTTTCAATATTATTGAAGTTAACTTCCCTGTCATCCAGACTGAAAACCAGAGTTTCCGCGACGCCTGTGTCGAGTAAAAATGTAAGCTCAACACCATTCACTTCAATCGGAATAAATATCAGATTATTGATGAGTTGAAACGGAATGACTGCTTTTTTATTCCCTTCTATTTCAAATCCACTTTGTCCGCAAAGTTGCAGACTGACCAACAGGAAAAGAAACTTTAGGAAATTCATCTATTAAAAGTACAATTTTTTTCCTGCTTGATTGCCTAAACAAAAAAACTCTGCGATTGCCCGCAGAGTTTACTATAATTTTTCAGATTTCTTAATATCTGTAATATTCCGGTTTGTAAGGTCCTTCAACCTCTACACCGATATATTTTGCCTGATCTTCAGAAAGTGTTTCAAGCTCAACACCAATTTTTTTCAGGTGAAGCATAGCTACTTTCTCATCCAGTTTTTTAGGAAGCATATAAACTTTGTTTTCGTAAGCTTCAGAGTTGGTCCAAAGCTCAATCTGAGCCAAAGTCTGATTCGAGAATGAATTCGACATTACAAAACTTGGGTGTCCTGTTGCACAACCAAGGTTTACTAAACGTCCTTCAGCAAGGATGATGATGTCGTTTCCGTCAACATTGTAAATATCAACCTGTGGTTTAACGGTAGATTTAGTTGAACCGTAATTTTCGTTTAACCAAGCCATATCGATTTCATTATCGAAGTGTCCGATGTTACAAACGATGGTTTTATCCTTCATTTTTTTGAAGTGTTCGCCTCTTACGATGTTAAAGTTACCGGTAGTTGTAATTACGATATCGGCAGTTCCAATAACGTTTTCAAGTTTTTTCACTTCGTAACCTTCCATGGCTGCCTGAAGTGCACAGATAGGATCGATTTCAGTAACGGTAACGATAGAACCTGCACCTCTGAAAGATGCTGCAGTTCCTTTTCCAACATCACCGTAACCGCAAACAACCACTCTTTTTCCGGCCAACATTACGTCCGTAGCTCTTCTGATCGCGTCAACAGCAGATTCTCTACATCCATATTTGTTGTCGAACTTGGATTTAGTAACGGAATCGTTTACGTTGATTGCAGGCATTACTAAAGTTCCTTTTTCCATTCTTTCATAAAGACGGTGAACTCCGGTTGTTGTTTCTTCAGAAAGACCTTTGATGTCTTTCGTTAACTCAGGATATCTGTCGAAAACCATGTTTGTCAAATCTCCACCGTCATCAAGAATCATGTTCAGCGGCTGTCTGTCTTCACCGAAGAAAAGCGTCTGCTCGATACACCAGTCGAATTCCTCTTCGTTCATTCCTTTCCATGCATAAACCGGAATTCCGGCAGCAGCAATTGCCGCAGCAGCATGATCCTGAGTCGAGAAAATATTACATGAAGACCAGGTTACTTCAGCGCCTAAAGCTACCAAAGTTTCGATAAGAACGGCAGTTTGAATCGTCATGTGAAGACATCCTGCGATTCTTGCGCCTTTCAATGGCTGAGACGGACCGTATTCTTCACGGATCGCCATTAAACCGGGCATTTCTGCTTCGGCAAGTTCTATTTCTTTGCGTCCCCATTCAGCAAGGGAAATGTCCTTTACTTTGTAAGGAACGTATTGTGTTGTTGTTTCCATCTTAATAAGAAAAATTTTTGCAAATTTACGAACTATATTTTTCGCTACAAAATATGCCATTTTATCAGGATTTTTCAAACGAAGCTGCCACCATACTTTTCTGGAAGTATGATGAAAACGATGAGTTTGACAAAGAAAAATTAATTGAACACGAAAATTTGGAAAGGGTGGAACAATATCATCCTAAGAAATTAGCTGAATATCTCATGATTCGTCAACTGCTGAAAATGCAGTTGCCAATGCATAAGATCTTATATAAAACAATTGGACAGCCGCATCTTTTTCCTAAAGATTACTTTATTTCTATAACGCATTCTTTTCCTTTTGCGGCTTTTGCGTTTTCCAGAAAAAGAATTGGCATCGATCTCGAAAGAATAATGCCCAAAATACAGCGGATAAAACATAAATTTTTACATCCCTCAGAAGAAGACTGGACTGCAAACGAAAATGAAACTGAGTTTCTAACCGTAATCTGGGTCATAAAAGAGGCACTGTACAAACTTCATCCGTCTAAATATTGGTCGC
>JAEWZO010000043.1 GCA_023458415.1 Bacteroidota bacterium
AGACCTTTTAGAGGCAGGTGTACACTTCGGTCACATGACCCGTAAGTGGAATCCAAATATGGCTCCATACATCTTCATGGAGAAAAACGGTATTCACATCGTAGATTTACATAAAACAGCAGTAAAATTGGACGAAGCTTGTAACGCTTTGGAAAAAATTACTTCTGCAGGTAAAAAAGTTCTTTTCGTAGCTACAAAAAAACAAGCTAAGGAAGTAGTAGCAAAACACGCTGCAGAGCTTAACATGCCTTATATTACTGAAAGATGGCCGGGTGGAATGTTAACGAACTTCGTTACAATCCGTAAAGCTGTTAAGAAGATGAACCACATCGATAAAATGAAGAAAGACGGTACTTTCGAAACTTTATCGAAAAAAGAGAGACTTCAGGTTGACCGTCAAAGAGCAAATCTTGAGAAAAACTTAGGTTCAATTGCTGACATGGTGCGTCTTCCTTCAGCTCTTTTCGTAGTGGATATTATGAGCGAGCACATCGCCGTAACTGAAGCTAAGAAATTGGGTATCCCTGTGTTTGCTATCGTAGATACAAACTCTGATCCTCGTAAAGTTGATTACGTTATTCCTGGAAACGACGATGCTTCCAAGTCTATCGATATGATTCTTTCTGTAGTTTCAGATTCTATCAAGGAAGGTCTTTCTCAAAGAAAAGCAGACAAAGAAAAGTCTAAAGAAGAAGGAGAAAAAGTAACTGCAGACGCAGATACTGATTTCGATGCAGAATAAGATTTTGTCTTACACATAAAAAAGCGCTCTGATTTCAGGGCGCTTTTTTTATTATCTAATGGTTTTCTATTTCTGTGCGTTTAACTTCTTGCCAATCGCAGGAGCAGCACTGGCCTTGGCAAGTAGTTTTATTGGTGTGCTGTTCAAAATAATTTGTGAACTTTTTTGGATGTCTTTCACTGAAGCATATTTACCGCTACAAACATTCGCTGTCATGTCATAACGTCCTTTCTTAATTACGAGCGTATTTTCGCCCTTTGCAGGAACCGCAAGATTGTGCTTTTTATCGGCTCCATTAATTCGAAGAATCATATTACAGTCGGAATTGTTTCTTACCAGTAAAATAGTTTCAGTACTGTTATTGTCATTATCAAAAAGTGTATTCAGCAGGTTAACGGTTCTGCTTTTGTGTTCATTCTGAGAAATGGAAATCAGCTGCTGAAACTCTTCGGTTTCCGGATTGGTTACCACAACAGAATTTTCTGAATTTTGGTCAACTTTATAAACGGGCATTGGTATTGCCTGTCCCGGTTTAGTCCAGCTTTTGTTCTTAAGGTTAATCAGTTTGGGTTTTAACACCGTTCTTCTTGGGTCTTCCGGATGTGCGGTTGCCAGAAAACGTTCGATTTTGCCGATATCTTTAGTGTGAAGTATATCTCTAATCTTTTTGTTTTTTTTGTGCGGAGAGGGAAACGGCTACAAAAGCACAGATTCCCAACATCATTTTTTTCACTCTTTTCTTTTCGGATTAATTTAAGGTTCTTGATTTTTTTCGGGTCTGAATTTTATATAGGTTATAGTTTTTCCTTTTGACGAAAACAGTTCTTCGTAGTACGTTCTTATTTCTCTTAACAGTGGAGTATCCGGATCGTATTCAGGTGCTCCGTAAATATCGTGATGTGCTGTGAGAATCTGGTAATCCAATCCCTGCAGCAATCCCAAAGTATATCCGTGTAAAAATTCTGAATCAGTTTTAAGGTGCATGATTCCTCCTTTTTTCAGAAATTTTTTATAACGGTTCAGGAAATCGGGGTGGGTCATCCGGTGTTTGGTCCGTCTGTATTTAATCTGCGGATCGGGAAAAGTTATCCAAATTTCGTCTACTTCATTTTCTGCGAAAAAGCCATCAACGAGTTCAATCTGAGTTCTTAGAAAAGCTGCGTTGTGCAAATTCTTTTCAATCGCTTCTTTTGCGCCGAACCAAAATCGAGCTCCTTTAATGTCAATTCCGATAAAGTTTTTTTCCGGAAAAGCTTTTGCAAGGCCCACTGTGTATTCTCCTTTACCACATCCCAATTCCAGAACCAGTGGATTTTCGTTTTTGAAAACTTCCTGTTTCCATTTTCCTTTAAGGTGATATCCTGCCAAAGCTTCCTCTCTCGTTGGCTGAAAAACATTCGGAAGGATTTTATTTTCTGCGAATCTCGCCAGTTTATTTTTGCCCATTTCTATTGTAGGGTAGCCGTTGTTTTAGGCAACCTTTGCATTACTATAATTTCAGGTTATTTTTTAGGATTGTCCAACGCTACCATTATCGATTTGTCCAGCGTTTTCTGCGATGCGTACTGTGCACCACAAACCAAACTTGAGAAAATGTATTCTCCTTTTTTCACAACCATCGAATTTTCAGATTTTGTAGCCACAGGCAAACGGTAAGTAAGGTTATTAGCACCTTCGATACGGACAATAATATTGCAGTCGCTTTTGTTGTTGACCAAAACAATAGTTTCGTCGCTGCTTGGGTCGTTATCAAAAAGTTTGTTCAGGATGTGAACGGTCTTTCTTTTGTGTTCTTCCGGAGAAGTATTCATCAGCATTTTGAATTCAGCCTCTTCAGCGTCGCTGGAAAAAGCAGCTGTACTACCAGCGAAAACGGGTGCTGTTGCCGTAACTCCACCACCTGCGCTGTTTCTTGTAAAGCCAGACTGCCTTTCTGCGAGTTCCTGTTTGTATTTTGCAATCTGCTTCTGTTTGATGATTTCGTTCATCTCTTCGAAGCTGATTTTTGTATGAGGTCTTCTTCGGAGCAAAGCCAGTTTTTCCTGCATATCTTTCAGTCGCTGGTCTTTTGGGTGAGCTTTTTTAATATAATCCTTAATCATCCCCATTAGGCGCGGCTTCAGTACAGCACGGCGTGGATCATCGGGATGTGCATCTTTAAGAAATGCATCAATTTCGTAAATGCTTTTACTTTTTAGGATATGTTTGTAGTCCTTCATTTTTTGCTGAGCAGGAGCCAGCGCGAACATAAAAAGACCAAATATGAAAAGAAGTTTTTTCATTTCAAATTTCAAAAAATTTTTCTCGTAGTTGTCGGTTTTGTATAAACGCTAAAATAGTAAGAATTATTGGATAGAAACAGAAAAAAGCTTCAGAATCCAAAGGATTCTCACATTATTTTACGTCTTGAGTAAGGTTAGAATTTCTTACTCTGCGCAGATAAATCGGCTGATATTTTTCAATGAACACCGCCACAGCATCAAAATTATTTCTTTCAACATAAAAATTGATGTTATCGGATGTATAGACAAATTGCAGAAAGTTGTCAATCAATGGTTCAGGAATTCTAAGATTGGTGAAATACTGTGTACCGTAAAACTGACGAATTTTTGAAATAGCAGATGTCATTTGCTCATATTTCATCGCTCTTTCTTTCTTTTTTCGTTCCCCTGAAATAGCATCGTAAATGCTTCCCAAATTGAAAGCCAGTCCACCGTTCGCAAATTCAGTCAGCGGCTGTATTGGAGGCGCACCATTTCCTTTCGGCTGTGGCAAACCAATCATTTTCTGCAACTCCATGTTTTTCTCGTCTGCTTTTAGCGAACTGATGTCGCGGCGAAGATTTCCTGTCGGTTTGAACTTACTGATGACTACTTCCTGAATATCGTAATATGCAATTTTCAGCTCGATATAATTTTTTCTGTTCTGGAGAAGGGTTTCTGTTACTTTGATGTCCATTCTGTCCGTAACGATCGAGGTGAATCGTACAACATCACCCGGTTTTGCAGCAATAGAAAACTCACCCAGGTAATTGGCCGAAACTGTTTTGTGGTCTGTAAGGTTGGTTACAAAAACCTGGTTGAGATAGTATTGAGAATGGTCGCGGATAAGAATTTCGCCGTTGAAAACCTGAGCTTTCACTGTCAGAATGAGGAGAAACAAAAATGCGCTGAGAAACTTCTTCATAAATGTTGGGCAAAAATACTCTGTATCTGCTTCAGTACGAAAGTTTAGATGGAAAAATAGGGTTAAAGTTTGGTTAAACTTTTAGTTTTCTGTTAAAATGAATAGGAAAATTAATTTCTGTTTTTCAGCAACACCCAACCGTGATAAGTTTTGATTTCACCAATTGCGGGTTCTGTCCAGGAAATTACATACCAATAAGTCCCGGTTGGTAATGGTTTACCAAAGCTTTTTCCGTCCCACTTCAGCGTATTCTCGTTTCCTGAGTGAACGGTGTTTCCAAAGCGGTCGAAAACTTTTATCGTTACATTGTTTTTGATTTTCAGATCTTCATAGTTCAGTTCATCATTGTAACCGTCACCGTTTGGAGTAATTACATTAATCAGATTAATAATAACAAACTGTTCTGTAGCAACTGCGCAATCGTCCGCTCCTTTTACATACATCGTATGAAGTCCTCTCGGAAGATTGGTAAATGTATTGGATGGCTGGAAATTAATGCCGTCCAGAGAAAACAGATAAGGTGCAGATTCTTCTGTTACAAAAACAACCGCAGTGTTTCCTGAAATCTCAATATTCGCTATTACTGGTGGCTGTGCTTCACTTACTGTAACATGTTGGCGATAAACGCATCCATTTTTTTCTAAATCGACAAAGTATTCACCTACACCTGCAGAAATTGATGAAGAAGTTTCACCGGTATTCCACTCGTAAGAGTCGTAACCTAAACCGGCATCAAGGACCGTACTTTGGCCGGGACACACGATCTTATTTTCTAAAACTGAGGAAATTTCAGAGCTTTTCACGGTAAGTGTAACTGATACAATTTCAGGGCATAAACCACTTTTTTCAATCCGGACATAGAAGGTTTTGGTGCCGCTGAATGATAAGGTTGGTGCGATAGCTCCCAGATTGTTCTGCGCTTTGGTTTCTGAATCGAAATACTGAAAATGCACACCAGCTTCGGTACTGAACAAATTTTCATACACGCTGAGATCTGTTTCTGCAGTTCCATCTATTTCTGGATCGCAGATTTCATCTGTAATTTCTACCCGGATTACTGAAATTTTTTCGCCCACCTCAAAATTAATGGAGCCAAAAACAGGATCGCAGTAACTGTTCTCAGCTCGAACATACACAGTTGTGTTGCTGGAATAATTCCAGTTATTGGGTAGATTGTTGCTCGCTCCGTTTTGCGCATCAACTTCATCTAAATAATACTTAATCGTGTAACTTCCGCTGTGTGTAATTATTTGTGGTGAAATAGTATTGAAATCAACTGGAATTAACTCGTCAAAATTCACATCGCAGTTCATAAAAGTTTTTGTTGTGATGGCTGCATCGGAATAGTATTCAATAATGATACTGCCTTTTATTAAGCAACCATTATCATCAATTTCCACTGAATAATTTCCCGGACCTGTCACCGAATACTCAGATTGATTCGCTCCGCTAATTGGACTTCCGTTCAAAAACCATTGGTATGAAGTTGCTCCGGCAACTGCGGCGTCCAATGTTAAAGTTTGATTGGCGCACAAAGCATTTCCATCCGCAATCATTCGGTTTGGTCCCAGGTTTTTCTGACCTGTAAAGCTTCCCGCTTTCAAAAATACAGCGGAATCATAAAGCGGATTGCCCTGGTCTGCGATTACCAGTTTTATGTGGTATTTCACGCCGGGTTCAATTTCACTTTGGGCAGTGAGCACCTTGGTTTGTCCGTTAAAATTAGTGGGGTGATCATTGTCATTAAACCCGCCAAAATACTGCTCGTTTTGTGCAGGACAATTACCATTTAAGCTTCGCCCACGAATGGTGTTAACTGCAACGGGAATATCGGTGTTGGGAATAACTGCAATATTCTCATAGCGGTCTGTTGAGCCGGCTTTTTTTATCAGAAAAGCAAATCCGTCCGTGTAATCGCATTGGTAACTTTGGGGATATGATAAATACTGTTCTGAAGAAAACATATAATCGAAACTTATTCGATTGGTGTTGTGAGAAATAAAATCGAATTCAAGAATAGTTGCATTGTGTGTTGAAGAAATATGTAGAGCATCTTCCAAATCGCTATCTCCCAACCAGTTGCTTGCGGATTCCTGTAAAATGTAGCTGTTCGGTCCTTTTGCAGATTCAGCTTTCCCCGTGCTCAAAATCAGACCTTCTTCGATTGGAAAACTGGAGCCGTTCGCATTGAAATATCCGTAACTTTTATGATACGTTCCGAAGTTTCCTCCCTTCACAGAAATGTTGCTGACGTCAATACAAGCTGCAGAGTTTGTGCCGAGGAAAATATCTTTTACAAGTTCTTCTTCGGTGTAATGTTCCTCAATTTCAATGTATTGTGCGTGTGCAATTGAAGAAAGCAGCAGTAGAAAGCTGACGAATATTTTATTGAAATTCAGGGTTAATTTCATACCGGATTTTGGGGTAACAAAAGTACTCAATTTCAAGCAAAAAAAATCTCTGCCCGATTGGACAGAGATTCAAAATATTATGCAGCAGAGATTAAGTAAGGCTTACTCTTACAAATCCAACTACTTTAAGGTCGTCGTTAAGAGATTTTACATAGTCTGCAACCGATTGGTTTCCATCTTTAATAAAAGCTTGGTGTACCAATGTGTTTTCTTTGTAGAATTTCTGCATTTTTCCTTTAAGGATGTTATCGATAATGTTCGCTGGCTTACCTTCTTTAGTAAGAAGTTCTCTTTCGATTTCCAGTTCTTTATCGATGGTTTCCTGAGAAACTTTAGTTTCATCCAAAGCGATTGGGTTCATCGCAGCTACCTGCATAGAAACTGCTTTTGCTACTTCATCAGCACCGCTTACGTTGTCTGAAAGGGAAGTGATGGCAGCAATTTTATTTCCTGCGTGGATGTAAGCTCCAAGGAATGGACCTTCAATCGTTTCGAAAGAACCAACTTCAATTTTTTCACCGATAACTCCTGTTTGCTCAGTAAGTTTTTCAGCAACAGAAATACCTCCGAAATCTGCAGCAAGAAACTCTTCTTTAGTTTTATCCAAAGCAAGTTCAGCAAGATCGTGAGCCATTTTTACGAAATCGTCGTTTTTAGCAACAAAGTCAGTTTCGCAGTTAAGAGCGATGATTACACCTCTGGTGTTGTCGCTGTTTACTTTTGCAATTACAGCACCTTCAGTAGACTCTCTGTCGGCTCTGTTTGCAGCAACTTTCTGTCCTTTTTTTCTAAGGATTTCAATCGCTTTTTCAAAGTCTCCTTCCGCTTCAATAAGGGCTTTTTTGCAGTCCATCATTCCTGCTCCTGTTGTGTTTCTTAGTTTAGCTACGTCTGCAGCAACCGGTGTATACATATTGTTAATTTTTATATTTAGAGTTGAATAAAATGCTTATTTTTAAGCGTTGCAAAGATAATAAATTCTGCATAAACTAAAAACAGAGTTTTGCCGTTATTAACTAAATTGTATCACAAAAAACACAGACCATTCATGAAGAAATTTCTCTATCTCTTATGTTTTATGTTTTCGTTTTCTGCGTATGCGCAAAAGTATACCGTAGCGCAAGTTGAAAAAACAGATAATCCACAAATTATTGCCAACTTTATTAAACATAATCCCAATCACCCGAAAACACCGGAATTTAAGCGGAAACTTTTTGCGGTAATCAACAATAAAAAAACTCCTGCTCAGCAAGCCAAAGTAGCAAAGCCTGAAGTAACGCCTTTAACGAAACAAAAATTAAAAAGCGATGTTAAAAAGGATGTTGGAAGGGATGGTGTGAATGACAAAAATAAAGCCACTGCAGCATTATTAACGCATCTGTTCAATAATGATCCGAACAGGAGAGAGGCATATATTCAGATAGAAAACAAGTCGAAATGTAATATGATTGTGAAAATTGCGGGCAAAAAATTCTATAACCTGAATGTTCCTGCAAATAACAAGAATTTCATTCTGGTTAATAAAGGTACTTATAACATTACAACTAATGTTTGCGATGCGAAATACTCATCCAGGAAAGATGTCAACCGGGATATTGTGATTACGCTCACCCCGCCAAGAAAGAAATAAAAAAAATCCGGTGATCAATTCACCGGATTTTTTGTTTATCCTTTAAATTCACCCATCGCGATGAATTTGTCCTGTCTCTGATTAACGAGCTCTTTTCCGCTAAACTTGCTGAAGGCAGCAATATTATGAAGAATGGAGGTTTTTAAGTTGTTGTAGGCAACTTGCGGTTCGTAATGTGCGCCACCAAGAGGTTCCTCAATAATTCCATCGATAAGTTTGTTGTGCAGCATATCGTTCGGCGTAAGTTTCAGCGCGTTGGCTGCATCTTCTTTATGATCCCAGTTTCTCCACAGAATTGATGAGCAACTTTCCGGAGCAATTACCGAATACCATGTATTTTCGAGCATGTACACTTTATTCCCTACACCAATTCCCAAAGCTCCACCACTGGCTCCTTCACCAATAATATACGTGAAAAGTGGGGTTTTAAGGATGGTCATTTCATATATATTTCGTGCAATGGCTTCTCCCTGTCCTCTTTCTTCAGCTTCAAGACCAGGATATGCTCCAGGAGTGTCGAGAAGTGTAATAACCGGTATTCTGAATTTTTCAGCAAGTTTCATTAAGCGAAGTGCTTTTCTGTATCCTTCCGGATTCGGCATCCCAAATCTTCTGTGCTGCCTTTCTTTAGTGGTTCTACCTTTCTGCGTACCGATAATCATCACACGGTTTCCGTCGATAGTAGCTAAGCCTCCAACCATTGCAGGGTCGTCCGCAAAGTTTCTGTCGCCGTGAAGTTCCTGGAAACTGTCCTTATCTACAATTCCGTTGATGAAATCCAGTGTGTAAGGACGGTCCGGATGACGAGAGAGCTGTACTCTTTCCCACGGAGTTAGGTTTCCGTAGATTTCTTTCTTTTTTTCGATGATTTTATCTTCAATCTGAGCGCAGGCCAACTTAACATCAACACCACTTTCTTCACCAACCAGGGAGCAGGTTTGATACTGATCCATCAGTTCTTTTACAGGAAGTTCAAAACTTAAATATTCCATTATTTTTCTTGCGAATTAGTACATCAAATTTATAAAAAATTAGGGAATGTTACTGAATATTATTCAGTGCATTTTTTATCCGTGCGATACTTTCCTCTTTACCAAGGATTTGTAAAATATCGGGTACGTCCGGACCTTTCAGTTCGCCAACTAAAGCAAGGCGAAGAGGCATCATAATTTTTCCCATTCCAACACTTTTTTCTGCAGCGAAGTCCTGAATGTTTTGCTTAAGATCTGCATTTTCAAAATTGTTGATGTTTTCCAAAACTTCCTGAAAACCTGCAAGAAGAGTTGGAGTTTCTGGAGTCCATGCTTTTTTTACCGCTTTCTCGTCGTAGGAAACCGGTGCCTCGAAAAAGAATTTCCCTTCATGATAAATGTCTTTTGCAAATGTGGCTCTTTCCTGCATTAAACTGATGATCTTAAGCAATTTATCATCATTTACATTAGAAATCTCGAGTGATAGATCACTTTTCAGGATTTCCAGAATTTCAGAAGCGGATTTTGTCTTTAGATATTCATGATTGAACCATTCGGCTTTTTCTTTGCTGAATCTTGCTCCAGCTTTGTGAACTTTATGAAGATCAAATTCTTGCACCATTTCTTCCATTGATAAAATCTCACGGTCGTTTGCCGGAGACCAACCCAAAAGCGCAACCATATTCATAAAAGCTTCAGGTAGGTAACCTTCTTCGCGGTAACCTTTAGAAACAACTCCTGTCGCAGGATCTGTAAAATTAAGCGGGAAAACCGGGAATCCAAATTTATCACCGTCGCGCTTGCTTAGTTTTCCTTTTCCTTCAGGTTTTAGAATGAGTGAAAGGTGTGCGAACTGTGGTTTTTCCCATCCCATTGCTTCATACAGCAAATAATGCAAACCTAAAGAAGGAAGCCATTCTTCACCACGAATAACATGGGAAATTTCCATTTCGTGGTCATCAACAATATTTGCGAAATGATAAGTGGGCATTCCGTCGTTTTTTACCAGAACTTTATCATCCAAAGTGTCGGTATTTACTGAAAACTTGCCGCGGATAATGTCATCAAGATTTAAAGTCCGGTCAATAGGCATTTTGAAGCGCACCACATAAGGTACTTTTTCATCAAGCAATTTCTGAACTTCGGTTTTTGGCAATGCTTCAGAATTTTTCAGACGCTGTCTTGTGATATGGTTGTAGGCGAAAACTTCACCCTTTTCCTCAAATTCTTTGCGGATTTCATCCAGTTCTTCCGGAGTGTCGAAAGCAAGATAGGCGTATTCTGTTTTCAAGATCTGTTCAACATAACAGTCGTAGATTTCCCGTCTTTCCGATTGGCGATATGGACCGTAGTTTCCTCCGTGTTTCGGGCTTTCATCTGGGATAATTCCACACCATTCCAACGCTTCCATAATATATTCTTCAGCGCCTTCCACATAACGGGCGGTATCGGTGTCTTCAATACGTAAAACAAAATCGCCACCCTGATTTTTTGCAAAAAGATAATCGTACAGTGCAGTTCTTACTCCTCCTAAATGTAAAGGTCCGGTCGGACTTGGTGCGAAACGCACTCTCACTTTGCTCATGCCTTCAAAAAAATTAAAGGGCAAATTTAGCGAAAAATTGATTTTTTACAGAATCTGAGAGATTTTATTTAGTTTTGCATTAAATTTAGTTAACAATGCCTGAAATTGGAGAAAGACCTTGGGGAAAATATTTTGTTTTGGAAGATGAAAACCATTACAAATTAAAGAGAATTGAAGTAAATCCCGGGCAAAGACTTTCTTACCAATACCACCATTACCGCCAGGAATTTTGGACTGTTGTTGAAGGTGAAGCCGTTGTTGTTTTGGACGAAGTAGAACACACGGTGAGATATGGTGAAAGCATTTTCATTCCTTTGGGCGCCAAACACCGTATTGAAAACCGTACAGAACAGTTAATGGTTTTTATTGAAGTTCAGACAGGAACTTATTTCGGGGAAGACGATATCGTAAGAATTCAGGACGATTATTCCCGCGACTGATTATTTAATTAGCTTATAATTTTTATACTCGAAAAAGCGAACGCCAAGAAAATCTTCGATTTTCTGCAGGTATTTGTCTTTGGTTTTCCACTCTGCTTTGGACGTGTCGTGCTCAAATTTATAGGTATAGTTTCGAATCGCTTCTTCCATTACTTTCGGGTGCCTTCCCTTGAATTCCGTAACGCGGTCCACCTGATGATAATTGAATTTTTCTTCAGGGGCTTCGTGCAGAACTTTTTCCTGATGACCGTAATAGTACGTGAAATTATGCGCTTTCATCATCATTGTTCGCGGGTTTTTCACGGCATTGTAATGAAATATAGGAGCGTCTAATTTGATGACGTTCAGCTTAGTGCCTTTTTCGGTTCCGTTTTCGTAATTTTGGATTGAATTGAATTTTCTGAAACCCTGCGAATCCCGGTATGCTCTTATCTGAGGCGAATTTTTGAAAATCCGGATTTCATTACGGTGAACTCTTCTGGAATTCCGAATGTGGCCGTAATCTCCCCAAAAGTGCAGAAATGGCTGCAGAAACCCATCAACACGGGTGTCGTTATTATATTTTTGAATGAATTCTACAATTTTCGGTAAGTCTTTCTCGTGGATCACTTCATCCGCCTGAATATGAAAAACCCAATCGCCGGTGCAGTGACTAAGTCCAGTGTTGGACTGTATTGCAAAAACTTTTCCGTCCTTCTTAAGGTTTTCGTCCCAAACAGTGTCAACAATTTTGATTTTGGGATTATTTAGAGCGACAATTGCCTCGCGGGTTCCGTCGGTAGAATCGCCTACAACAGCTATAAATTCATCACAAATCGATAGCACGCTCAAGATTGATTCCAAAAAAGGAACGCCGTAAGAAAAGCCATTTCTTACATATCCGTATCCTGAAATTGTTGGCCTGTTTTTCATGATTTTAGAATTAAGCAAAAGGGTTGATCTGATTTATTTTCTGGTAAAGAGTTTCTCTTGAGAACAAATCCAGCGTATCCAATGACCTGTTCTGAATTTCTATCCAAAGGTTTTTATCGGTATAAATCTCAATGATTTTTTCAGCAAATTCCTCGGCTGTTTCTGCCAATAAAATATTGTCTTTCTTTTCGTTCAGCATTCCTTCGGCGCCAACGCCGCTTGCAACAACCGGAAGAAAAAACTCAAAAGCCTGACCAATCTTGCCTTTTACACCGGCTCCGAAACGAAGCGGCGCAACCATTATTCTGTTGTTAAGAAAGAACGGATTAATGTCTGGCTGAAAACCATGGAAAATCACCTTTTCATTTTTAATATCATGAATGCTTTCGTTAACGCCGCCTACAACATTCAGCTTTATTTCAGGATGTTTCTGCCACACAATTGGCATAATTTCATTCACCAAAAAATAGACTGCATCAATATTCGGATGATGTGTGGAACCTACAAACAGCAAATCTTTCCTTTCTTCAAACGTCGGAATTTCATCAAGATTAACTTTAGGATAATGAATGTTGGAGATTACGATTCTCTTTTTACCTTCGGCAAAATGCGCCATATACTGGTTTTCTTCCTCCGAAATCGGAATGATGACATCCGCTTTTTCCGAAGCAAATTTTTCCATCTTGATAAAAGCAGCATAGTTTTTTTGATATTCTTTATTATCGGGAGCAGTCTCCAGTGCGCGCTGGTAACGAAGGTGATGAATATCTACCATGTCGTAAACCACAAAACTTTTCCGGAAATTCTTTTTTACAGAATGATAGTATTTCTTGAAAATATTGGCGGCATAAAGCCATGCGATAACTTCCCGTGCTTTAAATCTTTTATAAAAAATTCTTAAATCGGCTAAGGCAAGATGTTCGTAGTAAACGCAAACGCCAAGGCGCTGAAAATACTCGTTGTATGGATTTTCAATTTTATTTTTTCTGGTGACAAAAACAGCATTATAGCCCATTTTTTTGTAGGCTTTAATGATTTCTGTAAGTCGCAACTCGCCTGAATTCTGGTCATACTCCGGAACACGGTTATTGTAAAAGAAAATATTTTTGTTCTGATTGAGTTCCAGTAAGCGTTCTTCAACGACAGTAGCTTTAATTTCTGCAAGCTGATTTTTCCATTTTTTCTGGAAGTAGGCTTTGTTTTTTTCGTAAATTTTGTCTTTCGCCGAAGTTTCACCGTTTTTCTTCGCGTTATATGAAACGCCCTGAAAATGATAAACCTGCGAAAATGGAGTGTAGTAAATATCTTTTCCCTGATTGAATTTAATAGAAAGACAAAGGTCTGTATCTTCAAAATAAGCAGGAGCAAAGGCGTCGTCGAAAAGGTTGATTTTTCCGTCGTCCGAAAACTTCCTGAACATCATGCTGCATCCAGAGCAGTAATCCACTTTATAAATGTAGTTGATGCCCGGATAATACATTTTCTTTTTACTCGCAATCTGCTCGATCCGGCCTTCAACCATAAGCATGCTTCCGGCTTCCTGCAGAGTTCCATCGGCGTTCAACAACATCGATCCGGCAACTCCAACATTTTCGAAATTTTCGAAAACGTAAAATAGTTCATCCAGAAATCCTTTTTTAACGGCAGTATCGTTGTTGAGTAAATAAATGAATTCTCCTTTTGCTTCTTGAATTCCGCGATTGCACGACCGTAGGAATCCCAGATTTTCTTCATTTCTGATCACGCGAATGTTTCCGATTCCTTCAAAACTGATAGGTTCGGAGCTTTTATCGTCCATCAGAATAATCTCAAATGAAATTTGTGGAAGATTGTCGTGAATGGATTTCAGACAGTTTAAAGTGTAATCCAGCTGATTGTGGAACGGGATAATAATCGAAACTTGTGGATTTTCAAAAACTGGGAAATCAAAATGATGAATTTGCTTTTTCTCTGTTTGATAGGGAGTTACCATCGATTTTTCCAACCGCCGAATACGATTGATTTTCCTGATCTGATATTTTATTTTCCTGTAAATTCCCATTTACTGTGGCTGAATATTGAAAATATTATTGATCCAACTTGTAAATCCATATTTTTCTACAATTTTCGGATCTAAATTTTTATAGGGTTTCTTTAAGAACGTTTTCAAACCGTCCAGATTATCACCTTCCCACACAAAGATATTGTCGGAATCATAAAAATCAAAATTTCTGAGATCCGGATTGTCAGTGATTATTTTTTTTCGATAATGCAGAGCTTCGAATACCCTGAAAGACAAGCCGTTGTGGATTTCTTTATTACTGAATTCCAACAGACAAGAGGCTTTCTGCATCTCTTCAATCATCTCCAGATAATCTGCATTGTTTTTCCGCACGGTTACATTGGCTTGCTGTAATTGCGACGGAACTGATGAATGCGGGTAAACAATCTGTATATTAGAATCGATGTTTTCCTGACGGAAAAATTCTGCAATTTCAAAAACTTTTTCAGTTCGGTTCGGTAAATAGCTTCCAAGAAAAAATACAGTTTCGGGTTGCTCTTTTGACGGATCAGATTTCAGGTTGTCCAGATAAAAATTCGTCGTGAATTTCAGATTAAAATATTTGTACTGATAATTTTTATAATTCATCGGATCGAATGTGAAAAACGCATCAAAAATTTCGATGTATTCCATTATTTCGGGATACCTTTCAAAGCCATCCCATTGATAAGCAGCTGTATAACAGGTTTTTTCTTTCAGCTTTTGTAAAGATTCAACAGAGAAATAATCGGGTCTTATGACTAATGCATAATCCAGTTTTCCATGATATTTTTCCAAATTATCAAGTAAATCTTCAGAATGGTTTTGAATTTTCAGCTGCTTTTTGAAATCTTTATTTTTCAAAAATGTTTTCTGGTAGAAATTTTTAAGCTTTTGCGAAATATTTTTGTACTTAAATTGCCTGTCAGTCACGACCAAAATTTCGACCTGAAACCCCGCAGATTCGAGATTTTTAATAATTCCCTGATAAAGGTTGAAATGGTGAGGAATAAGTAAAGCGACTTTATTTCCCAATTAAATATTTTCAGCAAAAATAATATAAATATATTTGTAAAAATTATGTCGAGAAACACCGTCCTTGTTGATCTGGAACGTTTAAGATACCCGCATTCCGGTATTGCAAAGGTTTTTTCTGCGCTTTCTCTCGGCCTTTCTGAGATGGATTTGCAGGATCTCGATGTGGTTTTTTACGGACCAAAAGAAAATATTCCGGTTAAAGGCTTTAAAAATATTGACTGGAAGAAACATCAGAAATTCAATCCCTTTTTTGGAAACCGATATCCGTTGGTTCATGTTTCTCATCAACTTTCATCGTATTTTCACCACAAGCCACAATCACAAAGAAAAATTGTGACGTTGCACGATCTCAATTTTCTTCATGAAGATTTTTCCCAAGCCAAGCTGAAGCGTAACATCCAGCGAGTGAATAAAAACGTATCAAATGCGGATGTTGTGGTCTGCATCTCAGAATTTGTGAAAGAAGACTATCTGAAAAACAGACATTTATTCTCAATTAGAACAGAGCAGAAAGTTGATGTGATTTACAATGGTCTTCAATTTCCGGAAGACAGGAAGTTTGAACAAAAGTTCCCGCTTCTGAAGGGTAAGAAATACTTTCTCAATATAGGAGTGCTATTTCCGAAGAAAAATCAAATGAGTCTGTTGAAAATTATTTCTGAACTTGAGGAAGACTTGGTGATGGTGGTTTCCGGCGGAAAAAAAGACTACGAAAAACAGGTTTTAGACTTTATTGCCGATAATAATTTAAGCCACAAAGTTCACATCCTGCGCAATATTTCCGACGCAGAAAAGTATTCATTGATCCAGAATTGTGAAGCGCTACTTCATCCGTCACTCGCTGAAGGTTTTGGGATACCGCCTATTGAAGCTATGTATTTTGGAAAGCCAGTTTTCCTGAGTAAACTTACGAGTTTGCCGGAAATTGGAGGAGATGCTGCATTTTATTTTGAAGGTTTCGAGCCGGAAGAAATGCTTCAAACAATCCGAAACGGGATAAAAGCTTTTTCAAAAGATTCTTCATTCCAAGAAAAATTAAAATCCCATGCCAAGAAATTCAGTTACGAACGCATGGCACGGGAATATTTTGAACTGTACAGGAAGGTTAGTTCTTAAAGTTCTCTACAGTTTTTTCGATAATCTTAACGCATTCCATCAATTGTTCTTCGGTAATAACCAAAGGCGGGGCAAGGCGTATAATATTTCCGTGCGTAGGTTTTGCGAGAAGACCATTTTCTTTAAGGGCTACACAAAGATTCCAAGCCGTAGGAGAGTGTTGAGAATCATTAATGATAATAGCGTTCAGTAATCCTTTTCCGCGTACATTGGCAATCAAATCAAATTTCTCTGCAAGTTTTTTCATTTCAGATCTGAAAATTTCTCCTAGTTTTGCCGCTTTTTCTGAAAGGTTTTCCTCTTCCACAACATCTAATGCAGCCATCGCAACAGCACAAGCCAAAGGATTTCCGCCAAATGTTGAACCGTGTTGTCCGGGATGAATTACATTCATAATTTCATCATTGGCTAAAACAGCAGAAACCGGATACATTCCGCCGGAAAGCGCTTTTCCGAGAATAACAATGTCTGGTTGCACATCTTCATGATGACACGCAATTAATTTTCCTGTTCTTGCAATTCCCGTTTGAACTTCGTCTGCGATAAACAGAACATTGTGTTTCTTACAAATTTCGGCGGCTTTTTTCAAAAATCCTTCATCCGGAACATACACTCCGGCTTCACCCTGAATAGGCTCTACAAGGAATGCTGCAATGTTCTGTGAATCAGCAGTTAAAGTGTCTTCGAGAGATTTCAGATCATTGTAAGGAATTTTGATAAATCCTGGTGTAAATGGTCCGTAGTTATTGTGTGCATCCGGATCGTTGGAAAAAGAAACGATGGTAGTTGTGCGACCATGAAAATTGTTTTCGCAAACAATGATTTTAGCTTCATTGCCATGAATTCCTTTCACTTCATAAGCCCATTTTCTGGCAAGTTTGATTGCAGTCTCTACAGCTTCAGCTCCGGAATTCATTGGAAGTACTTTGTCGAAACCAAAAAGCGAAGTAATTCTTTTCTCGTAAACACCGAGGTTCGCATTATAAAAAGCCCGGGAAGTAAGCGCAAGTTTTTTTGCCTGCTCGACTAATGCGTCCACAATTTTCGGGTGCGAATGGCCTTGATTTACTGCAGAATAAGCTGAAAGAAAATCATAGTATTGTTTTCCCTCAACGTCCCAAACGTATACTCCTTCTCCGCGTTCCAAAACTACCGGAAGTGGATGGTAATTATGAGCGCCATACTGATTTTCCAGACCGATAAAATACTCTGAATTCTGTGCTTTTTTTGCTGTTGCCATATTAAATGAATTTAGACAAATTTAACGATTTTAAGTGTTACATAAAATATAAAACCGCTCCAGAAGGAAGCGGTTTTAATGAAATTAATTTTTATTAGTTGTCGTATTCAGGATTCATTACAAAATCATCCATGAATTTTGTGGTGTAGTTTCCTGCTATAAAATCAGGGTCGTCCATCAACTGTCTGTGGAAAGGAATAGTCGTTTTTACTCCTTCAATATAGAATTCTTCCAGCGCACGTCTCATTTTTGCAATGGCTTCTTCGCGGGTTTGTGCCGTTGTGATAAGCTTTGCAATCATGGAATCGTAGTTAGACGGAATTACATATCCGGCGTAAACGTGGGTGTCAACTCTTACACCATGTCCACCAGGAATATTCAGACTGCTGATTTTTCCTGGACTTGGACGGAAATCATTGAAAGGATCTTCGGCATTGATACGACACTCAATAGAGTGAAGTTTTGGAAAATGGTTTTTACCGGAAATTTTCTCGCCTGCTGCAAGCATAATCTGCTCGCGAATCAGGTCGTAATCTATTACCTGTTCGGTAATCGGATGCTCCACCTGAATTCTTGTATTCATTTCCATGAAATAGAAATTTCTGTGCTTATCTACAAGAAATTCTATTGTCCCAACTCCTTCATAACCAATGTATTCAGCTGCTTTTACTGCTGCGTCGCCCATTTTTTGACGAAGTTCCTCAGTCATGAAAGGCGAAGGTGTTTCTTCCGTAAGTTTTTGGTTTCTTCTCTGTACGGAACAGTCTCTTTCAGAAAGGTGACAAGCTTTTCCGAACTGATCACCCGCAATCTGAATTTCAATGTGGCGAGGTTCTTCAATCAGCTTTTCCATATACATTCCTCCGTTTCCGAAAGCGGCAACTGCTTCCTGAATTGCAGATTCCCAATGTTCTTTCAGTTCTTCTTCATTCCATACACGGCGCATTCCTTTTCCGCCACCACCTGCTGTTGCTTTAATCATTACAGGATAGCCGATTTCTTTAGCGGTTTTTGCAGCTTCTTCGTAGGAATCAATTAATCCTTCAGAACCCGGTACACAAGGAACTCCGGCTTCTTTCATTGTTGCTTTTGCGTTGGCTTTGTCGCCCATTCTGTCAATCTGCTCCGGAGTTGCGCCAATAAATTTAATGCCGTTTTGCTGGCAGATTCTTGAGAAATTGGAATTTTCTGAAAGGAAACCGTAACCCGGGTGAATTGCATCTGCATTGGTAATTTCTGCAGCAGCAATAATGTTCGAAATTTTCAGATAAGAATCTTTGCTCATTGCCGGACCGATGCATACAGCTTCATCTGCAAAGCGCACATGCAGACTGTCTTTATCTGCAGTAGAATATACAGCTACAGTCTTGATTCCCATTTCTTTACAGGTTCTGAGAATACGCATCGCGATTTCGCCGCGGTTAGCAATTAATATTTTTTTGAACATAATTTTAATTAGTTAATTAGATGATCATATAATTAGATAAATGATGAGAGAGTTTGGTGTTAGTAAAAATAACCTCCAAATTCAAACTTCTAATGTCTAACTAATTTTATGAAGGATCAACAAGGAACAAAGGTTGGTCGTATTCAACTGGTGTGGCGTCGTCCACAAGGATTTTTACAATTTTACCGGAGACTTCGGACTCAATTTGGTTGAAAAGTTTCATCGCTTCAATAACACAAACCACTTTTCCTGGAGAAACCTCGTCTCCTACGTTTACAAAAGCATCTTTATCTGGTGCTGGTTTTCTGTAGAAAGTACCAATCATTGGAGATTTGATGGTTACGTATTTGCTGTCGTCAGCTGCAGTACTTTCTTCTGCAGGAGCAGCTACGGCAGGCGCACCTGTTGGAGCAGGACTTGCTGCAATTTGTTGCGGAGCTTGCTGGTAAACAGCCGGCTGAGAAACATAGCTTACTTCATTACCTCCCAGTGGAGTTTTAATGGTGATTTCGAAATCTTTGGTTTTGTATTTTACTTCGGAAACCTCAGCTTTAGACACAAACTTAATAAGATTCTGTATGTCTTTAATGTCCATAAAAGTTGGTTTAATTAATTATGTCAAAGATACTAAAAAACAACAAAAAACCACCCGAAATATTAAAAATCGGGCGGTTTTTGTATGAAAACGAGCGATTAAGATGTAATCTTAATCCTCTTCTGTAGTTTCTACTTCTTTTTCCATTACTACTTTTCCTCTGTAGTAAAGTTTTCCTTCGTGCCAGTGAGCTCTGTGGTAAAGGTGCAGTTCTCCTGATGTAGCATCTTTAGCCAATTGAGGAACTTCTGCTTTGTAGTGTGTTCTTCTTTTGTCTCTTCTTGTAGACGACTGTCTTCTCTTTGGATGTGCCATTTTCTTATAATTTTTTTGATGAGCGATGAGGTTTTGATCGCTCAATTCTCATCATTTTAAACTATTTTAATTTTTATCTTTTAATTTTTTCAGGGCTTCCCAACGTGGGTCGGTTTCTTCCTGGTTTTCTTCTTCCTCTTTCGGACTGTATCTGTTCAGTGCCTCAAGATCTTCTTCGGAAACGTTGGGCGAAATCTTCTTCATCGGTATCGCAAGCATGATGCTTTCGTACACAAGTTGAGCAATATTAAATGTATGATCGTGCATTGGGATGGTGATTACATCTTCATTGCTGTCGTCAAACTCTTCACCGAAATTTACCAAAATATCAATTTCGTTTTCAATCGGGTGCTCAAATTCTTCATTGCTGATGTCGCACACAAGCATTACAGTTCCGTGGGTTTTTATGAATAACTCCATAAATGTGCTGTGTTTATCAAGTAGTACATCCACTTTTATTTTTGGATCTGTAAAATCCTGTTCGGTTCCGAAAAGTTGAAAGAACTCTTTATCTGTCTCAAATTGAAACTGATGTTTTCCCGTTTTTAGTCCGGAAAACTCAATGTCATAGTTTTTAAACTTGTCCATGAAATGAGGGTGCAAAAATATGCAAATTTTTTAATATAACAAATATTTTTTAAAAACAAAATAAAAGCTTCAGAAACGCTTACAATTTCTCACTTCGTTTCCTGTTTTTCATCTGGTAAATCTTCGTCTACGCCGTTTCTGTCGTCTTTTTTTCTATTAACCAGTCGGTTTTGCATCAAATCATTGTATTCAGAGCGGTTTCGGAAAATTTTTATTGCCGCAAAGATGGCTTCAGAAAAACTTCGTTCATCTGCGATGCCTTTTCCTGCAATGTCATACGCCACGCCGTGATCGGGTGACGTGCGGATGAATGGCAAACCGGCTGTGTAATTTACGCCGTCTTCATACGCTAAAGTTTTAAATGGAGCCAATCCCTGATCGTGATACATTGCTAAAACCGCATCAAAATTTTTGTATTTGTTGGGCTGGAAAAAGCTGTCTGCCGGATATGGACCAAAAGCCAAAACTCCGTTGTCAAAAGTTTCTTTAATTGCCGGTGTAATGATTTCTATTTCTTCATTTCCGATGATTCCTCCATCGCCAGAATGAGGGTTCAGACCTAAAACAGCGATCTTTGGTTTCTGGATTTGGAAGTCTTCGATTAAGCATTGGTTCAAAAGCTTAATCTGTTTCTTTATTTTTTCTTTGGAAATGTTTTCAGCAACTTTCGCAATAGGAATGTGGTGCGTAGAAACCGCAACTTTCAAGTCATCTGTAATAAGAAACATCAATCCTTTTTTCTCAAATTTCTCTTCGAGGTAACCGGTGTGACCAGCGTGAGAGAACCCGGCTTTCATCATTTCATCTTTGTTGATGGGTGCCGTCACCAAAACGTCAATTTCGCCGTTCATCAGTGCGTTTGTCGCTGCTTCAAGCGAATCGATTGCCATTTTAGAAGATTCTTCTGTTGGGTTTCCCAAATCCACATTTGCATTTTCTTTGGTAAGATTTACCATATTCAGTTTGCCATGCTGTGCTTGTGAAGCTTCGGTAATGTAATTGAAATTAAGCTGCAACTTGAAGATGTTTTTCTGATAGGTGAACAGCTTACCGGAACCAAAAATAACTGGCGTAAAAAAGTCGGTTATACTTTTGTCTTTCAGAGATTTCATGATGATTTCCGGACCGATTCCGTTAAAATCACCAATGGAAATTCCTACTCGTATCTTTGGGTGCTTGCTGCTCATTTTTAGTATCTTTGATGTTTATTTAGAATCATACAAATTTAACAAAATAATATTATGTTCACAGGAATTATTGAGGCCGTGGGAATTGTAGAAGACATCCAGAGAGAGGGTAGTAACATTCATTTTACATTGAGCTGCCCATTTGTTCCGGAGCTTAAAATAGACCAAAGTGTAGCGCACAACGGTTGCTGTTTAACGGTTGTTGAATTGTCGGACCAAACCTACCGTGTTACAGCAATCGATGAAACACTGGAAAAAACCAACCTGATTGACTGGAAAGTTGGAACTGAAGTGAATCTTGAACGCTGTGTTCAAATGAACGGCCGACTTGATGGACATATTGTTCAGGGACATGTAGACAAAACTGGCGAAGTTATTGCTGTGGAAAATAAAGACGGAAGTTATTTTATTACTTTCAGGTACGATTCAGCGGGCGATTTTATTACGGTTCCGCAAGGTTCCATTACCGTTAACGGCATCAGTCTTACCGTTGCAGAAAGTAAGGATAACGAATTCTCCGTTGCTATAATTCCGTACACATGGGAATTTACGAACATGAAGAATATTTCTGTAGGAGATAAAGTAAACCTGGAATTTGATATCGTTGGAAAGTATGTCGCAAAACTAATGTCGAAGCAAAATGCCGCTAAGTAAATATAAAGGATACAGCCTCCGGAACAGAGTTTTTTGGGGATTTCTTGTCATCACATTTCTCAGTATTGGGGTTTTATATGTGATGTCCTATTTCGTAATGAAGAATAATTCACTCGAGCAGAGCCGCACTGAAATGCAGCGTAAAGCTGAGTCTCTTTTATCTGCCTTGGATTATTCTGTGAGTCACACACAGGTAGAAACCGATGATTTACCAACAATTTTGGCCAATGATATTTACGAAATTGCCGATATCAACAATCAGGATATTATTATTTATGATCTTCAAGGCAATTTTTTGATCTCAAACAAGGATGAAAGTCTTGTTCCTCAGAAAAAACTTCCACTTGACATTATTAATAAAGTTCTTAAAACAGACAGCAGAGTCGATTTTCAAAATTACGATTCCAGTTTGGATGCGAATGTAACGTCATCTTACGTAATCCTCAAGAACAATATGTTGCAGTCCATTGCGATTGTCTATTTTCCTTACTATTATAATGATGGCTCTTATCTGAATGCTTTACACCAATATTTGAAATCGCTGGCTTTAGTTAGTTTAGCAGTGATTCTGGTCGGAATTTTCTTCAGTTGGATTATTTCTGATAATTTAACCAATGCAATAACAAGGTTCTCTGAAATGATCAACCGCGTGGCGATTTTTGATGAAGATCCGCAACCCATTCGCTATTACCACAATGATGAACTGAACCAATTGGTGAAGGCGTACAACAAGATGATTCTTCAGATTAAAGATCAAAAGGAACGATTGGCGTTTAATGAAAAAGAAAAAGCATGGCGAGAGATGGCAAAACAGGTGGCGCACGAAGTGAAGAATCCGCTTACGCCAATGAAACTGACCATCCAGAATTTTGAAAGAAAGTTTGATCCTAACGATCCGAAAGTTGGCGAGCGCGTAAAAAATATGAGCAGCACCATGGTTGAACAAATCGACCTGATTGCGAAAGTAGCCAGTGCATTTTCTCAGTTTGCGCAGCTTCCGGAGAAAAACAACGAAGTTTTTGATCTGAACAAAGAAATAAAAAATACGCTCAATGTTTTTTCTGATGATAAGGTATATTTCCATTCCAACCGGCCAACTGTGATGGTGGAAATGGATAAAATTTATCTTTCCAGAATTATCACAAACCTTGTTACCAATGCTTTGCAGGCTCGTGACGATTCACGGGATCCTATCGTAAATGTCGATGTGGAACAGCATCAGAAAAGAGTAACCATTGTTGTTGAAGACAACGGAACCGGGATTAAACAGGAACTTCTTGATCGCATCTTTGAGCCTAACTTCACTTCTAAAACAAGCGGTATGGGTCTTGGTCTCACTATGGTGAGAAAAATGGTGGAAGATTATAAAGGTGAAATTTCTGTAGTTTCCGAATTAGGAAAAGGCAGCAAGTTTACCATTTCTCTTCCGACAAATCTTTAAATGAAGCCCTTTCACTTTCAGCAATTTTCTGTTCAGCAATCTGGAAAGGTTTTCCGGGTTGGAACTGATGCTGTTTTGTTGGGAGCACTCTGTAACGTTGAAAATTCAAAGAGAATCCTGGAAGTGGGCAGCGGAACCGGAATTATTTCACTGATGGCTGCACAGAGAAATCTTGAAGTTCAAATTCTTGCTTTAGATATTAACGAAGAAGCTGTAAAGTTGACAGAAATGAATTTTCTTAATTCTCCTTTTTCGGATCGGATGAAAGCTGAACTCCAGGATTTCAAAAAGATTGAAACTGACGAAAAGTACGACCTCATTATTTCCAATCCACCTTATTTTGAAGAGAATTCATCATCGAAAGATATTATTGCAAGACAGCAGAAAGAACTTGGATTTTATGAACTTATTAAAAAAGCTGCGGAACTGTTAACTTCTGATGGGTTACTTTCTGTAATTATTCCGTTTGAAAGCGGCGAAGAGTTCATAACGATTGCTGAGGAATTTCAACTGTTTCTACACAAAAGAATCAATATACAGGGAGCTGAAGGTTCAAAAACTAAAAGATTAGTTTTGGAGTTTGGTCTGCGTAAAGAAATGTTTACAGAAGACGATTTTGTAATAGAAAAAAGTCCGAGAAAATACTCGGACCAATATTTGGAACTCACCAAAGAGTTTCATGTTTTCAGTAGTAAGAAATTACTCGAATAACTCAGAAGTATCTAGTACCGTAACTTTACCATCATCGCAACGGATGGCTTCTCCCGGGAAATTCTGAATCATATGATAATCGTGTGTTGCCATCACCACCGCTGAATTATTTTCAAAAGCAACCTGCTTCAGTAACGTCATAATTTCATTGGATGTTTCCGGGTCCAGGTTTCCTGTCGGCTCATCGGCCAAAATCAGTTCAGGATGATTCAATAAAGCTCTTGCGATGGCGATACGCTGCTGTTCACCTCCGGAAAGTTCGTGTGGCATTTTGTGCTTTTTGGTTTTCATTCCAACACTGGAAAGCACTTCATTGATTCTGTCATCAATCTTAATTTTTTCTTTCCAGCCGGTAGCTTCTAGAACAAAACGAAGGTTTTTTTCAATCGTTCTGTCGGGAAGCAGCTGGAAATCCTGGAAAACAATTCCCAATTTTCTTCTCAGGTTCGGAATGTCGGAGGTCCTCAATTTAGCCAGATCGAAACCTGCAATCTGTCCTTCGCCACCTGCAATTGGAATGTGTCCGTAAAGAGTTTTTAGCAGAGAACTTTTTCCTGAGCCGGTTTTACCGATCAGATAGCAGAATCTTCCTTTTTTGATGTTTAGATTAACGTTGTTAAGGACAGTGAAGTTTTTTTGTGCAATCTTGGCGTTATGAAGATTGATAACGTCGTGTCCTTCCTGATATGAATGTGGCATGAATAGTTGCGTTTATATAATGTCAAAAGTATTAATTCTTTTCCTGATAAGGATATATATTAGGAAATTTTAACAACAAAAAATGCCTGAAAAATTTCTTTTTCAAGCATATTCTGTATATGATAATTCAGAGATTATCTCTTAGCGCGTACTGCACTTACAGTTAAACTCTTTCTGCCTTTTGCTCTTCTTGCGGCCAAAACTCTTCTACCGTTTGGCGTAGACATTCTTTCTCTGAAACCGTGCTTGTTTCTTTTCTTTCTTTCTGATGGTTGGAATGTTCTCTTGCTCATTTCTAATATCTTTAGTGTAAAACTATATCTTGATTTTCAGACTGCAAAAATACAATTATTTTTAAAACCCACAAATTTAATCTGAAAATACCTGTAAATTTTAAAGGTGATTTTTGATAGAAATTTTCACAAAATCTAAAATGGGACTGTTGTCGCTTTAATCTTACCTCTCAAAAACTTAACTTTGTAAAAATTCAATAAAATATGTTCACGCCTACAGAGCTTTTAGATATCAACCAGCTTCTTATTCCGGAAAATAAGATTGTTATTATTACTCATTACAATCCCGATGGCGACGCAATTGGCTCGTCACTTGGTTTGAAGCACTATCTGAACGCAAAAGGTTTGAACGCAGAAATTGTTGTTCCGAACGATTTTCCAAAATTCCTGAAATGGATGCCCGAAGCAAAAAAAATCACCATTGCAGAATATAAGCGAAAAAAAGCGTGGGAAATGATTGATGACGCAGATGTTGTTTTTATTCTTGATTTTAATGCGTCGCACAGAGCAGGAGATTTGGTCGGACCATGGATTGAGAAAGCGAAAGGTGTAAAAATCCTAATCGATCATCACCAACAGCCGGAAAACTTTGATTTTGTGTATTCTGATACTTCCATTCCTGCAACGTCGCAAATGGTTTACCATTTTATTGAAGCCATGGAAGAAAAAAAACTGGTGAATAAAGAAATTGCAGAATCTCTTTACACTGGAATTATGACCGATACCGGCGGGTTCCGGTTTAGATCAACTTCAGCTACAACGCACAGAATTGTCGCAGATTTAATTGAAAAAGGTGCAGATCCTGCTATGATTTCTTCAAATACATGGGATACCAATACGATTTCGCGCCTTCATCTACTGTCTTTGATTTTGGGAAGGATGGAAGTTGTAAAAGATGGTCAGGTTGCCATTCTTTGGCTGAAACGTGACGAACTTCAAGAGTTCGGTTTCCAGAAAGGCGATACGGAAGGTTTTGTGAATTATGGATTAAGTATTCTGGGAACTAAGATGTCTGCATTTTTTATGGAAGATCTTTACCAGGATTTCATCAAGATTTCATTCCGATCTAAAGACGATGTAGATGTGAACCAATTTTCAAGGAAATACTTCAGCGGCGGTGGTCACATCAACGCAGCTGGCGGAAAATACTTCAAAGATCTCGAAGCAACCATTGAAGACTTTAAAGAGAGAATTGAAGCGGAGGAAATCTAAAGATTATCCTTAATTTTTATTCGTTGTGCTTTTCTAAAAAACAAAATGCTTCGGTAAATTATGCAGTAATTCGGTGTTGATGATTGCAGCGCAGATTTCCGGTTTTTCCAAATGTCCGTTATGTCCGCAATCGAGAACGTAAGATTTGATATTGGTTTTATCCGGCAAATCTTTTATTAAATCTTCAGTTTTTACTGCTCCGTCGTGTTTTCCGGCGATTACCAAAATTTTTGCATCAAGATTTTCAATTACGTTCTTTTTATCAGTTCTCTCAATCATGCCTTTTACAGCGGCACGTGCGCCTTCCGGTTTCGTAGAAAATGCCACATCTTTTGCAAATTCAATTTTGCCTTCCAGAATATCTTTCTCATTAGGACTGAAAAGTTTCGGAATTCCCGCGCCTACATAAGTTTTGAAGTTTTCCAGAATAATCCTAAAGCTTTTTCTGCGTTGTTCCTTTTTCTCTTCGTCATCTGGAAAATAAGTAGAAAAAAACAAGGTGAGAGATTTCACTGCGTCCGGAAATTTTTCAGCAAAAGCCAGCGACACGTAACCTCCCATCGAATGTCCCAATAAATGAAATTTTTCCAGCTTCAGGTGATCGGTGACTTTTTTTACCGCTTCAGCCATCATTTCCATGGTGTGAATTTCTCCTGCAACTGCAGATCTTCCGTGTCCCGGTAAATCAATCTTGATGATACGGAATTTTTTTGACAATGCCGGTTCCAAATCTTCCCAGATCAGGAGATTTTCCATGAAGCCATGGAGTAATATAAGGTCTTCTTTTCCGTTTCCGGATATTTCGTAATTCAGCATTTTCAAAAATACTTAATTTAATATTGGAGATGTAGAATTATTTGTGAATATCGATGTAGTCAATAAATCCATCGCTATTCACCTTGTCCTGAAGTCGCCAGAAATTGCCTTTTCCTTCATCGTAAAAAGTCGTTTTCTTGTTGCGTTCGTAAGTGGAACTTCCGGTTTTCTGTATAATTTTCCCGTCGAAATTGAGATGTTTTTCTGATACTCGTTTTATTGTTCCGTTCACGGAAAGACTATTTTTTCCAGATTGAATTTTTCCTGAAACATCATAAAGATCGCGACCGGTTTTTGTGAAATTTATTTTGCCTTTTATGTTGGCTTCATCTGAACTGAAACTTAACGGATGTGTTCCACTGAGATCTGCAAAGCGGTTGGTGTTGTTCAGAACAGTGACGCTGTCGTTGTATTTTGCTACTGCCGCGTTGATGGAATCGGTTTTTCGGTTTTCTTCTGCAAGAATTTCCTCCGAAGATTTGCCGCATGCAATGGTTGTCAGTAAAAGAATAAAAAATAAAGCGATCCTCATTTCAAAATTATGTTTGTGACAAATATAAAAGAAAAGAGCATCGGTTGATGCTCTTGTTCATTATTTAATGAGTGTTCTGTAAACCTCCAGTTCTTTTGGTTTTGCGTCGGTTATTCCGTAACGTTCATTATTTGTAATCACCATGTTGTCGAGCATATCAACAAAGTTTTTATAGTTAGCATCGTCAGTTGGCTTGATAATTATGGTGAATTTTTCCTGATCTTTTGCATTGCGTTTAGCGTCAGCAATTACTTTCAGAATGTCATTTCCTGCCAAAGAAGTTTCTTTCATAGTAGAGGCGTTCAAATCTTTTATTTCGTTCTGATGATAAAAAACTCTGTTGTCTTTACCAATGATAAAGTTAATGGAATTTTTTGTGTCAATCACTACATTTTCCGGTATGGGACCTTTTGCAGGTAAACCTAAATCCATCACCATTGGTTTAGAAAAAACGGTGGTAAGCATGAAAAAGGAAATCAGTAAAAACGCCAAATCAACCATCGGTGTCATATCCACATGAATAGAGGCGAGTTTGCGGCGGGATTTTTTCGCACTGCGGTCGGAGGTAATCATTTCTGCCATAGCTTGATTTTTTAATTGTTAAACATTTGGAAATATCATTTAAAACATGGCAATTAATTTAATGAACGAATACAATATTTGTACCTCGTTTATTAAATAGGTGATAATTTAATATTTATGAAATAACAATCACAAAAAAACTCCTGCGCGAAGCAGGAGTCTATATTTATAAGTTAGATGGAATATTTACTTGGAATTCTTAAAGAAACCGATTCCGCAATCCAGGAATTTTTTGAAATCTTCCTTCGGCATATATCCGGAAACAGGCGTGTTAATGACTTTTCCGTCGGGTGAGATTAAAACATAATGCGGCTGCGAATTATTATTGAAATTCATCTGCTGGAAAAGACTCCATTTATCACCGATGGTTTTTATTCTCTTCATTTGTCCACCTCCCATATCAATTCTGGTTTGTTCTGCAGCAGGTAGTTCTTCTTTGTCGTCCACATAAAGAGAAGCCAGAATCACATCGTTTTGCAGAATTGGTAAAATGTCGGGTTCAGACCAAACGAATTCTTCCATTTTTCGGCAGTTTTCACAGCCGTAGCCTGTAAAGTCAAGGAGGATTGGTTTGTTTTCTTTTTGTGCTGCTTCCAAAGCTTTGAAATAGTCGTGTTCCGGATGCATCCCTAAAATTCCGTCGCCTTCTTTGTGGAAATAACTTACGTTTAGCGGAGGCAAAATTCCAGAGAGCATCTGAAGTTTTGGTCTTTCTGCAGGAATTAATCCCTGAATCAAGTAGATAATAAAACCTATTCCGAGGAATCCGAAAATTTTTCTGGTTATAGAGATTTTAGGTTTTTTATCATCATGCGGAAATCTGATCAGTCCGAATAAATACAGAACCAATCCAATCGTGATGATAATCCAAAGAACTACAAATAATTCGCGTTTAAGCAAGAATGTTTTGGAAACAAGGTCTGCTTTGGAAAGAAATTTCAGCGCAAGTCCCAATTCAATAAAACCAAGAACCACTTTCACGGTGTTCATCCAACCGCCGGATTTTGGTAAACTTTGCAATGCTTGTGGAAATAAAGCCAGAAGACCGAAAACAATCGCCCAACTTAATCCAAATCCAGCCAACGCAAAAGTCAGAAGCATCGGTACGTCTGCGGAGCCTGTGACCGCGCTTCCCAGTAAACTTCCCAAAATTGGTCCGGTACATGAAAACGACACGATAACCAGTGTTAAAGCCATAAAGAAAATTCCGATAATTCCACCGGCATCTTCTGCTTTCGAGGATTTATTTGCAATCCATCCCGGCAATGTTATATCATAATATCCGAAGAAACTTCCCGCAAAGAATACGAATATGGCGAAGAAGAATAAATTCAGCCAAACTGAGGTAGAAATTTCATTAAAAATATTTCCGGCAATCCCATCAATAATGTGGAAAGGAACACTTAATAGAACAAAAATCAGCAGAATGAAAAAGCCATAAATCAACGCATCACGACGGCCTTTCGCTTTGTCTTTTATTCCTTTCGTGAAGAAAGAAACCGTTAACGGAATCATTGGGAAAACACAAGGCGTAAGCAACGCAATGAGTCCGCCAATAAAACCAAGAATCAGATAATTCCAGAAATTTTCGTTGTGTTTCTGCTGAACTTCGCCGCAGTTGGTAAGCGGGTTTTGATAATCAAGCGAAGATACTTTTAATCCTTCTTTTGGTAAAGGTCCAACAGGTGTTGCGACAGGTGTTTGAACGGCTTCTGTTGATGTGATAACAACGGAATCTACCGGTGTTGCAATTGCCGTAGTTTTATCTTCGGCTACAGGTTCATTCGTAGTTGCAGTGGTGTTTCCAACGGCTGCAACAGCTTTCTCAAATTCCAGTGTGTTGGGCGCTAGACAAATTCGGTCGTCACAAACTTGGTAAGTAAATTCTGCGATGGCAGTTCCCGGTTTTGTAGGGTCTTTAAGTCTGAATTTTTGTTTGAAAGAAGCGCTGTTTGAAAAGTAAACCATTTCGCCTCCGAAAGCTTCTGAAAATTCTTTTATTTTTTTGCCGCTTTCTGTGTATTTACCAATCAGTTCGATATTATTTCCGGTGAGAAGAAGTTCTGTTGGAATCGCGGTGTCCGGCGGTAAATCTATTGAGTTGATATGCCATCCTGCATCCAGAGTTGCGCTTACAACAGCTTCAAACTGGTTGTAGCCAAGCGTGTTGATTTCATATTTGAATTTTGCAGGATCTTTAATCTGTGCGGTGAATGCCTGAAACAGGAAAACCAGCATCAGGAATAACACATTTTTTACTTTCATTTTTCTACTTTTTTCGGAAGATTTTCTAAAATTTTATTTCGATTTTTACTTTTGTTTCATCATCGGCAGCAAATCTGCGGTCTTGGCGGAGCGGAAAAATTCCTAAAATATTTCCATCAGGGTCGCAAAGCAACCGAATTTTTGAACGGGCTAAAATAGGGATTTTTTCATCCTTTAAAAATTTGGAAGCCAACTTTTTGCCTTTCATTTTGATTGGATAAAAGAAGTCTCCGTCCTGTTTCTGCCTTAAAACCAATGGGAATTTAAGCTTGTCCGCATCGAAAAACCAGGTTTTTCCAGAATATTCCTCATCGGTCTCAAATTGAAATTTTGTTAGACTTTCTACATCTTTAAAAACTGTTTCCGATTTTTCTTTTTTGCTGTTTTCTTTCGGTTTAAGAACAAATTGTTCTCTTTCGATAGTAAGCGTATATTGTTTTGAATGAAATTTCTTTCCGCTTTCCGCTGCAAAAATTTTCTCTATTTCTGCTTCTTTTTCAAACCCGAATTTTCTCAGGATTTCGAATTTGATATAAGATTCCTGCCCTGAAAGTTTTTTTCTATCAGCGATAATTGCATTTTGCTCTTTAACTAAAATTTCATTCTCAATTTTAGAAAGTATCTGTTCGGTAAATACCTTGGTTTGGTTGAGGTAAACTAAACTTTTTGAGAAATTCTGAAGAAAATTTGGGTTGATTTCCATGAGTTTAGGAACCACCTCCAGTCGAATCTTGTTTCTCAGATAATCAGGCTTTTGATTGCTTTCATCTTCACGAAACGGAATACTTTGTTGTGCAGTATACCGGATAATTTCTTCTTTTGAAAACGTCAGTAAAGGTCTTACTATCTTATTGTTAGCTTCAGGAGTCCCAGTCAATCCTTGGATTCCAGCGGCTTTAGAGAGGTTGATGAGAAATGTTTCCAGCTGGTCATTCAAATGATGTGCTGTAACAATATAATCTAAATTCGACTCTTCAAGACATTGTTCAAAAAATCGATAACGAATATTCCGCGCCCATTCCTGGATGGAATATTCCGGCTTTTTATCAACGTCAGAAACTGTGTAAATATTCAGTTTTATATTCTCTTGCTCGCAGAATTTACGAACAAGTTCTTCATCCAGATCGGAACTCTCGCCTCGAAGTTTATAATTAACGTGAGCAACTTCAATTTTGCAATTTAAACCCTTCATCAATCTCAGTAAAACCATGGAATCTGCACCGCCGCTCACCGCAACAAGAAAACTCTTATCGCGAAAACCGGGAACAATTTTTTCCAGGGAATTTCTGAAAGTTTCGGGTGTTAAAGTATTCACAAAATATCTTAAATAAGCGCAAAGATACACCATCTCACAAAATTTAATTTGTATATTTGGAAAACGGATACGTGTAATCTAAACCTATAATTATATGAAAATCGGAAAATTGCTGACACTGGTTTTCGCCACTTTAATCCTTACCGGATGTGTGAGCAGAAAACAGTTCGATGCACTGAACGAAAATTACAAAACTGCAGTAACCAACCTTGGTGAAAGGCAGCGTGAAATTCAGGATTTGAAATCTGTAAATGCCGGATTAAGTAGTGAAAACAGTTTGCTTAAAGACCAGAACGCAGCATTAAAATCTTCTTTGGATGCCTGTTTATCTAATACAGGAGCAGGTTCTGCGAATATCGACAAGTTGATTGGTGAAATTAACGCAAGCAATAAATATATTAAGCAGCTTATTTCTACCAATTCCAGAAACGACAGTTTGAATCTTGCGCTTTCCAACAAGCTGAAGAGATCTTTGGATAATGTTGCAGATCAGGATGTACAGGTGAAAGTTCTAAAAGGCGTAGTAATGATTTCGCTTTCAGACAAGATGCTTTACCGTACAGGAGATTATAACGTGCTTCCTGCGGCAAGAGACGTACTTGGTAAAGTTGCTGCTGTAATTAATGATTATGATACTTACTCGGTTCTTATCGAGGGTAATACGGATAATGTTCCTTTAAACTCCGCTAACCTGCCAAAAGACAACTGGGATCTTTCCGCACTTCGTGCAACATCGATGGCAAAAATTCTTCAGACCGAATTTGGAGTTAACCCTGCAAGAATTACTGCAGGTGGACGCAGCGAATACAATCCTAAAACTACCAACGCATCTGTTTCCGGAAGAGCAGAAAACAGAAGAACTGAAATTATCATTATGCCGAAACTGGACGAATTCATGAAACTGATGGATGTCGCTCCTGTTAATAAATAAGTTTAATAAATGATTGAAAATCCCGGCTTGTCCGGGATTTTTTTACGTACTTTTACTTAAATTTAAGCATGAGTTATTTCGAAGAACAACACGGCGAAATGGATCGCTACCTGGAATTGAGTGCATCCGCCGAACCTGAACTGCTGAAAAAACTGCGTAAGGAAACCTATCAAAAAACTACGCAACCCCATATGATTTCCGGTTACCAACAGGGAAGACTTTTGAGTATTATTTCTAAAATTCTTAAACCCAAAAATATTCTGGAAATTGGGACTTTCACCGGTTACGCCACACTTTGTTTGGCTGAAGGTTTACCGGAAGATGGAAAGATTACCACTCTTGATGTGAATGAAGAGCTGTCTTATTTACCGAGGAAATATTTTGCCGAAAGTGAATTCCGGAATCAGATTGATTTTAAACTTCAGGATGCAAAAGAATTTCTGAAAAACACCGAAGAAACTTTCGATCTGGTTTTTATTGATGCCGATAAAGAAAACTGTGTTGAATATTTTCAACTGGTAAAACCAAGGACTAAATCCGGATCAATTATTATGTTCGATAATGTATTGTGGTACGGAAAAGTGTTGGATGAAAATCCGAAGCAAAAATCTACGCAGATGATTAAGAAACTTAATGAGATGGCTGCAAAGGACAGCGATTTCGAAAATCTTATTTTACCTTTGCGTGATGGTGTGAATCTTCTGCTGAGAAAATAGTAGGATTTCATCATTCCAAAATACTATGGAAAAAGGATTCTGTAATGTAATACTCTCGCCTTTGCGCGAAAATGAAGCGGAAAATTCTGTGATGATTTCGCAGGTTTTGTATGGTGAAACATTTGATGTGCTTGAAAACAAAGGTTATTTCAGCAAGATTAAAATGGATTTTGATAAAACCGAGGCTTGGATGGATTCCCGACATATTTCTCCCTCGGTTGAAAACCAGCCAAAAGAAACCATAACCAAAAACTTCAGCGTTTATGATCTACCGGAAGGAAGAAGTTTGCTATCCGTTGGTTCTGAAGTTGAAAATCCGCCAAATAATCCAAAGAAAGAAATTTCTCGCAACTCTGTTGAGGAAACTGCGAGTGAATTTCTTAATGTTCCTTTTCTGTTAGGTGGACGCAGTTTTTTCGGAGTAGATGCAGCCGGATTCGTACAGTTGGTTTTCAAGGTTCACAATGTTAATTTGCCGCGTACCGCTCATTTGCAGTCCGAACATGGAGAAGTTTTGAGTTTTCTGGAAGAAAGTGAAGCCGGAGATTTAGCATTTTTTGAAAATAGTGAAGGTGAAATTACTCACGTCGGTATCGTTCTTCCCAACTTCAGGATTATTCATGTTTTTGACAAAGTGCGGATTGATGAATTGGATTCGTCAGGAATTTTCAATAAAGATTTGAACCGTCATACGCACAAACTTCGTTTTATTAAAAGAATTTTCTAACAGTTTGCAGTTTTTCTACAACATATTTGTCTCGCTCCTCATCACGGGGATGAAACTTGCAGCTCCTTTCAATTATAAAATAAAAAAAGGACTTGCCGGAAGAAGACAAAGCTGTGGAATTGTAAAAGAGAAATTAGGTGAAACTAAAGTAATCTGGATGCATGCAGCCAGTCTCGGCGAGTATGAACAGGGACTTCCCGTTTTGGAAAAACTGAAAGAAAAATTTCCTGAGCATAAAGTACTGATTACTTTTTTTTCTCCGTCCGGTTACGATAATGTGGTTAAAAAGCAAACTGTTGCCGATGCAGTTTGTTATCTTCCATTCGATACGGAACGATGGGTAAACGAATTTCTTTCTCATTTTAATCCCGATATTTTTTTCACTGTTAAATACGATTTTTGGTATCATCTTCTGAAAGAACTCAGAAAACGGGATGTGAAAGTTTTTGTGGTTTCAGCGCTGTTTTATGAAACTCAGATTTTTTTCAAAGTCTATGGAAAATGGTTTGTAAATCAGTTGAAACAGAGCGTTACTTGGTTTTTTCATCAAACCAAACATTCCACAGCATTGGCAAAAAGTATTGGTTTAAAGAACTCGTCTACGGCAGGAGATACAAGGTTTGACCGTGTGCGTCAACTACGTAATAATGATTCGAATGTTCCGTTTATCGCAGAGTTTGTTGAAAACAAGGAAGTTATTGTCTTCGGAAGTTCTTGGGAAGCCGAAGAACGAATTGCCGAAATTGTTTGCAAAAAAAGTCCGGATACTAAAATTATTATTGCACCTCACGATCTCAAAAGAATAGAGCATCTAAAAACGGTATTTCCAACAGCACTTTTGTATTCATTAATTTCGGACGGAAAAGATGTCCGTAAAAACGCAAAAGTTCTGTTGATTGACTGTATCGGTCTGCTTTCAAAGCTTTATTTTTACGCAGATGTTGCTGTTGTTGGAGGTGGTTTCCATTCTAAAGGACTTCATAATATTTTAGAAGCGGCAACATACGGTGTTCCAGTTGTTTTTGGAAACCAATACAAGAAAAATCCTGAAGCAGATGAACTCATTGCCAAAAAAGGAGGGCAGTCTTTTGAAGACGAATTTTTTGCAGCGCCTTATATTTTAAGTCTACTAAAAAACGATGATTATCAGGAAAAAATGGGCGAAAATGCTGCGAATTTCATTCATGATCAGCCAAATGCAACTGAGATTGTTGTACAGAAAATAGTCGCAGAAGTTCAGTCTAATTAAATAGTTTAGAATATTTCATAAATCCGTTCAGCGCCCAATTGGCAGTATAATACAAGGATTTTACAGTTGAAAATTTCATATATTCCTTATAGACAAGATATTGGTCTTTAACAATATTTTTCTTGTTTCGAGAAACACTTGCTCCGTGCATTCTGTATTTTGCCATGGTTTTCGGAAGTGGCTTTCCCACAGGAATTTTCTTAAGTAGATTCAGCCACATCACATGGTCTTCACGCTTGCTTCCGACTGGAAAATATTCTTTCCCAACTCGGGACGAATCGTACATTGATGAGAGTAGTGAAAGTCTGCAGGTTTTCAGCAGATTTGAAAAAGTAACTTCTTTATCAGCTTTAAAATCTTCGATTTGCGGTTTCAGTTGTTCATCACACCTTGAATAATTTGAATAAGCAAGTTCCGCATTTTCTTTTTTCATGAATGTTACCATTTCCTGAAGAAAATCCGGTTCCCAAAAATCGTCTGCATCCAGAAAAGTTATGAATTTACCATTTGCTTTTTCCAGCGAAAGATTTCTTGCTTTCCCTGCGCCGCCATTTTTTTCTGCGATTGTAAGTTTTATTCGAGGATCACTGTATCTTGATATGATTTCAACAGAATTATCATTTGAAGCGTCATCTGTAATCAGCCACTCCCAATCCTGAAAAGTCTGCGAGAGAACCGAAGTAATGGTTTCCTCAAGATATTGGGAAGAATTGTACGATGGTGTTATAATAGAAACTTCCGGCATGGATAATTTTTCACAAAGATAATGTTCCGGAAAGAAAGTTTAATAAAATGATATTACGGGAAGCGCAATGGCTCTTTTTTTGCAATATTGCAAACTATGCGAAGCATAAAAGAATTATTAGAAAGTCTAATGATTAACAACTTAATTAAATGCTACTATTATGAAAAAACTACTTTCAATTTCGGCTGTACTATTGGGTTTTATATTCCTGTTTATAAGCTGTAGAAGCGATGATAATGATGACGCAAAAACTACAATTGTTGGAGTTTGGCAGCCAGTAACTATTAAATTTTCAGGAGTTTTAAACGGACAAACTTTAACTCAAACCATAACGGCAAATGATTGTCAAAAAAAGTCGCGCTCTCATTTTAACAGCGACGGTTCCGGTGTGAATATTGTTTGGAGCGACGATACCGGAACCTGTGTCCAAAGTCCCGATCAAAATTTCACTTACACGTATAATGAAAGCACAAAAACGCTTGCAGTTACTTCCGGTGGATCTACACAAACCGGTACAATTTCGACTTTAAGCAATAGTCAGTTGGTATATTCGTTCACTGCAACACATGATTTTAACGGTCAGAATATTCCTGCAACAGTAGAAATTCACGCCAACCGTGTCAACTAATTTAAGCATTACGTATTTTCAACATGCTTCACTTAAAAGTGGAGCATTTTTAGTTTCAAAAACATTAAATTTGTAAGCGACTAAATAAAGCAGAAAAATGTTCTACGATCATAAGCAGATAGAAAAAAAATGGCAGAATTTCTGGCAGGAAAACGAAACTTTTAAAACATCTAACTCCACAGATAAACCTAAATTTTACGTACTCGATATGTTTCCGTATCCATCGGGAGCAGGATTGCACGTTGGTCATCCGCTTGGCTACATTGCATCGGACATTTACGCAAGATACAAAAGACACAATGGTTACAACGTTCTTCATCCGATTGGTTACGATTCTTTCGGACTTCCTGCGGAACAGTACGCAATTCAAACCGGGCAACATCCGGCCGTAACTACACAGAAAAATATTGAACGCTACGAAGAGCAGCTTCGGAGAATCGGTTTTTCTTTTGATTGGAGCAGGGAAGTTCGTACTTCAGATGCTGCCTATTATAAATGGACACAGTGGATTTTTATTGAGCTTTTTCATTCGTGGTACAATAAGGCAACAGACAAAGCAGAACCGATTTCAACTCTAATCAACCACTTTGAGACCTTAGGAACCGAAAATCTTTCAGCTGCTCAAAATGACCCTTTAAACTTCAGTGCTGAAGAGTGGAAAAATGCTCCTGAACTTGAAAAACAGGATATTCTCTTGAATTACCGCTTGGCGTATCGCGCTGAAACTACAGTGAACTGGTGTCCTGCTCTGGGAACTGTTTTAGCGAACGATGAGGTGAAAGACGGAAAATCAGAACGTGGTGGTTATCCTGTATTTCAGAAAAAAATGATGCAGTGGAGCATGAGAATTACGGCATACTCTGAAAGACTTCTTCAGGGATTGAACGAAATTGACTGGCCACAACCGCTAAAAGATTCCCAGGAATACTGGATCGGGAAATCTCAAGGTGCATCCGTAAAATTTGAGCTTGAAAACGGAGCAGAAGAAATTGAAGTGTTTACGACGCGTCCTGATACCATTTTTGGGGCTACTTTTATGGTCCTGGCTCCGGAAAATCCTTTAGTTGAAAAACTAACCACTGAAGAGCAAAAATCTATTGTCGAAGATTATATTGAAGAAACCTCCAAAAAAACAGAGCGCGATAGAATGGCTGATGTGAAAAACGTAAGCGGCGCGTTCACCGGAAGTTACGCAGTGAATCCATTTACCGACAAGAAAATGCCGGTATATATTTCGGATTATGTTTTGATGGGATATGGTACAGGTGCGGTGATGGCCGTTCCTGCGCATGATGAGCGCGATCACCGTTTTGCAAAGAAATTTGGCTTGGAAATTATTAATGTCATAGAAAACGATAATGATATTCAGGAAGAGTCCTACGATTCAAAAGATTCGGTAAGTGTTAATTCAGAATTTCTGAACGGACTGGATTATGCAACAGCAAAAACAAAAATCATTGACGAAATTGAGAACCGCGGCATTGGTCACGGAACTACGAATTACAGACAGCGCGACGCGATTTTTTCAAGACAGAGATATTGGGGAGAACCGGTTCCTGTTTATTACAAGGAAGAATTGCCGTACACAATCCCTGTTTCTGCACTGCCATTGGAATTACCAGAAGTAGAAAAATATTTACCGACAGAAGATGGAGATCCGCCATTGGGTAACGCTAAAGAATATGCCTGGAACGAGTTGGAAGCAAAAGTGGTTTCCACGGATTTGATCGACAATGAGAATGTTTTCCCACTGGAGCTTTCAACAATGCCTGGTTGGGCAGGAAGTTCTTGGTATTTCCTACGATATATGGATCCGGCGAATGATGAAGTGTTCACGGATAAAAATCTTTCCGATTATTGGGGACAGGTAGATTTATACATTGGTGGAAGTGAGCACGCGACTGGTCACCTTCTGTATTCACGTTTTTGGAATATGTTTCTAAAAGACCGGGGTTTTATCATTCAGGAAGAGCCATTCAAAAAATTGATTAACCAGGGAATGATTTTAGGAATGAGTGCTTTTGTTCATCGTATTAACGGAAGCAACACTTATGTTTCTAAAAATTTAGCTTCAGAGTATGAAACACAGAAAATTCACGTAGATGTTTCTCTGCTGAAAGGAACCGGCGATGAACTTGATACTGAAGCTTTCAAGAATTGGCGTCCGGAATTTAATAATGCAGAATTTATCCTGGAAGACGGTAAATACATCACTGAAAGAGAGGTGGAGAAAATGTCGAAATCGAAGTATAACGTAGTGAATCCTGATGAAATCTGTGATGAATACGGTGCAGACTGCCTTCGTCTCTACGAAATGTTTTTGGGCCCGCTGGAGCAGAGCAAACCGTGGAATACACAGGGTTTAACTGGAGTTTACGGATTCCTGAAAAAGTTTTACAATCTTTATTTTAACGGTGATGATTTTTCAGTTTCAGATGATGAACCTACGAAAGAGGAGTATAAAGTTTTACATACACTGCTGAAAAAAGTAACCTACGATATTGATCTTTTTTCATTTAATACTTCTGTGGCTTCGTTTATGATTGCTGTGAACGAGTTTCAGAAGCTGAAAACCAACAAAAGAAAAATTTTGGAACCGCTTGCAGTTATAGTTTCTCCGTATGCGCCGCACATTTCTGAAGAACTTTGGTCGCTCTTAGGACATAAAACCTCAATCGAATTTGAAGCGTTTCCTCTATTAGATGAAAAGTATCTGATTGAAGATGAGATAGATTATCCAGTAAGCTTCAATGGTAAAATGAAATTTAAACTGACGTTGGCCGCAGATTTAGATGCAAAAGCCATCGAGGAGGCAGCGATGAAAGACGAACGTGTTGTTCAGCAATTGGATGGTAAAACCCCGAAAAAGGTTATCGTGGTTCCGAAAAAAATCATTAATATTGTGTCCTGAGTGGATGTGGAAATTAATTTTCACATCGATTCTGTGGAATAAAATAAAGGTATTTTTTTTAATTTTTCAACAGTATAATTTGCGTTGGGTAATTATTAATAAAATTTAAGTGATATTTTGTGAAAATCGCAATGTAAATGATTGTTAACAAACGATTTTTTATAAAACCAATCGTTTAAATTCTTGCATTATTAAATTATTTCACTTTATTTTACACCCTCAAAAAAGTAAAAAATTTAACAATTATAATTTAGTTTTAAAATGGAAATGAATGTTTCAAACACAGAGGAGCAAGTAGTTGCTAGAAAAACAGGCGGTCTTAATCCGGTTTTAATTATTCCTATTCTTTTGGTAATTGGGGTTTGTATTTATTGGTTCGTTCTTGGTAACCCAGGAAACTTTAAAGCGGATCCAAGAATTGCAGGTACAGCTTCGGTAGCTTTTACAGATGTTGAAAGATCAGAACTTCACCCTGAAGGATTCATCGGAATTATTTACATGGGTGGTGTTATTGTACCTATCCTTATTTCTTTCATGATTATCGTAATCGTTTTCTCAATCGAGCGTTACATCATGTTGAACAAAGCACAGGGAAGAGGTAACCTGGATAACTTCGTACTTACTATCAGAAGACTTATCAACGATAACAGAATTGATGAGGCTATTGAAGAGTGCGACAGACAAAGAGGGACTGTTGGTAATGTAGTTAAGGAAGGTTTGGTATCTTACAAAGCTCTTTCTGGCGATTCTACAATGGATAAGGAGCAGAAAATGGTTGCTTTGAACAAGGCTATCGAAGAAGCTACAACTCTTGAAATGCCAATGTTGGAGAAAAACATGATGATTCTTTCCACTCTTGGTACAGTTGCAACGCTTGTAGCTCTATTGGGTACGGTAATCGGGATGATCAACGCATTTAGCGCCCTGGGTTCAGGTGGTGGTACTCCGGACTCTGCAAAACTTTCAGTAGGTATCTCTGAAGCACTTGTAAATACAGCTTTGGGTATTGGTACTTCTGCGGTTGCGATTATCCTTTACAACTTCTTTACTTCTAAGATTGACAGCATGACATTCAAAATCGACGAGATCGCAATGTCTATTCAGCAGTCTTTCGCTGAGCATCACTAAGATGTTGTAGGGAGCTTGCTTCCACTTAAAGAAGTTTTAATAAATAAAAAAGTATATAAATGGCGAGAGTCAAACCAAAAAGACATAATATACGCGTCGATATGACGGCGATGACCGACGTGTCATTCCTACTTTTGACGTTCTTTATTCTTACGGCCCAGTTTAATAAACCGGACGTAGAGACGATTACTACGCCATCTTCAATTTCAGAAAAAACTCTTCCTGATGGTAGTTTAATGACTATCCTTACTACTACAGACGGTAAATTCTATTTTACTCCTGTAGAAAATAAAACAGAAAGACTTCAGGTTTTGGATAATATGTCTAAAAAATACGGAGTTACTTTCACAGATCAGGAAAAGACTGCATTTACAAACGTTCAGGCAGTAGGTGTTCCGATGTCACAACTGAAGGGCTTTTTGGCGCTTTCAGAGGACGATCGTAAAGCATTTAAGAGTCCAACTGGAATTCCGATGGACAGTACCAGAAAAGAACTTATCGATTGGGTACAGCAAAGTTTAGCCGTTAATCCTGACTATAAACTGGCAATTAAAGGTGATACCAATACGAAGTATCCAAGAGTAAAAAGTTTATTCGAAGGTTTAAGAGATATAGATTTCCTTAAATTTTGGTTAATTACTAATCAGGAAGTAGAAAATTAAGAGAAATGGCAGAAATAGAAGTAAAAGATCAAAGCGCGAAGGGCGGTAAGGTGCGCTCGAAGAAGCAGCCGCCACATGTAGACTTGACACCAATGGTGGATTTGGCCTTTCTTTTGATTACATTCTTCATGCTGGTAACAACATTCAACAAACCGAATGTGATGGACCTTGGTCTACCGGCAAAACCGAAGGAAAATCAAAAACCACCTGAAACCGAAATTAAGTTGAGCAACTCAATTTCGATTATTATCGGGAAGGACAACAGATTATTCTATCATCAGCAGGATCAGGCTGGGTTAAATGAACAAACCCTGAATGAAACCAGCTTTGATAGGGAAGGAATTAGACAAGTAATTCAGCAGGCGAAAGCCAGAGCGGAAGATCAAACTAAATTTACAGTGATCATTAAGCCAACGGACGACGCTATGTATAGAAACTTTGTAGATATCCTGGATGAAATGGCAATTACGAAAAGTGAGCAATACGGGGTAACCGATATCAAAACTTGGGAAAAAGCTATTTACGACCAGAAAGTAGGAGGTGCTACTGCACCGGCTGCGCCTGCAACTAATTAATTAAGAACAGATTTTTAAAATGGCAGACGAAACATTATATGACAAGAATCTTTCTTTAGACGAGATTGTTTTTGAGAATAGAAACAAAGATTATGGTGCCTACGATTTACGTAAAACCTATCCAAGAATTCTGACTAAAGCATTCATCTTTGGAACAATATTTTTCTGCTTGGCTGCAATCACTCCATTCGTGGTGATGAAAATTCAGCAGGCAACAGCCAAAGAAAAACAGGAAGTTAATGCAAACCTGATTGATATCTTACCTGAAGAAACGATCATCGAGCAACCGGAAGAGGAGGCTCCACCGCCACCACCTCCGCCAAAAGAAGAAGAACCACCACAGCAGGAAGTAATCCAGAACGTGGTACCTGAGCCGAAAAAAGCTCCTAAAGTAGAAACTCCACCGCCGCCAATTACTAAGCAGTTGGAAACAACCACTGGTTTGGTAGCTCGGGAAGGGATTAAAACTCCAACTTATACACCGCCGCCGCCGCCACCATCAACAGGTAAAACGCAGACGGTAGAAGTAAAACCACAGGTTTCTCAAACTCAGGTTTATGAGGAAGTAGAGCAGTTGGCAGAATTCCCAGGAGGTATTAATGCTTTCAGAAACAAAGTAGGAGGAAGTTTTGATACTTCTGTAATGGATGGTGATGAAGGAACTATCAAATCTGAAGTTACCTTTGTTGTAGAAAGAGACGGATCAATCACAGACGTTAAAGCAACAGGACCGAATTCAACATTCAACGCTGAAGCGATTAGAACTGTGAAGTCTATTAGAAATAAGTGGACTCCGGCTAAAATCAATGGTCAATCGGTACGTTACCGTTTCAGATTACCACTGACTATGAACTTTGAGTATTAAAAAACTCTTAAAATAACTAAAGAGAAGCAGTTTGCTTCTCTTTTTTTTTATTTTTGTCGCTATGTTATTCAATTGGCTGTCAATTTTTACGGGTATAGTTTACATTGTTCTTGGGATTGTGGTAATCATCTATAAGTTCTTTGTAATTTATTTGGATCCGCCTATAGCCTATGCATTGGGCGCATTGCTAATACTATATGGTTTCTTCAGGATTTCCAGAACCGTGTACAAACTAAAAAAGAACAGAAATGAATAAGAGCTTAATCTCTTTATTTTTTCTGTGCTTTTTCATACTATTTTCTTGTAAGAAAAAGAAAAAGGAAACAGCTATTGAATACAATGCCGGAAAATTAACAGTTGTTACTGATGAATCTTTCGAAAGTGTCGTAAACGCACTAACAAATGGCTATGTTTTAAGTTATCCAAAGACTGAAATTGATGTTAAAGTTCAGAAAGAGGATTTGGCTTTGCTTGATTTCTTGAAGGGGAAGAACAAGGTAATTGTAATGTCTAGAGAACTTTCTGACCAGGAAATGTCGGCTTATAAAGAACATGTGAATGAGGAGTTCTTACCAGCTCCGTTCGCAGCTGACGCAGTCTTATTTGTTGTGCTGAAAGATTCAGAAAGATCTTCTGTAGGCTATGATGAGATTTTTAGGGAACTCAATTCTAAGGAAAAGAGAATTATTTTTGACGGGAGCAATTCTTCTAATTTGAATTTTGTCGCGCAGAGTTTGGGTAAAAAACCTGCAGATTTGAAGTATTCCGTAATCAGCGGAAATGAAAATGTAATTGAACAGTTAGCGAAGCATCCGGGAAGAATTGGTGTGGTTTCTCTCAATACGTTGAGTAGACCTTACGATAAAAAGTCACAGGAACTGAGAGATAAAGTTAAGGTTTTGGCTGTTGAAAAAGATGGGAAAGTATTTAAACCATCCGTTACTAATTTGAAAGCTATGAAGTATCCTTTTACAAGAGTGTTATATTTTCTTACCAATGAAGGCGGTTTTAATATAGCAAACGGTTTTGTGCGTTTTTCATGTACGCAACTTGGTCAGATTATTGTAGAAAAAGAAGGTCTACAGCCATATTATATCTTCGAAAGGGAGGTACAAATGAATTAAAATCTGTAATTTTAGCCGGTTTTCAAAAAAGTTACAACTTTTTGGTATGAGTATTGCAAAATATTCATCACAAGATAAATATTAATTGATAAAAACGAATTATTAAAAATGAATGATATAATGAATTTAACAAAGAAGATTGCAGTTGGAGTTGCGGTTGGCTTTTTTGCTAACTTCACCTTTGCACAAACTTTACAGGAAGGTGTGGCCAGTACGGACAGCCATAAATATGCTAAAGCAAAGCAGATTTATACGGATATGATCGCCAAATCTCCTTCCGCTGAAAATTATTTTTACTTAGGAAATGCAAACCTGCTTCAGTTCGAACCGAACTTTGTTGCAGCAACTGAAAATTTTAATAAAGGTCTGGCTGCAGATAAAAAAAGTTATCTCAACATGATTGGTTTAGCTTCAGTTAAACTGGGGAAAGGAGATAGAAATGCGATTGCAGAAATACGTTCAATTGTAAATGACTCCCGTGAGCGTGATGCTGAAGTTCTTTTCAGAGCAGCCGAAGCTTTAACACTTTTCGGAACTGAAAAAGAAGCAGATCTAGCTATTGATTATCTTAACAAAGCAGTTGAAAAATCCAAAGGTGGAGTTCCTGCAAACTACTATTATACACTTGGTGATGCTTATAGAATGAAGTTTACCAACAACCCGCAAGTTGCAGGTGCTGCAATGACGGCATACGAAAAAGCTCTACCGATTGCAAAAAGTAAGGCTTCCGTACATACGAGAATTGGAACTTTATGGATGCAGGCAGAACAATGGCAGAGAGCAAAAGAAAGCATCGACCGTGCGATTGCCTCAGACGCTACTTATGCACCGGCTTATAAAGCGAAAGCAGGATACAGTATCAAGTATCAGCAAAATGCTTTAGCAACACAGGATTTATTGAATTATGCAAAGTATGCTGATGAAGATCCATATACTCAACTAGAGATTTCAAAACTATTCTTCACGAACGAAGACTATGGAAATGCAAAAAATGTCCTAAATAAAGTTTTCGATCAGGTTGATGATCCGATTAAATACAAACTGAGAGCATACCTTCTTTATGCGGATGGAAATTATACAGCTGCAAAATCAGATATAGATAATTTCGTAGCAAAAGCGGAAAAAAGTAGAGTTTTACCTGCGGATACTGGTCTACAGGGACTTATTGCAGCCGGTTTGGCTCACAAAGAAACCGACGCAGCGAAGAAAGCAGCTTTGGATGCGGAAGCGCAACAGAAAATTTCTATTGCAAAAGCAGCAAAAGATGAAACTATGAAGTGGGATGAAGAGTTGGTTAAAATTAAAGGTGGGGGAGGAATCAACCAGGCAGTAGTTGATGCAGGTCCTACCAATGCAACCATTGAAGGGCTAAAACAGCAAGTTCAGGCTAATCCTCAGGATACAGATGCTTTGTTTAAACTAGCCAACGCGTATCAGGAAGTAGAGAACTGGAACGGTGCAATTCTTTCTTGGCAGAAAATGAGCGGATTGCTTCCGGATTGGGCTCCGGCTTACTACAGTCAAGGTTATGCTTATCAGCAAGCAGGTAATAATGAACTGGCTTCGCTAGCTTACGAAAAGTACATCGCAGCGGTAAAACCTGCAGAAATGGAAGCCAACAAAGAAACATTGTCTTATGCTTACTTTGCAGTAGCCTATTTAGTACAGGAAAAAGACCCTGCAAAAGCAAGAACCTACGCAGCAAAATCTGTTCAGCTTAATCCTACTTATCAGGATGCAGTTAACCTTAACAATCAGTTGAATCAGTAAAAACTTTCAAATACAGATACAAAGCTCTTCAATCGAAGGGCTTTGTTTTTTTATGTGTATTTTTTTTCATCTTGAAATCAATTAGTTATATAGTATTAGCTAATTTTTATAGAATTCGATTTGCAGATTTAAAATTCTTTCTTATCTTTGCAGTCCCAAAACGGATTAAGGTTTGTTTAGGGGGAGCGAAGGAGAGAGTTTGATTTAAGGGAGTAGATATTTGAGATTGGAAAAAATCTCTGATGATTTAATACTGAATAGAAAGCAGTTAGAAAATTTTTCAAATTTTTTTCAAAAAATATTTGCGGGATTAAAAATAAGTTTATACTTTTGCACTCGCAAATCAGAACAACAGACAGAGTTGGTTTGATATAGCGAAAAGAATAGAGATCATTGAAATACAAATAACAACCAAAAAAGTAAGGAAAAACTAAGGCGTAAAAACTTTGAGTGAGCTTCGGACAAACATACAATGGAGAGTTTGATCCTGGCTCAGGATGAACGCTAGCGGGAGGCCTAACACATGCAAGCCGAGCGGTAGAGTTTCTTCGGAAACTTGAGAGCGGCGTACGGGTGAGGAACACGTGTGCAACCTGCCTTTATCTGGAAGATAGCCCTCCGAAAGGGGGATTAATATTCCATAATATATTGATTGGCATCAATTAATATTGAAAGCTCCGGCGGATAAAGATGGGCACGCGCAAGATTAGATAGTTGGTGAGGTAACGGCTCACCAAGTCTACGATCTTTAGGGGGCCTGAGAGGGTGATCCCCCACACTGGTACTGAGACA
>JAEWZO010000044.1 GCA_023458415.1 Bacteroidota bacterium
GGATATTACGGGTGGTCTTCCGAGAGTTACCGAACTTTTCGAAGCAAGAAACCCTTCAAACCCGGCTGTAGTAACAGAAATCGACGGAGTTGTTTCTTACGGTAAAATCAAAAGAGGTAACCGTGAACTTATTGTTGAAGCGAAAACGGGAGAGCGTAAAATCTATCTTGTTAAACTTTCCAACCAGATTTTGGTTCAGGAAAATGACTTCGTGCGTGCAGGTTCACCACTTTCTGACGGATCTGTTACACCGGATGATATCCTGAAAATCAAAGGCCCAACGGCTGTTCAGGAATATCTGGTGAACGAAATTCAGGAAGTTTACCGTCTTCAGGGTGTAAAAATCGACGACAAGCATTTCGAAATTATCGTTCGTCAGATGATGACTAAAGTAGAAATTGTTGACGGTGGTGATACACAGTTCCTTGAAGGAGCACTTGAACACAAGTACGATTTCCTTGAAGAAAACAACCGTATTTTTGGAATGAAAGTAGTGGTTGAAGCAGGAGATTCCAAAGAGTTCAAGCCAGGTCAGATGATTACAGCAAGAGAACTTCGTGACGAAAACTCCAAACTGAAACGTGAAGACCAACAATTGGTTGAAGTTCGCGAAGCCCTTCCGGCAACTGCAACTCCAGTTCTGCAGGGTATTACAAGAGCAGCGCTTCAAACCAAGTCCTTCATGTCTGCAGCATCGTTCCAGGAAACTACAAAAGTTCTGAACGAAGCAGCGGTATCAGGAAAAGTTGACGAACTGAACGGTCTGAAAGAAAACGTTATCGTAGGACACAGAATTCCTGCAGGTACCGGTCTTAAAGACTATCAGAATGTTATCGTAGGTTCTACAAAAGAGTTTGAAGACCTTAACTAAAATTAAATAAGAAGTTGGAAGTTAGAAATCCGTTTTGGGATTTTCTAACTTCTAACCTCTACAATCTAACTTCTATAAAAAAAATTAAAAAATGGACAACAATCAAAATCCACAAGACGGAAACATCAACATCAACCTTAACGAAATGGTAGCTGCAGGAGTATATTGCAACCTTGCTTTGGTTAACCACTCTCCATCTGAATTTGTTTTGGATTTCATCCAACTAATGCCGGGTGTTCAGCAGGCTAACGTAAGATCAAGAGTTATCTTGGCTCCACTGCATGCTAAAAGAGTTCTAACTGCACTTCAACAGAATATCCAGAATTACGAGCAGCAGTTTGGCGAAATTAAGGAAGTTGAGCCTTTCGTAGTTGGACAAAACAATAATATTCAAGCTTAATTTATTTCAGCTGAAAATGAAGTCCCGGTCTTTTGACTGGGATTTTTTTTGTTATGATTTATCGGTTCTTCAGAAGAATCCATCCGTTAAGTTGATAAGGATTTTCATTTTCTGTCCATTCAATACTGTACCAATAACTTCCGGTCGGTAAAGGCTTTCCGTTTGTTTTCCCATCCCACATAAATTCTTTTGAAATGCTGTTGGAATAAACCGAAATTCCGGAACGGTTAAAGATGTTGATTTTCAAATCCTGCTTTTCTGAAAATTCTGAGAAATCAAGTTGGTCATTTACCTGATCTCCATTCGGTGTTATTACATTAGGAAGTCCGTTGTACATTACTTCGAACTGTTGAGGTTCACAGGTTTGTCCGGCTTTAACGCGAATGATATGAAGTCCGCTGGAAACATTGGTGAATATATTATTGGAAGAATAATCTCCACCATCAATTGAATATAAAAACGGTGGTGTACCTCCTGAAGTATTCACTGTAATAATTTCGCTTTGCTGATTGATAGTAACAGATGGATTCTGTAAAATGCTAAAATTCAATGTGTTGATTTGAATGCAGTCACCTTTCTGTAGACGAACATAATATTTTGCATTAGCTGGAATTGTTTGTGACGATGAAATCTCATTTTGCTGATTTTCGGCGTCTTCTTTCGAATTGTAGAAATGAGGATTTGCTTCAACTATGTAATCATTCAGATTGATAGTTTTTTCAGTTTCATCGGGATTGAGGCAAATGTCAATATCCAAATTTTCGGAATCTAGTCCTTCTAGAGCGACCAGAATAATTTCGACGATTTGCACACAGCCAAAAGGAGATGTTACCTGCGCATAAATTCTTCCCTGATTCGGATAATTTGCCGCATTAATAATCGGATTTGAACAGTTTCCGTTGGAGCAGTTTTCAAAAAATTCTACAGTATTTCCTTCAGCGGTTCCCAGATCAATTTCATTCAAATCAAATTCAAGATTATTTAAATCTTCAAAACACACTTTATGTTCCAGCGGAGTAGGTATATTGAGCACATCCACATAAAGTTTTACCGAAAAAGTCTGAATTAACGGGTCGCTCCCAAAACCATAAATTCTGTAAGTGAAATCATCAATGTAATCCGTTGTGATGGTAGGGTTTGGCGTGTAAATAATTTCGCCATTGCCATTAATTGTTACAGTTCCGTTTAATGGTTCATAAGTAATTTCTGTTTTTGATAAGTCAACAGGTTCTGTGTTCCCTTGGAACTCAGGAGTAATGACATAACTCTGGCAACTTCCGATATTTTCTTCAGTAACAATTCCTTCGAGGCATCTTGAATAAACATAACCGGCAGTAAGTAAGGGATCGCATGAAGCTTTCGAAACTTCCACTGTATAAGTTCCGGATCCATAAAGTTCCGGATTTATGCTGAAACCATTTTCACCTGTGAGAATTTCTCCGTTTTTGAACCATTGGTAAAGGTCGTAGGTATTGTCAACTGAAAGCAAGATTCCTGAAACACAGTCGCCGCTTTTACTGATAGCCGGAAAAGAACTAAATCCAGCAAAATATCCCCCAAAATTCGATTTTGAAACCATTCCCATGGCAACACTTTTGTCCGACGTTATTGTAATATGTTCATCTCTGGGAAAATATACAAAGTTGGCCCATTCATTGTTACCGACGACTTCTTCTGGTCCGTAATCCGGTCCTAGAAGAACACCGTTTACTCTTACATTGGCTTCTTTGAGAGTAAGAATATTTAGTTTGGTATTTCTGTCAGGAGACCCGATAAAGCTGATCTGATCGATAGTTTCGGGGAGATAACAGTTAACGGGAGGAATCAGAATAAAAGTTCCAACCCGAAAAGCAGGTGCAACAGGTGTTCTGCCGGTGGCAATTTGATAAGTGTAAACTTTTTTTGTGGTACGGATGTACATGCTGTACATTCCGGTTCGCTGTAATTTGTATTTGGAGGACGGAATAACTGCGTATTCTCCGGAATTTAAAGTTACAAACGGCGTAGTTTCATCATTCAAATACACATCGGTGCCGTTTTCAGTTGCCATTACGAAAGCTCTTTCACCATTGGATAAATAATCGAAGCCGCGCAAAAGAATAAAACTTTCACCCAACCTGGAATATGGGACAGACTGATCCATCATTATTTGTCCGGTGTCCAGACTTTCTATCGATGCTTCTGGAAAATACTGTCCGTTGAAAGCACCGTTCACCACAGCGATATCTTTATCTGCAATAATTTTTGCTCCGATAAAACCTTCTCTGTTGTCTTCTATTACAGAAGATCCTGCAAATCCGAAAGACTGCCCTTTATTTAAGGTGAACGTCATTTCTCCGTTGAAATCCACATTTGGTGATAAATCCAAATCGAGATCAAAACCTGAAATCGTCACTTTGGTGTTGTTTTCTGTAGCAATCACCGAAGTCATAAATGCCGTAGAAGGATGAGGAATTGTGATCGGCATATGTGCATTCATAAATTCTCTTCCTAACGCAGCTGCACCTTTGGAGTTTATCATTTCAGCACCACCTGAATTGGAAATTCTTATGTTGGCAAAAAATCTTTTGTCGGCCTTTAAGAAAAGTCCTTTGTTCAGCGGAGTGAGAAATTCAGATTCGTCAACAGTCATCAGTTCAAGATTTCCGGTCATGTTGATGACAGAAGGATTGCCTTTGCTGATGGTTACGGTTCTTACAAGAGTTTCCTGCTTGTAAATACTGATTTCGAAAGGAGCGTTTTCTCCGGTTGATAAATGCAGTTTTCCGGTTCCGGCGGTTCCACTATGATAAGAAAACAGTGCAGGAAACCAATGTTCAGTATCATATTGAGCATTCAAAATGGTGCTGAAAAAGATAAGTAATATGGCAAACCTAAACGATAGAAATTGCATCTCTACAAATATAACCAATTTGATAACTGTGGTTTCCTATCATTGCAGCGTCTGTTGGCAAATGTTTAACAACTAAAACACACCGAATTGCCAAATTATTCTTAAAACAAGTTAAGGCGGGTTAAATTTTATTTTGAATAGAATTTTCAGATTAATTTTATTGAAAATTAAACGCCTTTGAAAACAAAATTATTCTTTCTCATACTTTTTGTTGCATCTCAATTCGCCTTCGCGCAGGAGTATATTTTTGGAAAAGTAAGTTCAGAGTTCGGTGATAATTTACCCAACTCAATTATCATCAACACACGGACCGAAGAAAAAGTGCTTTCCGACCGGGACGGAAATTATATGATTCTTGCTAAATCTTCAGATCAACTGCGCATCGTTCGGCAAGGTTTCCACAGAGCTCAAGTCAGAATTAATTCTGAACATTTTAAGCAGCCTGTAAATGTCGTTCTTAAAAAAACCGAGGAGCTTATTCCTGAAGTAACAATTGCGTTTAAGCCAACCGGAAATATCGAAAAAGACACCAGAAGACTCGACTTACCACACAAAACCGTTGCACTTAATTACAATATGAGGCATTATATGAAAACTCCATTTTCCGCACCGCAGCCAAAACTTACAACACCATCAGCTTTTTCTGCTCCCAATTTTTCGGCGGGAATAGTAAATATTGGTGGGGTTGCGAAAGCGGTTTCTCAATTGGTAAAAAAAGCAAAAAATCCGGTTACAACGCCCAATTATGCTGAAGTACAGTCTTTCTATAAAGAAGTAAAGCAACACATGAATTTTAAATACTACACTGATTACGGTTTGGATGAAGAAGAAATTAATCTTTTTTTGGTCTATGTTGAAGACACTCGGCAACTTGCAAAAAAATACCGTAAAAACTTCAGTTTTGCTGACATTGATACAGAAATGAAATCAGCTTTCCACGAATATCTTAAAATCCGAAAAGGGTAGTCGTGAAGGGACTTGTTTTAGTTTTTCTGCTATTAAGTGTTAATGTTTTTTCCCAACAGAAAGTTGTTGGAACCGTAACTGATGAAGAATTTAATCCGCTCCCTGCAGTGTTGGTAGTGAACATTAATTTGGGTATAAAAACTGCAACGGACAGTTCCGGAAAATTTGAAATTCCTGCGAAAGCGTCTGATGAACTCAGGTTTGTGCGCAACGGTTACGAACGAGGATCACTGATCACAACCGGAAATGTTGCGAATGTAAGACTTTTTCGCTCTGCAGTGGCAATTGAAGAAGTTGAAATAGAAAAAGTTCGACTTTCTGGAAATATCGAGCGGGATGCGGCCTCACTGCAGAAAACGGATAAAGTGGAAAATCTTCAGAAAGAAATCGGTGTTCCCAAAGCACCGGAAAAACCACGAGAAAAACCCGCAGAACTTACCGAAGACGTGCTCAAGCCATTATTGTCGTTACAGATTAAACCACAGGCAATTTACGACATCATCAGTGGCGACTCCAGAAGGAAAAAATCTCTCTACCGTTTTGAAGATTTACAGGATAACATCAGATGGATCCGAACGAAACTTGATGATGAATATTTCACAAAAGCAGGAATTCCGCAGGGAAAAATTGATGAATTTTTGGAATTTTCGTTAAGAGAAAACGACGAAATTGCTTCGTCTGTAGAAGTAAATAATCTCTCAAAAGTACTGTTGATGATGGAAGATTTGCTACCTATTTATTTGAACCGAATAAAAAGTTAAAACTTTTAAAAAATGTTAATAAAATCCTAAAAGATGGAATAAGATTTGTTGTAGTTCGTTTGAACAGAAACACTAATTTTTTACTGAGATGAATAAAAACATTATTGCAATTGCCATTGCGTCACTTGGTTTTGTAATTGGACTTGCGGTTTTAGGGAACGCTGTGAAAAACCGGAATAAATCGGAAAATACAATTTCCGTGACTGGTTTGGGAACTAAGAAATTCACTTCAGATCTTATTACCTGGAGTGGAAATTTTTCCCGGAACAGTTATGAACTGAAATCCGCGTACGATCAGCTTTCCAACGACCGAAAAGTTATTCAGAATTACCTTACTTCCAAAGGAATGCCTGCGAATGAAATTGTTTTCTCGGCGGTGGACATTCAAAAACAGTATTCTTACGTTTCAGATATTAACGGAAGAAGTCAGCAAACCTTTGACGGTTATCAGCTGTCACAGTCGGTTTCAATAGAAAGTAAAGACGTAGCGAAAATCGAAAATCTTTCGCGTAATATTACCGAAATTATCAATCTGGGAATTGAATTTACATCTTCACCTCCGAACTATTTTTACACGAAATTGGCAGAAGTAAAACATCAGATGATTGCAGATGCCACAAAAGATGCGAAACAGCGAGCTGAAAAAATTGCAGAAAATTCAGGATCCAGTTTAGGCAAGCTGAAAAAAGCAACAACAGGAGTTACGCAGATTACAGCACCGAATTCAACAGAAGAGTATTCTTACGGCGGTACGTTCAACACTTCTTCGCGCGACAAAGAAGCGAGCATCACGATAAAACTGGAGTACGAAGTTGATTAGCAGTACACTACATCATAAATTTCGTCCAGAATCCATTGGAGATTTTCAGGTTGCCAATTGGCGAGAAGCCACAAATTGAGTGAGTTTTTTCCCGGTTCGTAACACGGCTGAACATAGGTTTCATCAATCACGGTGAAACCATTCTTTTTGTAGAATTCTATCCGGCGTTTTGCATCTTTGCTCAAATCTTCCGGTTCCGCTTCCAGAATGATGTGTGTATAATTCTTGCACAGGTGACGAATGATTTCAGTCCCATATTTGCGACTGCGGAATTCCGAAAAAATTTCAAAATGTTCAATAAAAACAAAGTTGGTCATTTCCCAAACCACAAGATATCCTACGTCATCCAAACCGTCGAGAACCATATAGAAACGAACTTTCGGATTTGAGAAAAGCGCCTGAAACTGCCGCTCGTTGCGCCTTTCGTCATCAGGGAAAGAACAGCAGTAAGACTCGTAAATTTTTTCGGTCCTGAAACTTTCAATCTTGGTGACTTCAATATATTCCATAACGTTTTGCAGGGTATTACAAAATCAAATCTACCCTTTTTGAGGGTAGATTTTTTATAGATTAATAAGATTTTTTTACAGATTTTATAAATCGAAAACGTTGGGTCTGCGTGTTACAAAAATATCTTTCACCCATAGCATAAAGGCCAGAAAAAGATAAATGAGAAAAAATATTCCCGCCGTAGCAAAAGTGGAATAGATGAAAAATACCCGCAACTTGGAAACAGGAATGCCAAGTTTCGTGCCCATTCTCGTAAGCACGCCAAACCATTCTTTTTCCACACGGTGCCGAATGTCTGTAATAAATTTTGGTTCTCTCATTGGGTTTTTAGCAGCTGAAAGCCAACAGTGCAATTTAAGCATTTTTTTTCGCTGCAAAAATTTTTGAACTGATAGAGCAAACTCTGACTTTCCAGTGCGTTGGATGCTTTTAAACCTAACCTCTTCCAGCGGTCTGTCACAGTATTTTTCTCAGCAGCGATCGTTTGATAAAATGAAGTGATTTTGTCTGCGATATTTTCATCCAGATTTTTGTGGTAGAAATATTTTAGCGGTAGAATAGCATTAATCAAAATGAGATCAACGAAATCTTTAGTTAAAGTATTTTCGTGCTCAGATTTTGAAGTTTTACCAAATACAAAGTGGTTGTTCCAATAGTTGCTGGCTTTCACGGAAGCGAAAATATCATAAATATCATCGGCGTTTTCTGCAGTAATGATTTTTGAAAAAAGATTTTGGTTCTGATGATAAAGAGAAGCCAACTGCGAAAGTCTGAGCGTAGGAAAGTTTGGCGGACGCAACTTTGAAAATTTTGGTTGAACCCGTAAGTCTGTCAATTGATATTTCGTGCACAGAAAATCAAATTCGCGTTGCAGGATTTTCATATAGTCGTCTTCCGAATGATCCAGCCAGCCGCACATTCCGAAAAAGAGTGCTTCGGTTTGCAGTAGGTTTTGTCTGATTTTATTCAGAACAGTGAAATCTATATTTTCTGCCATCAGCCGAAAGATTTCAGCATTAACTTTTAGTCCAAAAGCATAGGCAAGATTTTGAAATAAAATAGCTTCATAATTGTTAAGATTTTTCTTTAAGCTCTGTGCTATCTCTTTTGATTTTTCATCCAGCTTTTTCAGGATATTTTCTTCGTGAAAACCGAAAGGAATTTTATTCGCGTCAAAAATATTTTCACAAGGAATAAAATCATTATTAGTATCAATTTTTTGATATTTTTGAATGATTTCTTGATCGATGAAATTTCTCAATTCCAGCGTGGGAATATTTCTCATTTCAAGTTCTTCAATCTTGGCATCATCATGAAACACCGCGTGAAGAATAAGATTTTTGAATTCGACGTTTCCGGTGTGATTATGGAAAATCCAGTCCGATGTGCGAACGTGCAACTCTATGTTTCCTACGAGAATAATCCCGTTGATTTTTATTTTTCCTTCCATAAAATCCGGTCCGGAGTTCAGATTCCATTTTCCAAAATCCAGGATTTCAATATTGTTTCCTAACGTATCAACAAAATCAAAATTCCGGAACAGTTTATAATTCCATATATACTGAAGAAGGTTTTCTTTCATGGCATGTAGTTTTCAATAAAGTTAGGTTTTTTCTGAAATCACAACATAATGAAAACTCAGAATCTTGTAATAAAAGCCAACATCAACTGCCTACTTTTGCACTGATTAAAACCAAATTTTAAATGAACGGAACAATTTTACAGGGTTTTCACTGGTATTCGGAGGGTAATGGTGTTTTGTATAATCAGATGAAAGATGCAACGCCTTGGCTGCAGGATTTGGGCATTACAGCAGTTTGGTTTCCGCCGGCTTATAAAGCTGCAGGAGGTGGTTATTCCGTAGGTTACGATCCTTATGACCTGTACGATTTGGGCGAGTTTGATCAGAAGGGAACGATCCCTACAAAATACGGAACAAAAGAGGAATATATTGCTGTCTGCAAAACTTTGCAGAAGCATAAGATTTCGGTGATCGCAGACATTGTCATCAATCATAAAGCAGGTGGTGATGAAAAGGAAGAATTTCACGTTGTGAAAGTGGATTCGGAAAACCGCCAGAAAAATATTTCGGAAGCATTTACGATACAGAGTTTTACGAAATTCACATTTCCGGGAAGAGGTAAGAAATATTCTGATTTTGTATGGAATTTCAACTGTTTTTCGGGCGTTGATTTTGCTGAAGGACATGACGATGGTATCTTCCAGATTATTCACGATCACGGCGACGGTTGGGAAGAGGTAATCGGCTATGAAAAAGGAAACTATGATTATTTGATGTACAACGACATTGAGCACCGCAATCCGTTCGTTCGTGAAGAACTGAACCATTGGGGAAAATGGTATCATGATCAGATTTTTTTTGATGGAGTTCGTTTGGATGCGGTAAAACATCAGTCACCGCAGTTTTACAAGGAGTGGCTTAATAATCTTCGATCTAATACAGGAAAAAATATTTTTGCAGTTGGCGAATATTGGGCACCCGGACTTTTACCACTGATGCTGGATTACATTGAAGCAACCGACGGTTGCATGAGTCTGTTTGATGCTTCGCTTCACCATAATTTTCATATAGCTTCCAAAGAAGGTGGCAATTATGATTTAAGAAAAATTTTCGATGAAACCTTGGTTTCTGCACGTCCTAATTTAGCGGTTACTGTGGTTGCCAATCACGATACACAACCTATGCAGCAATTGGAAGCGCCTGTTGAACCTTGGTTCAAACCATTGGCTTACGCATTGATTTTGCTTCGCGAAAGCGGTTATCCATGTGTGTTTTATCCGGATCTTTTTGGAGCAAGTTATTGGGATAAAGGAAACGACGGCAACGATTATGAAGTTTTCATGAATAAAGTTGACGGTATTGAAGAACTCATTAAAGCCAGAAAAGAAAACGCCTATGGAATGCAGCGCGATTATTTTGAAGATGCACACTGCGTTGGTTGGACCCGTGAAGGAGACGGATTCCACCAAGGTTGCGCTGTGGTGATGAGCAATAAAGATCAGTATGAAAAACCAATGGAAATGGGCGCAGCTTATGCCGGTCAACAGTTCAAAGATGCGCTCGGAAGGTTTAAACACACCGTTCAGATTGACGATAACGGTTGGGGAAATTTTACCTGTCCAGCCGGAAATGTTTCAGTTTGGGTTCCTGCAGAATAGCGTTTACTCTCTTGAATAAAGCATCCGTTCTGCATTTTTTGTTTCAGAAAATTTTCCTTCGTTAAATGTAAGGTGTCCATTCACGAAAGTGTGGGTAACTTTCGAATGAAAGTTTTGACCTTCAAGCGGACTCCAACCGCATTGATATAGAATATTCTCTTTCGAAACGGTCCAATTAGAATTAAGATCGACCAAGACTAAATCGGCTTTGTAACCTTCCCGAATGAAACCGCGCTTTTCAATTTGAAACAGAATAGCCGGATTATGACACATTTTTTCCACAATTTTTTCCAGCGAAATTTTTCCGTTTTTGAAATATTCGAGCATGGTTACAAGTGAATGTTGTACCAAAGGCGCTCCGGAAGGACATTTCGTATACACATTATCTTTTTCTTCCAAAGTGTGCGGTGCGTGATCGGTTGCAATAATATCAATTCTGTCGTCCAGTAATGCTTCCCAAAGTCCCGTTTGGTCTTTATCAGTTTTTACTGCCGGATTCCACTTGATTAACGCACCTTTTGTTTCGTAATCGTTGTTTGTGAAATGCAAATGATGAACGCAAACTTCAGCGGTGATTTTTTTGTACTTCAGCGGAATGTCATTCCGGAATAAATCGGTTTCTTTCGCTGTGGAAAGGTGATAAATATGCAGTCTCGCTCCGGTTTTTTTTGCGAGTTTCACCGCTTTTGATGACGAAAGATAGCATGCTTCTTCACTTCTGATCAGATGATGGAATTTCACAGGAATATCATCACCATATTCTGCTTTGTATTTTTCTGTATTGTTCCGAATCGTGGTTTCGTCTTCGCAGTGAACGCAAATAGGCATTTTTACTTTGGAGAAAATATTTTCCAGAATTTCAGGATTATCAACCAGCATATTTCCGGTAGATGATCCCAAAAATAATTTAATTGCAGGAACATTTTTTGGATTGGTTTTAAGAACCTCTTCCAAATTATCGTTGGTTCCACCCATGGAAAATCCGTAGTTCGCGAAAGATTTTTCGGCAGCAATTTGATATTTTTCTTCCAAAAGTTCCTGTGTAACAGCGTTCGGAACTGTGTTGGGTTGTTCAATATAACTTGTAACTCCACCGGCAACTGCCGCTTTAGATTCACTTTCGATATTTCCTTTATGAGTTAGACCGGGTTCGCGGAAATGTACCTGGTCATCAATAACTCCGGGTATGAGAATCTTTCCGGTCGCATCAATCACATGATCGCTTTCGTCTTCAGAAATATTTTTATCAATTCGTGCAATCAGATCATTTTCAATCAAAACATCACTTTCGAAGATTTCATTTTCGTTGACAATTCTTGCATTTTTGATAAGGATTTTCATTGCGCTAAAATTTACTGATGTAGGAATTCGGAATTTCTACAAATTTACTTCTTAAAAAACTCGTACGAAAATCTCACGGCTCAAAATCTCCATCTCAAATGTAAATTTTACCTTTGTGAAAATTTTCTGAATTGAAAAAACTGCTCGGCGAAACTATCATCTACGGAATTGGCGCAATTTTACCAAGGGTTATCACCTTCGCACTTACGCCGTTTTATATTTATTTTATTGATAAAGAGCAGTTTGCGCAGTTTACGAATCTCTATGCGTGGATTGCATTTGTCAACATTCTGCTTACGTTTGGCTTCGAAACTTCGTTCTTTCGCTTTTCATCAGAAAAAGAGAATGAGAAAAAGGTCTTCAATACTTCCTTTTGGTTTCTTTTCGCACTGGCCACGACTTTTCTTGTCTCAGTTTTGTTGTTTAATGAATCAATTGCAAATGCGATGGGCTATCCCGAAAATCCGGAGTATATCCGATGGTTTGCTATGATGGCTTTTTTCGATACGCTTTGTGTTATCCCGTTTGCATGGCTGCGATTTAATGGAAAACCTGTGAAATATTCAGCAGTTAGAGTAACGCAGATTTTAGTACAGACTGTTTTTGTTTTAGCCCTTTTTCTTTACATTCCTAAACCGTTTTCTTCAGGTCTTGGTTTAAATGACCAGGTAGCGTATCCGTTTTTCAGTAATGTTATCGGGAGTTTAACCGGTGTTTTGTTGCTGCTGCCGATTATGCTGAAAGTGAGATTGCAGTTTGTTACTCCGCTTTTCAGAAGAATGTTCGCCTATTCTTATCCGGTAATGTTTGCAGGTTTTGCATTTATGGTGAATGAAAATTTCGACAAACTCATTCAGTATTATAAAATTCCGGTTGGCGATGCAGGTGCGTATGGTGGATGTTATAAGCTTGCCGTTCTGATGACGCTCTTCGTAACAGCGTATCGAATGGGAGTTGAGCCGTTCTTCTTCAAACAGATGCGTAAGGCAGACGCGAAGAAAACGTACGCAAAAGTCACGGAATATTTTACGCTTTTTGCTTCCGCTGCAGCGATGGGAATTATTGCCAACATTAGCTGGCTGAAAACGATATTTATTACTGACAGAGAGTATTGGACAGCCATCGATATTGTTCCAGTGGTTATCATCGCCAATTTATGTTTTGGGATTTATTACAATCTTTCCACTTGGTATAAAGTAACTGACCGTACATCAGTAGGGACTTTTATCTCTTGGTTTGGCGCGCTGATTACGATTGCGCTTAACTGGTTTCTTCTTGAAAAATATGGTTTTATGGTTTCGGCGTGGGCAACTTTAGCGGCCTATTTCGGGATGATGATATTGTCGTATTTCCTAGGTCAAAAATACTATCCGATTCCGTACAATACTGGAAAGCTCGTTTTCGTTTTGGTTCTGCTATCGGTTTTCACAGTAATTTCTTATCAATTATTTAATGCGAATGTGTGGATTGGTAACGCGTTATTTTTAATCTTTGCGGGCATTATACTTTACGGAGAGAAAGATTTTGTGCTGAGCAAAATCCGAAACCGATAGTTCTATTTTTAGTATTATTGCAAAAATTCTTTAAAATCATTTTGAAATGAAAATTATCGTTCCAATGGCAGGAAGAGGTTCAAGACTTAGACCTCATACGTTAACTGTTCCAAAGCCGTTGATTCCGATTGCCGGAAAACCTATCGTGCAGCGTCTTGTTGAAGATATTGCAAAAGTTGCCGACGAAAAAATTGACGAAATTGCTTTTATCATTGGAGATTTTGGTGCCGAAGTAGAAGAGTCGTTGAAAGGAATCGCCGAAAAATTAGGAGCTAAAGGGACAATCTATACCCAGGACGAGCCGTTGGGAACAGCTCACGCAATAAAATGTGCTGAAAACTCTATGCAGGGAGATGTTGTTGTAGCCTTTGCAGACACGCTTTTCCGTGCAGATTTTCATCTTGACAAAAATTCCGACGGAGTTATTTGGGTTAAGAAAGTTGAAGATCCTTCCGCATTTGGTGTCGTGAAGCTGGACGATTATGGTTTTATTACTGACTTTGTAGAAAAACCAAAAGAATTTGTTTCAGACCTTGCAATTATCGGGATTTACTACTTTAAATCCGCAGAAAAACTGATGGACGAAATTAATTATATCATGAACAATGATATTAAGCAAGGTGGTGAATATCAGTTGACTACAGCTTTGGAAAACCTTCGTTCGAAAGGGGCGAAATTCTCCCTTGGGAAAGTTGATGACTGGATGGACTGTGGAAATAAAAACGCAACTGTTGAAACCAACGGTAAAATTCTTAATTACGAAAAACAGGAATTCAAGGAGTTTCCTTCTTCAGCAGTTGTAGAAAATTCGTTGGTAATTCAGCCTTGTTTTATTGGTGAAAATGTGCAAATTATCAATTCTAAAATTGGTCCGAATGTGTCGCTTGGAAATGGTACCTGCGTAGTGAATTCTAACATTGATAACTCATTAATTCAGGAAAAAACGGTGATTAACCACGGAAACTTAAGCAATTCGATGATCGGAAACAATGCTGAATATTACGGAGTTTCCCGCGAAATATCTTTGGGCGATTATTCTGTTCTGGATTTTCTGTCAAAAGACTGATTTTAATTAGACATACCAAACCGGCCACACAAAACATTTTGTGTGGTTTGGCGTTAATATTGTAAACTTTTTTACTGAATTTTTAAGTAAAAAAATTATGAAAAGTTATTTATCAATCCTGCTTTTGAGTTTCGTTATGTTGTCTTGTAAAACTGCAACTTCAGCCAATCCGGTTGATGCGAATGTGCCAATTATAAGCAACGAAGTCTTTTTCAACAGAATTAATGCGAATCTGGATTTCGAACAAATTAAGATCAATTCGAAAGTAAATGTTGAAACAGGAAATTTCGTACCTACGCTGGATGCTACCATCTACCTTGAAAACAACGAAAAGGTGTGGATGAATATGAATGCATTTTTTCTTAATGTAGGACGCGGACTTGCAACTTCAGAGGGCGTAAAAGGTTATGAGAAATGGAATAAAACTTATATTGATTCTGACTTTTCGTACCTCAATTCATTGTTGAATGTCAATTTCATTGATTTAAATAATTTTCAGCGTTTATTGTTAGGAAGAACTTTTATTCCGGTAAACAGTAACAGTTTTGTATTAACCAAAAACGCACAGGGATTCTTGTTGAGTTCAAAGGAAAATCAAAGGATTGAAAGCAACGGTAAAACCTATCTTTACAGCATTGCTCTAAGATATTCAGAAGAAGGTGATTTAAACCAGGCAACGATTACTAATGTAACTTCGAACGAAAATCTCGAAGTGAATTATTCCAACTGGTTAACTGAAGGTGGGATGCGTCTTCCGAAAAATGTTAAAATAAATATAAAAGGTGCGAAAAACAGCCAAATTCTATTGGAAAATACGACATTTGACTTCGATAAAATGAATACTCCGTATTCCGTGCCGGCAAATTATACGAAAACAGAGATTAAATGATTGTAAGAGTAAGTTTTATTTTCTGCATATTCATGTTTGGGCTTGTCTTCGGACAAAGTAAAGAACAGCTTCAGAAACAGAATGCAGCCCTTAAAAAACAGATTGCAACTATCAATGCAAATCTTGCAAAAACACAAAAGGAATCCAAACTTTCCGTAGCATATCTTAATGATGTTAATAAGAAAATTCAGCTTCGGGAAAAAGTGTACAACAATACCCAGAAAGAAAAAAGACTGATTGAAGATGATATTTATCTTCGCCAGTTAGAAATCAACAGACAGAACCGCGAACTCGCAGTACTGCGCAAAAACTATGCTGAGGTTTTAGTAAAAGCCTACAAAAATAAAGGAGTTCAAAATAAAGTAACTTTTATTCTTTCATCCAAAAATCTTGGTGAAGCGCTTCGCCGTGTACAGTATTTAAAAGATTATTCCGATTACCAGGATAAAAAAGCTGCAGAAATCACTAACGCAGCAGAAAAGATAAAACTTGCGATTAGTCAGCGTCAGAAATCTGTGAAGGATAAAGAAGTGCTGTTAACGAACCAGCAAAAAGATTTGAAAACGATTGAAGCAGAAAAACTGCAGAAAGAAAGGCTTTTGGCTGATTTCAAAAAGAATGAAGCACAGCTAACTCAGGAACTAAAACAAAAGCAGGTTGAATCTAAGAAACTTGAGGGTCAGATTCGCGCCATCATTGCAGAAGAAATCAGGATTGCAAAAGCCAAAGAAGAAGAAAACAGAAGAATTGAGGCAGAAAAAATCCGTCAGGCAAAATTAGCTGCAGAAAGGGAAAAAGCAAGAATTGAAGCGGAGAATAAAGCCCGTCTTGAAGCTTTAGCCGAAGCAAAAAGAAAAGCAGACCTAGAAGCGAAGCGACTACAGGATATAGCAAATAAAAAAGCAGCTGAAGAAGAAGAAAGAGCCAGAATAGCGGCCGCAGCAGATGCGAAAAAATTGGAGGACGCCCGTAAAGCCGAAGATGCAGCAAAAGCTGAAGCAAGAAGAGTAGCCGCGGCAAAAGACGCTGCAGAAGCGGCCGCCAAGGCGAAAGCTGCTGCAGATAAAGCTGCAGAAGCCAGAGTTGCACAAGCGGAATTGGAAAAAAAGAATGAGGCCGAGAAAAAAGCTGCGGAGCAAAAAGCCATGACGAATTACGGAGTAACTGCAGCAGTGGGTAATAATTTTGCAGCGAACCGCGGCAGAATGGGAATGCCTGCTTATGGAACCATTACGCACCGGTTTGGTCGTCAACCACATCCGGTTTTTAAGAATATTGTCGAGGAAAACAACGGAATCAAGATCGCAGTAAGCAAAGGAACAGTGGCCAAGTGTGTGGCGCCGGGAGTTGTATCACGTGTTGTAGCAGCAAGTGACGGATCTAAAATGGTTTTCGTAAAACACGGCGATTATTTCACCATCTACGCAAACCTTGCCAATACAATGGTTTCGCAGGGCGACAAAGTAGCAGCCGGAACTTCTGTGGGAACTGTTGGTGAAGATTTCGACGGATCGTATACGCTTGATTTTCAGATATGGAACGGCAGTACGCCGGTTGATCCGCTGGGTTGGGTGAAATAAAAATAATACTTTACCTTTGTATTTAATTTTAAGTAAACAATGGAAACTTTAACAATATTAGCGCTTTCTTGGCAGCATATCCTTATCGTAGCCATCATCGTTCTTCTCCTTTTCGGAGGTAAGAAAATTCCGGAACTGATGAGAGGTTTGGGTTCAGGCATCAAGGAATTTAAAGATGCAGTGAAAGAGGAAGACAAGAAGCCAACGGAAACTTCAGGAGATCAGAAAACGCAATAATTTACGGTAATGAACTTTACGGATCTTGCCTGGACAATCTTTAATAAATCTATTAAAGATTATCACGTTCATGATGATGTGGATGCAGCCGAACAAAACACCTTTCCAAACGGTAGTTTGGAACGGCTTTTGTATGCAAAAAACTGGATTGATACCGTTCAGTGGCATTTAGAAGATAGTATTCGAGACGAAAATATTAAGCCTGAAGATGCATTGCTGCTAAAAAGAAGAATAGACTCATCCAATCAGAAAAGAACTGATTTGGTGGAATATATAGACAGCTGGTTTCTTCAGAAATACGAGAATATAACTCCTGCAACGGACGCCAGAATTAATACGGAAACTCCTGCATGGGCAGTTGACCGTTTATCCATTTTGGCTCTGAAAATTTATCATATGTCACTGGAAGCCAACAGAGAATCAGCTTCTGAAGAACACAGAGAAGCTTGCCAAAGCAAACTTAATGTGCTTTTGGAACAGAAAGAAGATCTCTTCGCCTCCATTAATCAGTTGCTGATTGATATAGAAAACGGTAAAGTTAAGATGAAGGTGTACAAACAAATGAAAATGTACAACGACGAATCGCTTAACCCGGTCCTGTATCAAAAAGCTGGAAAATGATTAAACGTTTAGCATTTTATATTTTTTTCATAACAATTGTGGCCTCTTGCTCGGTGGAGAAGATTAACCTTTCTCCCGTGACAGACGGCTTGACTGATGCTAGAGTTTTGTCAGAAAATCCGTACCGTGCATATGATGAGAAAACCAATCATATCGTTTATTCATCAGAAATTACCAGTCTTATCAGTTCTTTTCCGAAATTCCGTAACGATGCGGTGAACAAGGAGGTAGGAGAACTGAAAATTCAGCTTAAAGAATACATTACAGCGATGGATGCGTATAACGTAAACGCGAGGGAAAAATCTTATCACAAATACGAAAAATCTTACAAGAAACTTCAGGGACTCCGCAAGTTTCTCAATTCTGATGAAGACCAGGTGTTGAACCGGTATTTGGTGAGAATAAAAACCAATATGTCATTTCTCGAAAATTCAGATAATAACCAGCTACAGCAACGAAAATAATCAAACCGAATTAACCATGATACAAATTCAGGCGGAAGCTAACGTTCCTACGGACTACGGCTCTTTCCGGATGATTGCCTTTTCAGAAGAGGCTTCAGACTGGATGCCGCACATGGCAATCATCGCCGAAAACACGGATCTTTCTAAACCGGTGAATGTTCGATTTCACTCCGAGTGTATTACCGGAGAAGTTTTTCATTCAAAAAAATGTGAATGCGGTCAGCAATTGGATGCTGCAATGAAATACATTCACGAGCACGGAGGAATCATCATCTATTTGAGACAGGAAGGTAGAAACATCGGAATCATCAATAAGTTAAAAGCATATTCTCTTCAGGAAAAAGGATTTGATACGGTTCAGGCTAATCTTAAACTTGGTTTGCCTGCCGACGACAGAGATTTTAAAGTTGCCATTGAAATTCTAAATATTCTGGAGGTTAAACAGATTAATTTACTGACCAACAATCCTGACAAAATGAAATTCGTGGAGAACAGTAACATTCAACTTCTCAGCAGAATTCCATTACAAATGGCAGCAACAAAAGAAAGCGCAGATTATCTGAAAGTAAAAAAAGACTATTTCGGTCACCTCTTCGAGGATCAGAATAAACCGATAACATAAAAAAAGCGTACAATCTTGTACGCTTTTTTATTTGAAGTTTGTCCCTTTACAGATTAACAACTTTGCTGTCGTCAATATTATAATGTCTGATTACACTGTTGTAATCTGATGTATCAACTGCTGATTTTCCACCTTGAGAAGCAGGAACCAAAACTACTCTAAAAGTTTGGTTTGTAAGCAGTTCAGGTGTAGTCGTTATATCATAATTTCCGTTCGCATAAATCCAGATATCATGTCTGCTGAAATCGAAGTCGTAATCAAATTCATTTCCTCCATCTAGATAAAGTGTTCTTGGGATTTGTTGCCAAACCGGCGATCCGTCGTTAGTGGATCCTGCTTGTCTGTAAATAAGAACAACATCCTGTGGAACTAAGGGAGTTTGGAATTCTCTCATAATGTGATGTCCATTTTCTGCAGTATAAGAAAAATTGACATTTTTAATATCCAAAACTACTGGATAAGTATCGGTTCCGTCAACGTAAGTGTCGTTTCTGTCGTCGCTGCAGGAAAACAGAAATAAACTGAACACTCCGGCCATAAATAATAAAAGGTATTTTTTCATTTTCTTAAATTTTGTTGCTGTTGATTATTCAAAACATATACCAAAACTTTATTATCTTTTTAACATCCACAACCTGGATAAAATTGTATTTTTGTTATTCATCAAAAAAAATTTCATGATCAGAGATTTTCTTAAAATCAACATATTCATTTTAATAACGTTTTCTTCGCAGCTTTTTTCTCAGTATCGGCCACTTAATGCTTCACTTGAAGATTTAAAGAAAGCCAATGATTGGGTTGAAAAAACGTATACTTCACTTTCTCAGGATGAAAAATTAGGTCAGCTCTTTATAGTGGCATTGTACACTAACCGTGGCGAAGATTATATTCAGAACGTTCGATCATTGGTGGAAAAAGAAAAACTGGGTGGACTGATTTTAATGCAGGACGATGCAGAACGCCAAATTAATCTGGTGAATGAATTTCAGAAAAAATCAAAAGTTCCAATGATGATTGGGATGGATGCGGAATGGGGACTTTTCCAAAGAATTGCTGCGGCTAAAAAATTTCCGTGGGCAATGACTTTGGGTGCGATTCAGGATAAAAACTTAATTACAGAAATGTCTGCGCAGATTGCCGCAGATGCGAAAAGAATGGGTGTAAACTGGGATTTTGCTCCGGTAGTTGATGTAAATACCAATCCGAACAACCCAATTATCGGAAACCGCAGTTTCGGGTCAGATGCTGATAATGTTGTCGCTTCTGCGTTGGCGTATTCCAAAGGACTGCAGGATAATAACGTTCTTGCTGCAATAAAACATTTTCCGGGACACGGCGATACGAGTACAGATTCTCATTTGGATCTTCCTGTTGTAGACCATAATCTGAAAAGACTGAATGAAGTTGAACTTGCCCCGTTCAGAACTTTAATGAATGAAGGAATTGGAGGAGTAATGGTTGCACACCTTTACGTTCCTGCTCTTGAACCTCAGAAAGGAGTTCCTGCTTCAGTTTCTAAAAGCATTATCACCGGACTTTTGAAAGAAAAATTGGGCTACAAAGGTTTGATTATTACTGATGCTCTGAATATGGGCGCAGTTGCAAAAAGATATAAACCGGGAGAACTGGATGCTCTTGCATTTAAGGCCGGCAACGATATTATGCTTTTTTCCGAAGGCGTAGGTGAAGGGAAAAGACTGATTCAACAGGCAATTGACAGAAAAGAAATTTCGCAGAGCAGAGTAGAAGAAAGTGTAAAGAAAATTTTGCTCACAAAATATTTCCTTGGACTTTCTGAGTACGAGCTGCGAAATCCTTCTAACATTAATAATGATCTTAATAACAGTATTCATACGGAAGTTGTTCAAAAAATGTACAGTAACGCGCTTACATTGCTGAAAGATGAAAAAAAACTGCTGCCTTTGAAGTGTAATGAAACGTATTATTACGTTCCGTTGGAAGAAGCGCCACATCAAACTTTCTACGATCAGCTGAATCTCAAATCGACCATTGTGAAGATCAGTCCTTCTCAAATTTCAAAGATTCCGGCCAATTCAAAAGTAATTGTTGGTTTCCATAAAGATAATTCCACAGCGTATAAATCGTACAAAATTTCTGCAGAAAGCAAAAGAATTCTGAATGAACTGAATTCAAAACATCAGGTTATTCTTTCGGTTTTCGGTTCTGCGTATGCCCTGAAAGATGTGGATATTTCCAAAACTTCGACAGTGTTGGTCGCCTACGAAAATAACGACGACTCAATGATTGCTACAGCGAAAGCATTGATCGGACAGACAAAAATTCATGGTAGGATTCCGGTTTTGGTAAACAATAGCATTAAAGCAGGAATGGGAATCGATGCAGAAAGATCAGCTGATTGGCTTCCGGAAAATAATCCAAAAACAAGGATTGAATAAAACACCACAGAAAAAATGAAAATTGGAATACTTTGCTATCCCACTTACGGCGGTAGTGGAATTGTAGCGACAGAACTTGGGATGTCTCTTGCTAAAAAAGGTTATGAAGTACATTTTATCAGTTCGGCGCTTCCGGCGAGACTGGATATTACCAATCCTAATATTTTCTTCCACAAAGTAAATGTTCAGACGTATCCGCTTTTCCAGTATCAACCGTACGATATTGCTCTTTCTTCGATGATTTATCGGGTGGTGAATCTTTACAAGCTGGATATTCTTCATGCTCATTATGCAATTCCGTACGCTTATGCAGCCTTTACCGGAAAACAAATGCTGAAAGAAGAAGGTAAAGATATTCCTTTGGTTACCACACTGCATGGTACTGATATTACTTTAGTTGGACAACATCCAAGTTATAAACATGCTGTGGAATTTTCTATCAATCAGAGCGATACGGTAACTTCGGTTTCGGAAAGTCTTAAAGGAGATACGTTGAAGTTTTTCAATATCACCAAAGAAATTCAGGTGATCACCAATTTTATTGATAATTCAGAATTTGATGACTGCAACGACTGCCAAAGAAGCCAGTTTGCGGAGCCTGATGAGAAAATTCTGATCCACGTTTCGAATCTTCGTCCGGTGAAAAGAGTGGATGAGGTTTTGCAGATTTTCAAGAATGTTCACAGCCAGGTAAAATCGCGTTTAATTATTATTGGTGAAGGTCCGGATATGGAGAAAATCAGCACTTTTCTTGAGGAAAATCCAGAACTGATCAACAAAGTTCGTCTGCTTGGAAAGGTGAACGATTTATACAGAATTCTTCAGCTTTCTGATGTTTTTCTGCTTCCGTCCGAACAGGAAAGTTTTGGATTGGCTGCACTGGAAGCAATGGCTGCAAATACACCCGTAATCAGCTCCAACGCCGGTGGAATTCCAGAAGTGAATATTCAGGGTGAAACCGGATATCTCGCAGAAATCGGCAACGTTGAAGTGATGAGCAATTACACGATTAAGTTACTGAGCGATGAAAAACTGCTGGCTGAAATGAAGAAAAACGCTAAAAATCAGGCGATTCGTTTTGATTTGAAAAATATTCTTCCGCTGTACGAAAATATGTATTCCGAAACGGTAAAAGCTTTCAAGGAGAAGAATAATCAGAAATAATCAATATTCAAAATCCGGGAAATCAATCTTAAGCTGAACTGAAAAATTCTTTTTTTCTTCGGTATTCAGGTTAGAAAGTGAAATTCCTAAAAGCCGGATTGGTTTATCGAACGGCCTAAGTTCCCAAAGTTTTTTTGCGGTTTCGAAAAACTCTGAGGAGTTTTCGTAGTAAGTTTCACGGGTTTTACTTCTTGTGAAAACCGAGAAATCCTTGTATTTAATTTTTAGAGTAACGGTTTTTCCTTTTATTTCTTTTTTGGAAATTCTCTGCTGAAGTTCATCAGAAATTAGTTTGAGGTTGCGGAAGACATTTTCTTCATCCAATAGATTTTCCCAGAAAGTTTCTTCAACACCAACACTTTTTTGGATGCGGTGCGGTTTCACTTCACTTTTGTGAATTCCGCGCACAACGTTGTAATAATACTTTCCCGATTTTCCGAATAGATTCACAAGATATTCCAGCGTCTTTTCCTTCAAATCTTTTCCATTGAAAATGTGCAGTTCGTGCATCCGGTTGGCAGTTACTTTCCCAATTCCATAAAATTTTTCAATCGGAAGTTTTTCCATAAATTCAAGAATCTGTGACGGATGAATGGTTTTCTGCCCGTTCGGCTTGTTGTAATCAGAAGCAACTTTAGCGAGGAATTTATTAACAGAAATTCCGGCTGAAGCGGTGAGACCTGTCTCTTCAAAGATTTTTTTTCGAATTGCTTTGGCAATCTCGTTGGCCGATTCTATATTTTTTTTGTTTTCGGTAACATCCAGATAAGCTTCATCCAGCGAAAGAGGTTCCACCAAATCGGTGTATTCATGAAAAATTTTTCTTATTTGTTGAGAGATTTCTTTGTATCGCTGAAACCTGGGTTTAATAACAATGAGGTGCGGACATTTTTCCATCGCCATTTTTCCTGGCATTGCGGAACGTATTCCAAATTTTCTTGCTTCGTAACTCGCCGCAGCAACAACGCCATATTTTCCTCCGCCTACACAAACCGGTTTTCCACGCAGTTCCGGATTGTCGTGCTGTTCCACAGAAGCATAAAATGCGTCCATGTCCACATGTATTATTTTGCGAATTTCCGGTTCCACTGTACAAAATTACGGATTTGGAGACATAAAAAAACCGCTGCAAATCCAACGGTCATTTTTTCAGATTAAGCGTTGTAATTTCGAACGACGCCTTTTACAATTTTTATCACATTTGGCATGGCTTTGTCTGCCGCCTGCAGAACTTCCTCATGCGAAACCGTGAATGCAATTTCCGGTCCGCCGAGATCGGTAATAATCGAAATTCCGAAGCAATCCATTCCTTGATGTTTTGCAATAATAACTTCCGGAACAGTACTCATTCCAACTGCATCGCCTCCAACTGCGCGAACCATTCCATATTCCGCCGGAGTTTCAAAAGTAGGTCCTTGCAGCGCAAGATAAACGCCTTTGTGAAGCTTGATATTTTCTTCAGCGGCGACATTTTCTGCGATTTCCAGCATTTTTTTGCTATAAGGTTCGCTCATGTCCACAAATCTTGGTCCCAATTCATCAATGTTTTTTCCACGAAGCGGATGTTCAGGCATCATATTAATGTGGTCGTCAATCAGCATAATATCGGCTACTTTGAAGTTTGGATTAACTCCGCCTGCAGCATTGGACACGATAAGATTTTTAATTCCTAAAAGATGGAAAACACGGAATGGAAATATCACGGTCTGAATGTCGTGACCCTCATAAAAATGGAATCTTCCGCTCATCATCAGTACTTTTTTTCCTTCAAGGTTTCCGTAAATAAGTTTGCCTCCATGTCCCACAACTGTAGTTTGCGGGAAATTTGGAATTTCAGAATATTCTAAAATGTGGATGGCTTCAACTTCATTTTTTAGTGCGCCTAATCCTGAACCCAATACAATGGCAAAATCAGGAGTTTCCTGAATAATATTTTTTATAAATGCTGCTGTTTGTTTAATTTTTTCTAACATAATCCATAATCATTTGGTTGAACTCTTCTTTTCGGTCAATGTTCACATTTATCGGCCAGTAATACACAATGTCTCTAAGATAATCAAATGTTTTCAGCCGCACATAATCCTTTTCAGTTGTTAGGATAATTTTATACTCTCCCAATTTTTTGTACTCAGCTATGATGTTTTTGATGTCTGAATCAGAAAAATTGTGATGATCCTTGAATTTCATATGTTTTACCCGCTGCGAAAACCTTGAAAGATGGCTCACCAATGGTTTCGGATTTGCAATTCCTGTGATGAGGAGGATATCGTAATATCCAAGATTGTTGTCCGGCAGAAAAGCATCTTTGGAATACACGTTTTCATCATACGTAATGCTAGAGAAAAAGACTTTCTGATAATGTTGCGGCTTGATCCGCGAAATATAATATTGTTTCTTTTCGTCGGACAAATCCGGTGGACATTTCGAAACCATAATCACGTGAGCTCTTCTGGCGCCGCTTCTGCTTTCACGAAGATCTCCCGCAGGTAACACAAAATCTTTGAAATACGGATCATTGTAATCGGTCATCAAAATGTTGAATCCTGCTTTTATTTTGCGGTGCTGGTACGCATCATCCAAAATTAGAACGTTAAGGTCCATATCTTCAATGATTTTCTTAGCTCCCGGAACTCTTTCTTCCGAAACGCCAATAACGAATCTGTTTTTGAACCTTTCAAACAGCTGCATGGCTTCGTCGCCAACAGTTTTGTAGTTGCTTTCGTAGTTGGTAATTCCGTAGCCTTTGGTTATACGGCCATATCCACGGGAAAGTACACCTGTTCTATAATATTTTGAGAGATAATCGGCAAGATACATTACCATGGGAGATTTTCCGCTTCCGCCCACAGCAAGATTCCCCACGTTAATAATTGGGGTTTTGAATTTCGAAGATTTAAAGATTCCCAGATTATAAAAAGTATTTCGGATCGCCGTAACCAAGTTAAAACCAAGAGAAAAAGGGTAGAGATACCATCTTTTCATATGCCCGCAAAAATACAGTTTTTAATGGCTCGGAAGAAATAGAAAGCCACCGTTTTATCCACAAAATAATATGCAGAATGCAGTGATTTTAATCTCCAAAAAACATTTCAAGAATCCTTATCTTTGTAAGATATTAGTATATTTTATGGTTTTATCGATGACAGGTTTCGGAAGGGCAGAAGGCGTTTTCGAAAGCAAAAAAATCACGATCGACATCAAGTCGCTGAACAGCAAATCTTTTGATCTGAATATTAAACTTCCGTTGCGTTTTAAAGAAAAGGAGTTCGAAATCAGAAAACTACTGAACGACAGAGTGGTGCGTGGAAAAGTAGATTGCTACATCAATATGGAAACGCTTAACGATTCCGGCGATGTAAGCATTAACCACGATCTGATAAAATCTTACATAACCGAGCTTAAGAAAGTTACTCCCGACGGACCGGATTTCGAATACTTGAAAATGGCCATTAGATTTCCTGATGCCATCAGTACACGCCGTAATGAACTGGGAGAAGACGAGTGGAAATTTCTCAATGGACTTCTTCAGGAAGCGCTGGAAAAATTTGAAGCATTTAGAAAAACGGAAGGCGATATTCTAAACGAGGAACTGAAGCGCAATATTCACAATATCGAAACGTATCTTTCTATGGTGATTCCTTATGAAGGCGTTCGAATCAGAATGGTGAAAGACCGTTACAAGGCTGCGCTGTCTGAATTCGAAAACGTGGATGAAACTCGATATTACCAAGAAATGGCTTATTTTACCGAAAAACTGGATATTTCGGAGGAAAAAGTTCGCCTTGGTCAGCATTTAAGATATTATGTGGAAGTAATGAAAAATGAGGATTTCAATGGAAAGAAACTTGGTTTTATCGCACAGGAAATCGGTCGCGAGATCAATACTTTAGGGTCTAAAGCCAACCACGCCGGAATTCAGAAGCTGGTGGTAATGATGAAAGATGACCTTGAAAAAATTAAAGAACAAACTCTGAATGTCCTTTAGAATGCAGAAAGTCATCATCTTCTCAGCGCCGTCTGGAAGTGGAAAAACCACTTTGGTGAAACATGCTCTTGAACAATTTCCACAACTGGCGTTTTCAATTTCATGTACCACGAGAAATCCGCGCGGAATCGAGCAAAACGGAATTGACTATCATTTTATTTCTCCTGAAGAATTCCGTAAAAGGATTTCAGAAAATGCATTTGTTGAGTTTGAAGAAGTGTATCGGGATAAATTTTACGGTACTTTAAAATCGGAAGTTGAAAGAATCTGGAACGATGGAAAAACCGTAATTTTCGATGTGGATGTAAAAGGCGGAATTGCACTGAAGAAATATTTTGAAGAGAAAGCGCTTTCCATTTTCGTAATGCCGCCATCGGTAGAAGAATTGGAACGAAGATTGATTCAAAGAGATACTGATGATTTGCAAACCATAAGAACGCGAGTTGAAAAAGCAGAAGAGGAAATGAAATACCGCACCGAATTCGATGAAACGGTTATCAACACCGATTTGGAAACCGCAAAAAATGAGGTTACTTCATTAATCAATCAGTTCCTGAATTCAGAAATTAAAACAGAAAAATAACACAAATTATATGAGCACCGAAACTTTAGATAAAGCGAAAGCGAACTTACCTGTTCGCGGATTTTTGAAAATTGAGGACCTGATAATTCCAAAGGGAGAAGAACTGGTTCAGGCAATTCTTAAGCTGAAAGAAGAAAAAAACGCGGTCATTCTTGCGCACTATTATCAGCCGGCAGAAATTCAGGATATTGCAGATTATTTGGGAGATTCCCTTCAGTTGGCGCGTCAGGCGAAAGACACGCAGGCGGACATGATTGTTTTCTGCGGTGTGCATTTCATGGCAGAAGCGGCAAAAATTCTTAATCCAACTAAAAAAGTAGTTCTTCCCGATACTTTGGCCGGTTGCTCACTAGCGGATGGCTGTAGTGGTGAAGGTTTGCGCCAGATGCGCGAACAACATCCGGGAGCGCTTATTGCAACTTACATCAACTGTAATGCAGAAACAAAAGCAGAATCTGATATTATTGTAACCAGCTCCAATGCGGAAACCATCATCAATTCAATGCCGAAAGACAAGCCGCTGATTTTTGCTCCGGATAAAAACTTGGGTCGTTACCTGATGAAAAAAACCGGTCGCGAAATGATTCTTTGGGACGGAAGCTGTATCGTTCACGAAGCATTTTCAATGGAGAGAATTGCAAAACAGATGGCTGAAAATCCTGATGCAAAATTGGTTGCACATCCTGAAAGTGAAACTGCAGTTCTGGATTTGGCGCATTTCATCGGATCAACTTCTGCGCTTTTGAATTATGTTGAAAAAGATGAAACTACAAAATTCATCGTTGCAACTGAAGAGGGAATTTTGCATGAAATGAAGAAACGTGCACCGCATAAAACCCTGATTCCGGCGCTAGTTTTTGATGAAAGCTGCAACTGCTCTGAATGTTTCTACATGAAGAGAAATACGATGGAAAAACTTTATCTGTGTATGAAGTACGAACTTCCGGAAATCCTCATCGACGAAGAACTTCGTTTGAAAGCACTGGAACCGGTGGAGAAAATGCTCGAACTTTCAAAATCGATTAAATAAAACACTAAAACGGACTTCGGTTCGTTTTTTTATTACATTTGTTTAAAGCTCATCCAGTTTTTATGAACAGCAAAATCATCATTGAAGATTTAAAAATTTATGCCTTTCATGGCGTTCTTCCCGAGGAAACAATTATTGGGACGTACTATCTTATCAATCTTGAAATTCATTCGGATATTTCCAAAGCTGCAATTTCTGATGATTTGAATGATACCATCAATTACGCTGAGGTTAACGAAATTATACATTCAGAAATGAAGGTTCCGTCTAAATTACTGGAGCACGTTATCGGTAGAATTTTTGCAAAGCTGGAGAAAGCTTTTCCTCAGATTTCGTTCATGAAGATGAAGCTTACGAAAACCAATCCTCCAATGAAAGGTGAAATGAAAGGAGTAAGTGTGGAAATGGAAAAGAAAATTTTCTAAAGAAGATGAAACGCCTGTTTTTTATTGGACTATTTTTCTGTGCTTTCTGGATATTCGGTCAGAATAATACTGCAGTCAGTCCGGATTTTCCAAGAATTAAATCTTCTGTGACGATGTCGGTAAGAATTCCACTTGCGGAAATAAGCAATATCGTCAATGCATCAGTAAATAATTTGATTTTTGAGGACAATTCGTTTACTGATAACAATAATGATCAGTTCAAAGTGAAAGTCTGGAAAACTCGTCCTATCCGTTTAGTCGGCGGAACCAACCAAAATCTTCTAATTGAAGTGCCACTCAAAATCTGGGCAGAAAAAGGAATCGGAACTTTTGGAGTGTATTCTTATCAGGAAACTACTTTCGAAACCGTGATGTTTTTCAATACACAACTTTCGCTACTCAATAACTGGACAATGATTACCAAAACTTCGCCGATGGGTTTCAAATGGGTAACAAAACCGGTTTTGGATTATGGCAGAATTAAAGTCCCTATTACAGGTTTGGTGGAAGAAAGTCTGAAAAAGCAACAGCAGGATTTCACGAAAACCATCGATGAAATGATGTTGAAGCAGCTCAATTTTCAACCGTACGCCGCTATGGCCTGGAATCAGTTTTCACAACCCTTTGAAGTTTCGGAAGAGTATAAAACGTGGCTGAAAATTTCTCCGGTGAGCGTAAGTGTAACACCGCTGTTTTTTTATCGCGATGCGATTGATGTTAATATTGGAATTGATTCTTACTCTGAAACTTTTACCGGCCAAAAACCCTCTGCTTCTCCTATGGTGAAGAATGTTGCTAATTTTAATTCCGTGCAGACTTTACCAAATTCTTTCTTTCTGCAAACCACAGCCAATGTGCCTTACTCAGAAGCGGAACGGATTGCGAAAGAAATGTTCCTGAATAAAAATTTTGATTTCAATGGGGGAAAATCTCAGATTAAAATCAATGAAATCAAAGTTTATCCCGAATCGAACAGAATTATGATTGAAGCTGAAACCGAAGGAACAATTAACGGTGTTTCCTACATCTCAGGAATTCCTGTATATGATGAGGTGAAACGCAAAATTGTACTCTCGGAAACCGAGTTCAAATTAAAGACTAAAAATATTCTACACAGAACAGCGACCGCTTTATTCCGTGGAAAAATAATCCGGATGATAGAGGAAGAATACGGGATTCCAACAGCAGAACTGGAAGATTCTTCAAGAAAAAGTACCGGGGATGCTTTTAACAAAGAATATTATCAAGGACTAAAGATGAGCGGTAAAGTTTTCTCGTTGAAACCCTCTTCAGTTTTCGTGGGTCCAAATACTATTACTGCAGTGATTGATATCAGAGCGCAGCTTCGCCTCAACGTGAACGGACTTTAATTTTTCCCTGTTAAATATTGAAAAATTAAGTTTCACGGAAAAAAATAAAATATTATATTTGCAAACCCAAATGGTACTTTGGCCGAGTGGTTAGGCAGTGGTCTGCAACACCATCTACAGCGGTTCGAATCCGCTAGGTACCTCTTCAGAGCAAATATTTGAATTTCAAATATTTGCTTTTTTATTTTTGGAATGTTTAACCAAATTTAACATTTCTTAACACCTGTTTGGTTTCTTTTTTGGCATATAGTTCGCAACAAAGACATTAACGATAAATTTAAGATTATGAAAAATATATTATTAACAGGTGCGATGTCAGTCTTAATGTTGTCGGCTTGTCAAAAAGATAACACAGTTGCAGAAAAGTCTCTGGAACAGCAGAAAATGGAATTCCAGGCAAGACAATTGGAAATTGAAAAGCAGAAGTTAGCTATTGAAAAAGAAAGAATGGCTTATGAAGCTCAGAAAAAATCCGATAGTATTGCGGAGTCTAACAGACAAAAAGAGCAGGCGAGAACGGCTGCTAATTCAAGACCGCAAGTAATTAGAGAAACTAAAACAGTATATGTAAATAATACACCAAGAAGTTCTTCAAGTTCAGGCTCTTATGCAGGAACAAATTCCGGAACTTCGCAGGGAACTACCCAAAGACAAGGGATGAGTAAAGCTGCAAAAGGTACTATTATCGGTACTGTAGGTGGAGCTGCTGCAGGTGCAATTATTAATAAGAAAAACCGTGGAGCCGGTGCAGTTGTAGGTGGTATTGTAGGTGGCGCAACAGGTTACACTATCGGTAGAGCACAGGATAGAAAAGACGGTAGAGTTCAGCCAAGAAACTAAAAAGTTTATTACATCATATTATCAAAAAAGATTGCTTATTTTTAAGCAGTCTTTTTTTATGATTTATATTCTCTGCAGTTTGGTTTTCCTCTTGCCGACATTAGCCGGAATTGGTGCTCTTGTAGAGAAGATTGCGGGAAAATTAACTACTGGATTCGCTTCTAAACTCGTTCTTGGTATTTGCTCGGTTGCTATTTTATGGACAATTCTTGCATTTTTTATTCCGCTGAACATTTATGTTGAATTACTCACGCTTGCAATAGGTTTAGGCGCTTTTTTCTTTTTTAAAATTTACGAAGATTTTGCTGCTTTTTTCTTGAGGAATTTTTTTGTTTTCACCGTCCTTTCGTTGGTTATTGTTTTTGCGGGCGCTTACTATCCGTTTGTTTTAGATCATTTCGGTTATTATGTTCCAACCGTAAAATGGCTCTCTGAAATTGGTCTGGTAAAAGGAATTTCCAATCTGGATCTGCTTTTAGGACAGATGTCCGTTTGGCATATTTTTCAAGCGGGATTTTCAAATTTTTCAGATCCTTTTCTCAGGATGAATGTGGTGGTTTTGGTTATTTTACTGATCTATATTTTAGAAAAAAGATCATGGGTTCATTTAATTTTTCTGCCGGTTCTTTTCTTGTTTTCACAAAGTCCAAGTCCTGATTTACCTGTTATTGTTCTATCATTAATTGTGCTTACCGAAGTGCTTCAGAGAAACAAAAATGTGTCTTTACTCTTCTTTGTTTCAATGGTTGTTTTTTCGATGAAGCCTACGATGATTTGGCTTCCTTTGCTGGTTTTTTTTTATGGTTTATTGATTAAGAAAGTTCCTCTGAAATTTGTATTGGGAGGTTTAGTTGTTTTTGCAGTTTTTCTGGTGAAGAATATTTACACTTTTGGTTTTCCGGTTTTTCCTGTTCAATTTGTTGACCTGGGTGTTGCATGGAAGCCAAACGAAAATCTTCTTCAAAGTTCTGCACAGATTGCAATAGAAAAGACTTTCGACATGCAGTTTTCTTTCCAGGAAATTCAGAAATTTTCGACTGGCGATTACATTTTGCAATGGCTTACTTTAAATGGAATTAAAGGTAAAATTCATGTGCTGTTCATTGCCTCGTTACTAGGTTTTATTATTTATGCCTTCAGAAGGAAATCAAAAATTGTCTGGATTATTGCTTTTTCAATACTGGTGAAAAGCATTTTGGTGCTGCTTTTTTCAGCGCAGTACCGTTTTTTCATTGACGTGTTCTTTGTGATTTTCTTTGTCTTTTTTTGTGCAATCACGCCACGCAAAGTTTCGTTGATATCATTTGCTGTTCTTTCCGCACTTATAATTGGATTTCTTTCTTTTCCAGATTTGATAAAAAGGCAGATGCCGAGTTTTAAACTCAGCCATTATATGATGGGTTTCAACCGTGACCAGTTTATAGAGCCGTCTGATTTCGGCCTGAACAGTTACCAAACGCACAGCATTGGAAATCTTGATTTCAATCTTGTTAATGGATATCCCTTTAGTTTCGATACGCCGATTCCGGCAATTTCTCCAGGTTTTGTTGAAGATTATATCAAAGCCGGAATTTTCCCTCAAAAGATGGGATCTGATGTTAAAGACGGATTTATTTGGCGTAAAACTTCTCCTGAAGAACAGAAGAAGCTCAAAGAAATTATGGAAGATTTTTACCAAGCCATGCCTTAAACCATCACGGAAATCCTCATAACTTTTAACTAACTTTGCAATATGTTCGGATTAGGAAATTTTCTTACACTTTCCACTTTTGGTGAAAGTCACGGGATTGCTTACGGTGGGATTATTACAAATTTTCCGGCGGGAGTAAATTTGGATTTGGAGAAGGTTCAGAAAGAACTCGACCGAAGAAAACCAGGTCAGTCAACTTTAGTAACGCAAAGAAAAGAATCAGATCAAGTACAGTTTCTATCCGGTATCTTTGAAGGTAAGTCAACGGGAACACCAATCGGCTTTATCGTTCCGAACGAAAATCAGAAATCAAGAGATTACGCTCATATTGAAAAAGCGTATCGTCCGAGTCACGCAGATTTTACTTACGATCAAAAATTTGGTATCCGCGATTATCGTGGTGGCGGAAAATCTTCTGCCCGCGAAACAGTGAACTGGGTAGTTGCAGGTGCTTTGGCAAAACAGCTTCTGCCGCAATCAGTAGAAATCAATGCTTATGTTTCTTCCGTAGGTGAAATATTTTGTGAAAAACCTTATCAGGATCTCGATTTCTCGAAGACCGAAAGCAACGATGTTCGCTGTCCCGATGAAGAAACTGCAGAGAAAATGATTCAGAAAATCCGTGAAATTAAAAAAGATGGAAATACGATAGGAGGAACAATCACATGCGTAATAAAAAATCTTCCGGCAGGAATTGGTGAACCTGTTTTCGGTAAACTGCAGGCGGAACTGGCAAAAAGCATGATGAACATTAATGCTGCGAAAGGTTTCGAATACGGAAGTGGTTTTTGTGGAGCGAAAATGACTGGGAAAGAACATAACGATCTCTTTAATGTAGATTTCAAGACCAAAACCAATCTCTCAGGAGGAATTCAGGGTGGAATTTCCAATGGGATGGATGTGTATTTCCGTGTAGCATTTAAACCGGTGGCAACAATTCTACAACCCCAAGAAAGTGTTGATAAATTTGGACAAAAAATAATTTTGGAAGGTAAAGGAAGACACGATGCATGTGTGCTTCCGAGAGCCGTCCCTATCATTGAAAATCTTGCAGCATTTGTAATTGCAGATTTGTTTTTAATCAATAAAATCAGAAAAATATAAAAGATAAAATGGAAAAGTATTGGAACGAAGCGATCTCCTTTGAAGAGTATATGAACGTTGCAGATCAGCGCGCAAACAATCCTAAAGACGAGCAGGAAAAAGAGTTTCACGGATATTATGAATTGGGGCTGCAGCGCATGACCCGCGCTTTGAAAACTTACAAGCCCGATGAAAACCAGCGTGAAGCTTTAGCAAGCAAAAACTTCAAGGGAAAAGTTCTGATTATTACTGAACCTTGGTGCGGCGATGCAAGTGCAACAGTTCCGCAGGTTTCGAAATTTTTTGAAAGTGAAAATGAAGTGCGGATTTTTCTACGTGATAACGACCACAGCTTAATTGATCAGTTTCTAACAAATGGAACACAGTCGATTCCGAAAGTTGTTTTACTTGATGAAGATTTTTCTGTGATTAATTCGTGGGGACCAAGACCAAAGTTCGGCCTTGAACTTTTGGAAAAATACAAAGCTGATCCTGTCGCTTTTCCACAGGAAGAATTTTACAATCAGTTGCAGGTTTACTATGCGAAAAACCGAGGAAAAGATGCAATTGGCGAAATTTTGGAGTTACTGTAATTAATTTATCTGAATGAATTTTCTTAAAAAGAATTTGTTTTTTCTGCTCATCGGTATTTTTATTGTGGTGCTTTTTCTGTTTCCCTCGGTGCAGCTAAAATTGAAAGAGATGTTTTTTCCGGTGGCTGAAATTGAACAGGTAGTAACGGTAAGCGATGCAGATTATGATGTGGAGCTGAAAGGAATTAACGTCCCAAGTACCAATCTTAAAAATTTTAAAGGAAATAAGCTTCTCTTCCTCAATTTTTGGGGAACCTGGTGCGCGCCTTGCCGCGAAGAATGGCCGACAATTCAGGCGCTTTATGATTCCCGAAAAAATGATGTTGATTTTGTGCTGATTGCCATGCAGGATAAGGAAGAAGATGTCATCAATTACATCAAGAAAAACAATTACACGGCTCCGGTTTATATTGCACAAAGTCCAATTTCCGGAAAAATTTTGCCTAAAGCTTTCCCCACAACTTTCCTACTGTACAAGGACGGTAGAATTCTGATGAAAGAAGATGCTTCCAAGGACTGGAATTCTAAATCTGTACATCAGTTTATTGATGGGTTTGTTCAATAAAAATTAACGGTTTAATACGAAACTGTGGTACAGATTTTGTGCTTCTTTATACTCATAACATAAAAAACGCAAACCAAAAATGGCAAAAAAATTTCAACTTGCAGTTGAGGCTTTCAAACACAAAGGATTCATCAGAAAGATTCCTGATATTACACGGATGGTTAAAAGCATCGTGAAGAAAGAGTACAAACCGGAATTTAAAAATGTTCTGGTTCCGGCTGCAGTAATTTTGTATTTAATTTCTCCGTTGGATGTAATCCCGGACTGGATTCCGGTGATTGGAGCGATGGATGATATCGCACTTATCGCATTGGCAATTCCGATGTTGATGCGCGAAACAGAAAAGTTTATTGCGTGGGAGGTTGATAAAAAATCCCGCGGAAACATTACTGAAGCAGAAGTAATTGGCTAATTCCCCAATTATATAAAGGAAACCACTCAAGAAATTGAGTGGTTTTTATTTTGATTTAAGATAAGTGAAATGATTAATCAATATTCTGATTTCGTTGAATTCAAAATCGTTGGGCAGAAATTTTTTCCATTCGTTTAAAGATTCTTTCGGTCCGTTTTTAAACTCTTTTTCAAATATTTTTATTTTCTCTTTTGGTAGAACCCGTTTAATATCCAGAAGTCCCTGTTCTGCAAATTTCGCCAAATGTCCATACACCGTTTCGTTGACCAATCCACGTTCCTTGGCGATTTCAGGGATTGTTTTTCCTTCTTCAAACAACTGATATGTAAGAATATGTGACGGAATTTTCGCTACCTTCGTTGAAATGGTAATATCGTTGGCTTCGTCAAAAAGCTTTGTTTCAAAAAGGGTGAGAGTTTTCAGGCTGTTCAGGTAATCTTCAAGATCGTCAAGAAAGACTCGAAAGTCTTCATTGTACTGTTTTAATCCTCTTACACCTTTGGTCTCCGCATAAAATTCTTTCAGAGGCGAAAAAATATTCTGATGTACATTTTTGAAGAAAAAGTTAACTGCGCCTTTTGCTTTTTGTTCAACTTCGGTCCATTCTTCATCGCCACTTAGAAATTTACGTATCTTTTGCTGAATGATTTTTTCAAATTTGTTGAAAATCGAAATGTAGTTTGCGGTATCACGCTTCAAGGGAAGATGAAGATTCTGCGCTTTCTGTTTGTCCAGGAATTTACTTGTTTTTGCAGAATTGTACCATTGTTCCAGTGCATGTTTAAACCAGTTACAGTCTAACCTTGAAACAAGTTTCTTGATTGAATAATCATATTTTTCACTGTTTAGAATCTCATCAATTCTTTCGTTGGCGTGTGTTTCGTCCTGAAATTTTGCAACTCTACGGTCGGAAAAAATAACTTCCGGCGTAATTTTGGATTTCAAAACAATGCCTTCGAGCGTTCTGCAACGTGAAAGCGCAACATACACTTGCCCGGAAGCGAAAGATTTTCCTGCATCTATTATTAGACGGTCAAAAGTTAAACCTTGACTTTTATGTATGGTAACTGCCCATGCGAGCCGAATCGGAAACTGAACAAAGCTTCCCAAAATATCTTCAGTAATGTTTTTGTCTTCGTCTAAAGAATATTTTTTCTGATCCCAGGTTTCGCGTTTTAATTTGTATGCTTCGTCATCACCGTCAATCAGAACCGTGATTTCATCTTCGCTGAGGTCGATAATTTCTGCCAGTTTTCCGTTGAAATACTTTTTCTCTGCAGTGGCATCATTCCGGATAAACATAATTTGCGCACCAACTTTCAGTTCAAGAATTTCATCATTTGGATACTGGTTTTCGTTGAAATTTCCGGCGATTTCTGCGTGGTATTTATACAATTTTTCGGGGAGTTCGTTCAGTTTTTTCTGATTAATCTCATCGGCCATTCGGTTGTGTGAGGTTAAATAAACGTACGATTCTTCTCCCGGCTCAAAATCCGGAATGTAGCGTTCGTTCAGCAGATCGAAATCAATATCTCTAACTTCACCATCCCGGATTTCATTTAATATTTCTAGAAATTTTTCATCTTTCTGCCGATGTACGGTAGTAAGCTCCAACGTAATTAAAGGAAGTTCCTGCAAGGCATAACTGTCGAAAAAGAACGGAGATTTATAATATTGACTCAGAATATTTTCATGGCGAACAACAGGAGGCAACTGATATAGGTCTCCAATAAAAAGCATTTGAACTCCACCAAATTTCTGCTGATTTCTGCGGACATGGCGAAGTGAGAAATCCATCATATCCAAAACATCAGCGCGAAGCATGGAGACTTCATCAATAATGATGATTTCGATCTCGCGGAGAAGTTTCAGTTTGTCTTTCCGGTATTTGAAGTGCTGCATTAAATCTGCAATATTGTTGGCGAGACTTCCGTCTGTTCTTTCCAGCGTTGGAACAAAAGGGCGCAGCGGCAATCCAAACATTGAATGGATGGTGACACCGCCTGCATTGATTGCTGCAATTCCTGTGGGTGCAACTACGATATGTTTTTTTTGAGTTTTGCGCACAAATTCGTTCAGGAATGTGGTTTTTCCCGTGCCGGCTTTCCCTGTGAGGAAGATGCTTCTGTTGGTATGTTCAACTAAACTGAAGAGAGATTGATTCATCATTCAAATGTAAGGAAAATGAAGGTTGAGATGAAAGACCAGGAAGAAATACCCTTAAAAATAAGTACTTTTGTAAGCTGATTATCAGGAAGAAAAAATCTAAATATTTAATATAGAAATATTTGTGTAACTGAAAAATTCTTTGTTATTTTGCACTCTCAAATATTTAGTAGTAAAAAAGAACATCGAGATATGTCAAGAATTTGCCAAATAACAGGAAAGCGTGCAATGGTAGGAAACAATGTTTCTCACGCTAATAACAAGACGAAGCGTCGTTTTGAAATTAACTTATTGGAGAAGAAATTTTACCTTCCGGAGCAAGAAAAGTCTGTAACTTTGAAGGTTTCTGCACACGGATTGAGAATCATCAACAGAATTGGTATTGAGGAAGCTTTGGAAAGAGCAACAAGAAACGGATTTATCAAATAATTATAGAAAGTCATGGCAAAAAAAGGTAATAGAGTTCAGGTAATCCTGGAGTGCACAGAGCACAAAGAAACTGGTGTGGCTGGAATGAGCAGATACATCACGACAAAAAATAAAAAGAACACTACTGAAAGACTGGAGCTTAAAAAATACAACCCGGTTTTGAAGAAATATACAGTTCATAAAGAAATTAAGTAATCACTTATAAACAAGTTGTACAATGGCAAAGAAAGTAGTAGCAACCCTACAGAGCGGTCAGTCTAAAAAAATGACCAAAGTTGTGAAAATGGTAAAGTCGCCTAAAACTGGTGCTTACGTTTTCGAAGAGCAAGTAATGAACGCTGATGCAGTAGAAGGTTTCCTTAAGAAATAAGCTTCGGATCAACGCAAAATATAAGAAAACTATCCAAATTTTTTGGATAGTTTTTTTGTTATCTTTGTGAGCATCATAATTTAGTGATTATATATGAGTTGGTTTAAGAAAATATTCAATAAAGAGGAGAAGGAAACTTTGGACCATGGGTTGGAGAAATCCAGTCAGGGATTTTTCGAAAAGATGACCAAAGCGGTTGTCGGAAAAAGCAAAGTTGATGATGAGGTTCTGGATGATTTGGAGGAAGTACTTATCGCATCAGATGTTGGTGCTTCTACAACCATCAAGATTATTGAAAGAATTGAGGAACGCGTTGCTCGTGATAAATATGTGGGAACCGACGAGCTTGATAAAATTCTGCGTGAAGAAATTTCCGGTCTGCTGTTGGAAAATCCACATTCCGGAACCGGAAATATTGATACAGCAAAGAAGCCTTATGTAATAATGGTGGTTGGTGTAAATGGCGTTGGTAAAACTACCACAATCGGTAAGCTGGCTCATCAGTTTAAGTCCGAAGGAAAAAAAGTTGTTCTCGGAGCTGCAGATACTTTCCGTGCGGCAGCTGTAGATCAGTTAGTAATCTGGAGTGAAAGAGTTGGAGTTCCAATTATAAAGCAGAATATGGGATCAGATCCTGCTTCTGTAGCTTTTGATACCGTGCAAAGTGCGGTAGCGCAGGATGCTGATGTAGCAATTATCGATACTGCAGGAAGACTTCACAACAAAGTGAATCTAATGAACGAGCTTTCCAAGATTAAACGCGTAATGCAAAAAGTAATTCCGGATGCGCCACACGAAATACTTTTAGTTTTGGATGGTTCTACAGGACAGAATGCTTTTGAACAGGCAAAACAGTTCACCGTAGCTACAGAAGTAAATGCGTTGGCGGTTACCAAACTTGATGGAACGGCAAAAGGTGGAGTGGTTATTGGAATTTCAGATCAGTTCCAGATTCCTGTGAAATACATTGGCGTAGGAGAAAAAATGACCGATCTGCAACTCTTCAACGGTTCAGAATTCGTTGATTCGTTCTTCAAAAGAAGAAACTGAGAATTATTATAATTATGCTATAAGCTTATATGATTTTCACCTTTGCTCGTTTGTAACGATTATTGGCTTTAAATTTGGAACTAATCAAATCATTAAATATTAACATTAAAATTTTAAAACTATGGGTATTTTAACTTGGATTATTTTCGGACTTATTGCAGGTGCAATTGCAAAATTCATTATGCCGGGTAATCAAAACATGGGATGGTTAATGACGATTATTCTTGGTATTGTAGGTGCTTACGTAGGTGCCTTCGCGGGTCAGCTTTTAGGGCTAGGTGATGTAACAGGATTTAACTTTGGCAGCATGGCACTTGCAGTAGTAGGTGCGCTTATTGTCCTTTGGATTTATGGTATGGCCACAAGACGAGGATAATAAATCTTAAGAAATAAAAAAAGGCGGATTCAAATTTTGAGTCCGCCTTTTTTTGTTTCTATTTAATTGAAATTCTGTATGGAGTTTCCATCATTACTCCGCTTTGCATTTTCGGATCAGCAATCAACTGATAAATCCTGAATTTATCTTTTCCGATTTTCGCTTTAATGAAACTTTCAGCTACAGAAGTTTCTTCCATATCTTTAAAGAGTTCTTCAAATTTGCTCATCTTCGCAGGATAGGAGGAAACATTGTACTGCTTAAGTTTTGCTTTGGAGGCCGCAAACTTCACGGCATCTTGTAAAGTTCCCAGTTCATCCACCAAACCGAGTTCTTTTGCTCTCGTTCCGCTCCAAACTCGTCCGCCGCCAATTTCATCCACTTGCTGGTAGGTTTTCTTACGGTTGTTCGTGATGTGGTTTACAAATCTTTCATAGGTAGATTCAATGCTTCTTGAAATCATTGAAATTCCTCCGGGACTCACGCCATGAAGAGGCGAATAATAATTTGCATTTTCGTTTGTAGCAACCACATCTGAGCGGATTCCGTTGTTTGCAGCAGTTTTCTCAACATCGTAAATAAGTCCGAAAACTCCGATAGATCCTGTTAAAGTATTCGGTTCTGAATAAATTTTATCTGCGGCCATCGCAATGTAATATCCACCGGATGCAGCATAGTCTCCAAAAGAAACAATTACGGGTTTCTTCTTTTTCAGCTGTTGAAGTTCGAAGAGAATTTCGTCAGAGGCATTGGCGCTTCCACCCGGCGAGTTGATGCGGAAAACTACAGCTTTTACTTTATCATTTTCGGCCAACTCCTTAATTTCCTTTACATAATTTTCTGCATAAATGGCATCGTAACCTTCACCGTTGTAAATTGCGCCCGATGCATATAAAACTGCAACCTGATCATTTTTCTTACTGTTATCATCACGGAATGAACTGATATATTTAGTAAAGGAAATTTTGTTCAGCTTCGCGTCTTCTTTAAGTTTTAGCTTTGATTTTAAAACAGCGTCGTACTCGCTTTTCTGCATCAGTTTATCGGCTAATTTATGTTCAAGACTTAATGCCGGAATAATACCATATAGACTGTCTGTAACTGTTTTGAATTTGTTTTCATCAATTTTCCGGGATGCTGCAATTTTTTTTGAGGTATTGCTCCAAATATCAGTAAGCAGTGTTGAAAGCTGTTCACGGTTCTCCGGTGAAATATCGTTTCTTAAATAAGGCTCAACCGCAGCTTTGAACTTTCCATGGCGAATAACTTCAGTTCCTATTCCATATTTTTCAGTAAAGTTTTTCAGAAAAACTACTTCAGTCGATAAACCGCGCAGTTCGATTCCACCTGCTGGATGTAAATGATACTGGTCCGCTACAGATCCCAAATAATAAGATGGCTGCGAAACAGTATTTCCATAGGCATATACAAATTTTCCACTTTTCTTGAAGTCTTCCAATGCTGCACGAATGTCGTCCAGTTGTGTCATTCCGGCTGAAATAAAATCTGACTCTAAACTGATTCCTTTTATTTTGTCATCGGTCTTGGCTTTGTTTATTGCTTCAACAATATCAAATATTAATGCTTTTTTTGTTTTGCTTCCTCTAAAGGAAAATAAATCTTCCTGATCTTCTGTTGGGCTGTCAATCACCACTGTATGAGAGTCCAACGTAAGGATAGAGTTGTTTTTTACTGTTGCTTTCTTGCCGTCAGAAAATGCTGAAGCTGCAATCATCATTATAAAAAACATAAAAAATAATGCGCAGATAATCATTATCGCAACGATATTGGCCAGCACATTCTTCATAAACCCGTTCATAATTCTTAATTTTACAATATGTCGTACAATAATGCGCTTTTGTTACTTGGAAGTAACCTTGGAAATCCAATTGAAAATCTTGAAAAAGCAATTTCGGCTATAGAAAGCTGCTGTGGAACCGTTGTAAAACGGAGTAAATTATTGAAAACAAAGCCCGTTGAATTTGGTAGTAATAATTATTTTTGTAATATTGCAATGTCAATAAATACGCACTGTTCACCTGTTCAGCTTCTTTCCGTCTTAAAAAGAATCGAGCGGAATATGGGTAGAGAGCAAGATTCCAGCGATTTAGGTGGGTATCATGACCGTATTATTGATATTGATATCGTGAAGTTTAACGGTATCAGCTTTAGGTCAGAAAAATTGGAGATTCCCCATAAAAAGCATTTGTTTGAAAGGGATTTTTCAAAAGAACTGATCAAAGATATAAACGAACATTAAAAACATAAATATGAGATTAAATTTATTACTTGCAATGGCATTACCCATAGCAATGTATGCTCAGACAGACTCTACAGCTATGCTGAATACAGAGTATCCGAACACTTTCTCATCCGGTTCGGCGAATGTGCAGAAATTTGACAATTCATCCAGACTGTTTAATGATTGGTCAATCTCTGTAGGTGGTGGTGCAGCTTTTATGGCAAAAGCTGACCTTACATCATTTTATAATGATGAAATCAACTGGGGATGGAACGCTTATGCAAGTTTGGACAAGCAGATTACTCACACTTTCGGGATGAGTTTACAGTACCAAATGGGTAAAACCAATCAACAGGGTCAACTTCCCGGCGCTTATGGTGCAGCCGCTGGTGTTGCAAACGCATGGACTGAGTATCAGCAGGTTTCTTTACTAGGAGATATTAACTTCTCTAATCTTTTAAGAAGAGTTGATAATCACTCTCCTTACAGATGGGCTCTGCATGGTTATGCCGGAATCGGATTCCAGGGATATAATACTGAACTTATTGATAATGATATGTCGAGATGGCATACAAATTCCCAAGGAGTTCAGACAAGAGTCCCGGTTATTATTGAGCAGAAACTAGGTATTGCATCTTTCTTTTATCAGGGAGGTTTAGGACTTAAGTACAAAGCATCAAAGTTAATCGATGTAGAGCTTAGGTCTATGTATATCAAAACGGGAGACGAAGAATTCGATGGTGGTGGATGGACCAGAGAAGGTATGCCGCAGTATAATTTAATTAATGATTCTTATTCGGATGATATGATCACAGTTAACCTTGGTCTTTCATTCAAACTTGGAAAGCATTTGTCGCATCTTGCATGGCATGATCCACTTCAGAATGTGTATTACAGAACAGCTGAACTGGAAAATGCTTCAACGGATCTTGTGGTTTGTGAAACCGGAGATGGTGATAATGACGGAGTATGTGATGATTGGGATAGACAGTTGGATACTCCAGCGGGAGCTAGAGTAGACGGAGCTGGTGTTGCACTTGATATGGACTTGGATGGTGTTATTGACCTTTACGATAAATGTGTAACAGTTCCGGGATCTGTGGAAAACAACGGATGTCCGGATGGAGGTGCGCCTGTAACAGGTTTTACTTCAGGTGTGGAGGAAGTGAACAGAAATTTTGAAGGTATCGAATTTGAACTTAACAGTGATAAAATCAGACCTGCATCTTTTGACAAACTTAATCAGGCAGCTGATGTAATCAAAACTTTGGATCAGAACAGTACTTTCTTGGTAATTGGTGCCACTGATACAAGAGGGTCTGCAGAATACAACCAAAATTTGTCACAAAGAAGAGCAAACTCTGTAGTTAGCTATTTAAATGATAAAGGTGTTAAAAGTGGTATGCTTGTTGCTGAAGGACGCGGAGAATCAGACTTGAAATATCCGGAATGTGAACCTGCTACAAAATGCCCAGAGTGGAAGAACGAAGCAAATAGAAGAGTATACTTCCTACAAAAATAGAAATCATTTATTAATAAACTTATAAAGAAACAAATTATGAAACTAAATTTAGCAATCGCTGCCTTAGCAATAACACTTCCTGTTGTTGCATTAGCGCAAGACTCAGTAGCAGTTTCAACAGAAGGATATCCAAATACATTCTCATCCGGTTCTGCTAACGTGTCTCCTTTTACTCAGGAGTCTAAAAGATTTAACGATTGGGCAATCTCCGTAGGTGGAGGTATCCCATTGGTACAGTCTGCAGACTTAACTTCCATTAAAGCTGGTAACGGTAAAAACGTATTCGGATACTCCGCTTATTTAAGCATCGATAAAGCAATTACACATGCTTTTGGTTTGAATTTGCAGTATGACAGAGGTGAAACCAGACAGGGTTGGTTCAATACTAAAACTGATAATGCAACCGGAACCGGAAATCCTTTCCAGGATGTTGGCGCAAGAACACAATACGATGCGATCTCTATTTTAGGAGATGTTAATTTTTCTAACCTTCTTAGAAGAGTGGATAACAAATCTCCATACAGATGGGCACTTCACGGTTACGCTGGTATCGGTACATTGGCTTACAGAGCGTATCTTGAAGATGCATCTGGTCAGCGTATGATGACAGAGGTAAAACCATTTAAACTTGGGTCGCTATTCGGACAGGCAGGTGCTGGATTGAAGTATAAAATCAACAGACGAATTGACCTTGAAGGTAGAATGATGTATGTTGTAACTGGAGATGATGAATTCGATGGAGGTGGTGCTCAGTATAGCTCTATTAACAGAAGAGAAGATCAAATCTCTGACAACTTCTTCAATGCAACTTTAGGACTTTCAATGAAATTAGGTAAGCATCAGTCTCACCTAATGTGGCACGATCCACTACAGGAAATCTATTATAAATTAGATGTTTTGGCTGATAAAAACCAGGATGTTGAAGTTTGTAAAACTGGTGATGCTGATAACGACGGCGTTTGTGATGATTGGGACAGACAACTTGATACTCCTGCAGGAGCAAGAGTTGATGGTGCAGGTGTAGCTTTGGATACAGACCTTGATGGTGTGATTGACCTTTACGATAAGTGTGTAACTGTTCCTGGACCGGTTGAAAACAACGGTTGTCCGACTGGTGCAGCGATTACAGATGACACAAGAACACTGGAAGGAATTGAGTTTGATTTGGATTCTGATAGAATTCTTCCTTCAAACACACCAATTCTTAACAATGCCGTGAACTACATTAACTCTTCAAACGGTTCTTACAACGTTGTTGGTGGTACGGATACAAGAGCTTCCGACGCTTATAACCAAAGACTTTCTGAAAGAAGAGCGAACAATGTTAAAGATTATCTGATCCAGAACGGTGTTGAAGCTGGAAAACTTAACGCAATCGGTAGAGGTGAAAAAGACCTTAAATACCCTGAGTGTGAGCCGGCCACTAAATGTCCTGAATGGAAAAACAGAGCTAACAGAAGAGTTTATTTCGAAGCGAGATAATTTCGCCCCCTGTTAAATTAATAAAAAGTCACGCAATGCGTGGCTTTTTTTGTTTTCTCATTCTACAATCAGTATTTTTACTTCATGATTTCCTCAAAGGAATATGATGAACTAAAACTTAAAACCCTTAATCTTTTCTGGGGTTATCAGCATTTTAGAGAAGAGCAGGAAGAAATTATCGATTCCCTAATGTCAGGAAAAGATACTTTAGCGCTGCTTCCAACAGGTGGCGGTAAGTCACTTTGTTATCAGTTGCCTGCTCTTATTTCTGAAGGTGTTTGTCTAGTGGTTTCGCCGCTTATTGCCTTAATGCGTGATCAGGTTATTCAGCTCAAATATTTGGGGATCGATGCAGATTATCTTTCAGCAGACTTAGACGATTTTGAAATCGAAAACATTCTTACCAGTTGTAAAGAAGGGATTGTAAAAATCCTGTACATTTCACCAGAACGCCTTTCAAACAGGTTTTTTCGTCAGCAGATCGAAGAGGTTCAGGTTTCATTTATTGCCGTCGATGAAGCGCACTGTATTTCAGAATGGGGACAGGATTTTCGTCCTAGCTATCAGAATATTAAATTTTTTCGAAACGATATCAAGCATGTTCCGATATTGGCTTTAACGGCTACAGCAACTTCTAAAGTGCTTACTGAAATACAAACCAAACTGGAATTAAAGAACGCGAATGTTTTTCAGAAAAGCTTTATCAGAAGCAACATCAGCATCTTTTCCGAGAAAATTGCAGACAAATACTCACGAATTCTCAATCTCCTGAAGTATAGCAACAATTCCGGACTCATTTACACACGAACCAGAAAGGAAGCCGAAGAACTTTCTTCTTTTTTGCAAAATAACGGAATTTCAAATGTTGATTTTTTCCATGCTGGTCTTTCCTCGAAAGAAAAGCATTTGCGTCAGCAGAAATGGCTGCAGAGTTCCAATCAAGTATTGGTCGCAACCAATGCTTTCGGGATGGGAATTGATAAAGACAATGTTCGTTTTGTGGTACATTTTTCTCCTGCACCAAGCGTTGAAAATTATTATCAGGAAATTGGTCGTTCCGGTAGAGATGGAAAGGAAAGTTCAGCCTTCTTACTTTGGAATGATCAGGAGCTGCAGAATTTTGATCAGATTCTGAAAAACCAGATACCCAATAAAGAAGAGTTCAAGAAAATCATCACTTTATTGTATGGCATTTTCCAGATTCCAGATGCCGGTTTGCCGGAAAAAGTTTTTCAGTTGGATGCAGAGCGATTGCGGAAACTGAGTAATATTTCGATGGCTAAAATCAAGAATGTTCTTACTTTCTTACATAATCAGGAGATTATTTATTACAGTCCAACGAAGACACTTTCTTCCCTGGAATTGAAGATTTCCGCTGCTGAAGCAGAACAGCTTCCAAAGAAAGACGGTTATCTTATCGAGCTGCTGTTAAGAAATCTGCCGGGAGTTTCTGCGCAGAAAGTTTTTTTCAGCGAACTGAATCTGAGCAGGAAAATCGGGACCGAAGCTCAGCTGTTGAAGCAACGCCTTCGCGAAGTTCAAAAAAGTGGCTATCTCGATTATATCGATGGTTCTCTGGCGAGCATTAAATTTCTAAAACGCCGAGATGACCGCTCTACAGATGGGGCAGATTGGAATCTATTCAAACCGATTCAGCAAAATAAATTGCAGAAATGGAACGAAATGAAATTTTACACGCAGGATACCGAAGTATGTAAAATGAAGCAGATTCTCCATTACTTTGACGAGAAGAAAGCCAAAAACTGCGGAAAATGTTTTGTCTGCAGAAATAAAAAAGAAAGTATATTCGGGTCAGATATTTCTTCAGAAATCATAGAAGTATTACAGGAAAAACCTTCAACCATAGAGGAAATTTCAGTGAGATTAAATTACTTTCGGAAAGAAATGATCCTTGAAAATCTGATCATTCTCCTTGATTCCGGAAAAGTCAAAATGCTTAATTTCCGAACTTATACCTTAGTAAAAATTTAAGATAAAAATGAAGCAGTTAAAAGTTGTTTTTTTTGGTACCCCCGAATTTGCGAAAACCTCACTCCAGGCCATTCATCAGTCACAGCATAAGGTTGTTGGTGTGGTGACCGTTGCAGACAAAGCAAGTGGACGAGGACAAAAAATCACACAGTCGCCAGTTAAAGTTTTCGCAGAAGAAAATCAACTGAAAGTTCTTCAGCCGGAGAAACTTAGAAATCCAGATTTTCTCAATGAAATACGAAGTTTGAATGCCGATATTTTTGTTGTTGTGGCGTTCAGAATGATGCCAAAAGTTCTTTTCGGAATGCCGCCATTAGGCACATTTAACCTGCATGCGTCCTTGCTTCCTGATTATCGTGGTGCCGCACCGATTAACTATGCTTTAATCAATGGCGAGAAAAAAACCGGAGCAACCACATTTTTCATCAATGAGAAAATTGATGAAGGTAATATTCTACTGCAGCAGGAAATTGAGATTTCTGAAAACGAAAATGCCGGTGAACTTCACGACCGACTAATGATTATGGGCGCTGAGTTGGTTGTGGAAACACTTAATGCAATCGCTTCAAACAGCATAACCGAAAAACCGCAGCCCGAAGTAGCTGAACCCAAGAATGCTTTCAAAATATTTAAAGAAGATACCCGTATTAACTGGAATCAGGAGAGCAAGACCATTCATAATTTTATCCGAGGAATGTCGCCGTATCCTTGCTCATTTACAACGCTGCAAATCGGCAATGAAAAAAAATCATTGAAAATTTTTAGCGGAAAATACGATTTAGAAGTTCACACTCACAACGCCGGATTTGTTGAAATCAACAAAAATGTTTTCCGGATTTTTACAACTGATGGATACTATCTTCCACAGCAAGTTCAGCTTGAAGGCAAAAAAAGAATGAATGTAAAAGATTTCCTCAACGGATTCAGAAATTTCGACGAAATAAAAATGGCCTGATTATACTCAAGCCATTTTTATTTTTTATTTAATTGAATTTATAGCTGCACCATTTCAGTCACTTCCACATCGTAACCGCCAACTAGAGGCTTTTGATTGACGTTCTGAGTTATTACTCGGAATTTATTAATGCCAAGATTTTTCAGAATCTGTGTTCCGATTCCGTAATCGCGGAAGTTGGAAGCTAAGGTTGGACGCTTTTCATGGCCATCCTGAAAATCCAGAAACTGCTGTAGTTTACGCATCGTATTCTCAGAGTTGGAAACGTTGTTTATGAAAATAAGGGCGCCTTTTCCTTCCTGGTTAATCATGTCTGTTACTTTCTCCAAAAGAGGTTTTTCTCCGGCTGTCAGTCGGTTCAGTACGTCGAAATAAGAATTCGAAGCCTGCACTCGCACTAAAATAGGTTCATCCTGCAACCAGGTTCCTTTGGTTAAAGCGAAATGGATCTGGTCTGTACTGGTTTCGCGGAATGCAAAAAAATCAAATTGACCATAATGGGTTTTAATTTTTCTTTCTTCAATACGCTCAATTAAATCACCTTTTTTAAGTTGGTAATGGATGAGATCTTCAATAGAAACGATTTTCAGATCGTGTTTTTTGGCCAGTTCGATAAGCTCCGGAAGTCGGGCCATCGTTCCGTCCTCATTCATAATTTCACAAATCACACCGCCTTCTTTCAGTCCGGCAAGTTTCGTAAGATCGGTCGCAGCTTCCGTGTGACCTGCTCTTTTCAATACGCCGCCTTTCTTGGCACGAAGTGGAAAAATATGTCCAGGTCTCATAAAATCCGACGGTTTCGTTTTTTCATCCATCAATGCAAGGATGGTTTTAGAACGGTCGCTTGCGGAAATTCCCGTCGAAACACCTTCACCTAAAAGGTCAACAGAAACGGTAAATGCAGTTTCTTTTGGGTCGCTGCTTCTGGAAACCATAATATCCAGTCCCAGTTCGTCGCATCTCTTTTCCGGAAGCGGCGTGCAGATCAGTCCGCGACCGTGAATCGTCATAAAGTTGATGATTTCCGGAGTGGTGAGTTCTGCAGCAGAAAGAAAATCGCCTTCATTTTCGCGGTTTTCATCATCAACAACGATAATGATTTTTCCATTCTTAAGATCCTCGATTGCTTCCGTGATGGTGTTCAGTTTTATGTCGGACATTTCAAAAATTTTGATGTGCAAAGATAGGGTATTTGGGCGTCTTTTCCGTACTCCACTCCCGCTTTTTTGTTCCACTTCGCTACGCAAAAAGAGCTCCGTTCAGTCCGGGACGCAGCTTTCGTTTTTGTAAGTAATGTTTCACCGGATATTCCGCTTTAGAAAAAAAAGAAGAAATTTGCAGTGTGAAAACTCTTATTTCCATTGTAGGAACCACAGGAATTGGTAAAACTGCGTTATCTATTCAGATAGCGAAATTTCTTAACACCGAGATTGTATCCTGCGATTCCCGTCAGTTTTTCCGTGAAATGAAGATCGGAACGGCTGCTCCCACAGAGCAGGAAATTGCAGAAGTACCACACCATTTTATCGGCAACCTGTCTGTCACCAATTATTATTCTGTAGGACAATTCGAAGCTGAAGCGATCAAAAAAATCGAGGGAATTTTTGCTGAGAAAGATTTCGTGGTATTGGTTGGCGGAAGTATGATGTATGAGAAAGCTGTGATACAGGGTTTGCATGATTTGCCTGAAGCCAATCCTGAAAACCAAGCTCAGCTTAATGAAATTCTGGAAAATGACGGAATCGTAAAACTTCAGGAAATGCTAAGCGAAATGGACTCGGAATATTTTTCAAAAGTTGACCAGGATAATCCGCGTCGACTTTTACGTGCTATTGATGTGATGTGGCAAACGGGCAATAAATACTCAGAGTTGGTTGCTGAACCTGTTAATAAAAGAAATTTCCAAACAATGAGAATAGGGATAAAAGCACCACGTGAAATTATTTACGAGAGGATTAACCGGCGTGTGGACAAAATGATAGAAGCTGGCTTGCTTCAAGAGGTTCAGCAACTGATTACTCACAAAAATCTGGTTCCATTGAAAACAGTAGGATACACCGAACTTTTTGAGTATTTCGACGGAAACTGGGAACTTGACTTTGCAGTGGAAGAAATCAAGAAAAATTCCAGAAGATTTGCTAAAAGGCAACTAACCTGGTATCGAAAAGAAGAAAATATCCATTGGGTAAATTATGAAAATGCTTTGGCGGAATCCTTATCTTTGCTGCAATCTTTGAATATTAAACCGAATAAATAAAATATCATGGCCGATACACCTTCAAATATGCTTGAGCTCGGGACAAAAGCTCCGTTTTTCGAACTCCCTAATCCTTCGCTGAGCAGCGAACTTCAGTCTCTTGAAGATTTGAAAGGCGAAAAAGGAACTTTGGTTATTTTTATGTGCAACCATTGTCCGTTTGTTCTTCATGTTATCGATAAACTTACTGAACTTTACGAAGATTATCAGGAAAAGGGAATCGAATTCATCGGCATCAACGCCAACGATTCTGAAAAATATCCTGCCGACGCACCGGATAAAATGATTGAGTTTCAGCATGAAAGAAAATTTGAATTTCCTTATCTGTACGATGAAAGTCAGGCCGTAGCAAAAGCTTATGACGCTGCATGCACACCGGATTTTTACTTTTTTGATGAAAAACTGGACCTGGTTTACCGCGGACAAATGGACGATTCCAGACCGGGAAATCAGAAGGAAGTAACCGGCGAAGATTTAATTATCGCTTTCGAAAATCTTTTAGCAGGAGAAGCTCAGGAAGAAATGCAGAAACCAAGTATGGGCTGCAACATTAAGTGGAAATAACTACTTAAAAAAAGGATTGTAATCTTTCTCAAAGCCGATGGTTGTGGAGTTTCCATGGCCACTGAAAACCTGTGTTTCAGGATCTAAAACGAAAAGTTTAGTTTTAATTCCGGAAATCAGTTGTTCATAGTTTCCTTTGAAAAGATCAGTTCTTCCGATACTTCCCTGAAAAAGAACATCTCCTGAAATTACAAATTTCTGGGATACATTATGGTACACCACACTTCCCGGAGAGTGACCAGGAACGTGATAAATTTTGAATTTCTCACCATCAAAGTCAAGTTCGTCATTCTCTGAAATGAAGTGGAATTCTGCGGTTACGGGCTTTACAGTAATTCCAAAACGGCTTCCTGACATTGGAAGCAAATCGAGAACTTCTTTGTCATCCTCATGCATAGTTACCGGAAGTTTAAAATTATCAACTGCCCATTGGAGTCCCATCACGTGGTCGATATGAGCGTGTGTTAAAACAATTCGTACAATATTCAGCTGCTGATCTTTGATGAAATGATCAATGGCTTCGGTTTCCTTCTCTGTAAAGTTACCCGGATCGACAATCCAGGCATTTTTGTTTTCATTGTAAAGGATATAAGTATTTTCAGATGCAAAATTGAAGACGAACGCCTGTAATGTGAACATTGATTTTTTTGTAAAAATAAGCTTTTACAACAAAATGGCTCAAAATTCGTTATCTTCGTGAATATGAGAATTTTCCCTTTATTATTTCTTTTTGCGACGGTTTTGTTTTTTGCGCAGGACATTCGTGGGATACAGCTTTTCAATCCTCAAACCAATGATGAAACTCCTGTAATTGGCTTTGGCGAACAACTTATCCTAAAGTTCGATGATCTTTCCAATGCAAGTAAAATTTACCGGTACACTTTAAAGCATTACGACAGAAACTGGCAGGAAGATGATTTGTTTTTTACTGAATTTGCCAACGGAAGTTTGAATGGTTTGATTGATAATTTTCAGTATTCTTTCAATACTTATCAGAAATACACCAATTATACGCTTACTTTTCCCAACGATAAAATTCAGCCTAAAATCTCCGGAAATTTTGAGTTGGTTGTTTATAAAGATTCTCCGGAAAAACCTTTGTTCACCAAAAGATTTTGTGTGGTGGAGGATGCTGCGACATTGGGTTTAAAAATTTCCAGAGTTACCGATGCGAGAAATCCAATGATCAATCAGCGGGTAGAAGTTCAGGCGGTTGGAAGTGCGCAGGCGCTTACCTCAAACATAAATTCTGTCAGTCTGAACGTTATTCAGAATAACAACTGGAATGTCGGTCAGTTTAATGTACGACCAAGTGCAACTTTGGGAACGAAGGTGATGTTTCAGCAGATTTCTCTGGCTTTTCCCGGGAATAATGAATTTTATTATTTTGATAACAAGAATATCGATCAACCTTTAGATATGGTTGCGGCTGTCGAAAATGTGGAAGGTGTTAACTACACATATCTTCATCCGGTTTGGGCTTATCCACTGAATTACCAGTATCAACCTGATGTGAACGGAGCTTTTTATTTCCGTCGGAATGATTTAGGAATTGAACGCGATGCAGATAGGGAAGGAGATTATTCCTGGGTGCATTTTGCACTCGATTCCGAGAAAACAGATAAGGAAATTCATGTGTTAGGTGCTTTCAATGATTTTTACCCAACCAAAGACAGCCAAATGTACTACGACGAAAACAGTAAGATGTATGTAGCGAAAATGTATTTGAAACAGGGTTTCTATAATTATATTCTGGCTACTAAAGAAGCGGACGGAACTTTAAATTTTGGAGAGGTGAACGGAAACTTCTGGCAAACGGAAAACCTGTATCAGGCATTTCTTTATTACCGCCCTTTTGGCCGTAACTACGATGGACTGATTGGATACGGCGAATATAGAGCGCCGGTTAGATAAAAGGAAAGCAGCAAAATTTTGCTGCTTTTTTATTTTTTTCGGATTTTTAGACCAGATAAAATTCATTCAGTTGCTCTTCGCAAAGCGTTTGCACAACATCAATCCAGCGGTCTTCGTCATTCAGACAAGGCATATAATGGAAGTTTTCACCGCCGGCGTGCAGAAATTCTTCTTTGCCTTCAACGGAAATTTCTTCAAGAGTTTCCAAACAGTCGGAAACAAAAGCCGGACAACAAATTGCCAGATTTTTGATACCTTTTTTTGGAAGGTTTTCCAAAGTTTCGTCTGTGTACGGTTCAATCCATTTATCGTTTCCTAATCGCGACTGAAAAGTAACAATGGCTTTTTCTTTCGGAATATTTAATTTCTGAAGAACGAGTTCAGTAGTTTTAAAACACTGATGTCTGTAACAGAATTGATGACTTGGATTCTGATCTCTTGAACAGCAGTCGTTAAGATTACAGGTTTTGGTTGGATCGGTTTTGTAAATATGTCTTTCCGGAACTCCGTGATAGGAAAACTGTACCGCATCATAATTTTCAGGAAGCTTTTCAGCAAGACTTTCAGCTAAGCAGTCGATGTAAATATCGCGGTTATAAAATGCCTGAACATAATTTATCTTAACCGTTGGGAAAAACTGTTTCCTAACTTCTTCAGCTTTATTCACCACGGTTTCTGTCGTACTCATGGCGAACTGCGGGTAAAGCGGGAAAAGAACAATTTCAGTAACGCCCTGGTCAACAAGTTTCTGTATCCCGGTTTTAATGCTGGGTTCTGCATAGCGCATCCCAATTTCTACAGGAACATCTACGCGCTCCTGAAGTTTTTTCTGAATTTTTTCAGTGATGACAATCAGTGGAGAGCCTTCATCAGTCCAAACAGTTTTATAAGCTTCTGCAGATTTTGGCGGTCGCGTTCTCAGGATAATTCCGCGAACCAAAAGTGTCCTGAAAAACCATCTGTAATCGATAACGTGTTCATCCATGAGAAATTCGTCGAGATATTCTTTTACATCTTCAACTTTAGTCGACTTCGGAGAACCCAGATTAACGAGCAAAATTCCTTTTTTGGACTGCCCGTTTAATTTTGTATTGATGCTTGATTCCTTCTGCAAAACTTCTTCTTTTCTTAAACTAAATTATCCGTTTACGGCTTCCACTTTTTCAACAAGTTCCGGAACGAACTGTTTCAGGATATTTTCAATTCCACCTTTCAGTGTTGCTGTGGAACTTGGGCAACCGGAACAAGCACCCTGTAAGAGCATTTTTGCGGTTTTCGATTCCGCGTCGTATTCCATCAGAGAAATTTTTCCGCCGTCGTTTTCTACAGCCGGAGCAACATATTCATTCAGGATATCGGAAATTTTCATTTCGTCATCGGTATACTCGCGGTTGATGATTTTTTCTACCGGATTTTCGTGTTTCTGAGGTTCCAGATTTGAGATTTTACCACCGTTCTGAAGATATTCAGCAATAAAAGCGCGAACAGCAACCATTACTTCGTGCCATTGCACAGAGTCGTCTTTTGTAACGGCAACAAAATTATCTGAAATAAATACTTCCCGCGAAAAAACAAATTCATTAAAAACAGCTTCTGCTAAAGGAACTTCTACGGCTTCATCGCGGGATTTTACTTCTACGAAACCATCCATCAAAAGTTTACTCGATACAAACTTCATCACATTCGGATTGGGCGTCATTTCAGCATAAATCTGATACATTTCACGCTTTTTCTGAAGGTAAATTCTTGGGTTGGCCAATAATTCGTCTTCAATTAAATTTTTCAGGCTTTCGGCAACGTGTTCCCATTCCACGGTATCTTCTTTGGAAACCGCTACGAAATTAGCTGTAATGAAAATTTTCTCCACAAAAGGATAATTGAAAAGCTCCTGTGCAATTGGGATTTCAGTAATATCTGAATTTCGGTCAAGTTCCAGTGAGCCGGGAATCAGCGTGTAATCTGCGATGAATTTCATCACCTTTGGATTAGCTGTCGGTTCCAATATGATTTGTCTCATTTTTACTAAATTTGATCAGCAAAAATACGCATTAGAACTTAGATGAATGCAGTACGGAGTTAGATATTTTCTATTGAAGAGTATTGAGCAGCAAATCAGAAAAAATTCAATTTTTACAAATTATGGCATTAGTAAAGACACTTTTGGGAAAATCGCCGCAAATTGGCGACGATACATTTTTAGCAGAAACTGCAACGGTTATCGGAGATGTAGTGATGGGAAAAAACTGTAGTATTTGGTACAATGCTGTTATCCGTGGCGATGTTCACTACATTAAAATGGGCGATAAAGTAAATGTTCAGGATAATGCTATGCTTCACTGTACGTACGAAAAATTCCCGCTGAATATAGGAAACAATGTTTCGATCGGCCATAATGCAATTGTTCACGGCTGTACGCTGCACGATAATGTTTTAATTGGGATGGGAGCCATTGTAATGGACGACTGCGTGGTGGAAAGCAACTCAATTGTAGGAGCAGGTTCTGTGGTTACACAGGGAACTCACATCAAATCCGGAGAAGTTTGGGGCGGTGTTCCTGCCAGAAAAATCAAGGACATTTCTGCTGAACTTTTGGAAGGTGAAGTGAACCGTATTGCCAATAATTACGTAAAATATTCATCCTGGTTTAAAGAAGAAAACACCTTGTGATGCAGCTGGTTTTGCATACAGAACGTTTGCTGCTAAACTCACCAGTGGAAGGCGACAGAGCAGATGTTTTGCGATATCTTAATGAGACCTCTGACTTTGCCGAAAACACTTTGAACATGCAGTTTCCTTATCTGGATGAACATTTCGATTATTGGATGGAAATGATTAAATCCGGATTGGAAAATAACGATGCATTCATTTTCGCTGTTCGAGATAAAACTACTGAAAAATTGATGGGTGCAGTTGGTATTCATATAGTGAAAGCGCATCAGAAAGCGGAAGTTGGTTATTGGTTGGCAAAAGAATATCGTGGGCACGGTTTCATCACAGAAGCTTTAAAGGAAGTCATCCGATATGGATTTGAGCAATTACCGCTTAACAAAATTTACGCAACCTGGTTTTCGCACAACATAGCTTCCGGGAAAATTCTGAAAAATTGTGGAATGAAGGAAGAGGCCTTTCTGAAACAGGAATACCTGAAACAGGGAAGATTCAGAGATACTTTTCGCTACTGTATTTTGCGCAGCGACTTTCAAAATTTCTGATATTTTTTATATAGAACTGAATCTGAGTTAGGTTAGGTATAAAATTGGAAGCAAAAATGTAAACGCTCTGAATGAAATACCTGAAACTTTCCTGGGAATTACTGGTTGAAACATTTAAAGAATGGAACAATTCTTCCGCTTCAAAAGATTCAGCAAGTTTGGCGTATTACGCCATTTTCTCGCTTCCCGGATTATTGATTATTGTCATGTGGATTGCCGGACTATTCTTTGGTGACGAGGCAGTTCGTGGTGAAATTTCCCATCAGGCAAGTGCCATTGCGGGGAAAGATATTGCAGACAGCCTTCAGAATATGATTATGAGTTCAGTACTGGATCAGAAAAATATTCTGATGAAAATTTTCGGAATACTCACTTTGGTATTTGGTGCAACGACGCTTTTTTTTCAGATGCAGCAGAGTCTTAATTCTCTTTGGGACGTGGAAGCAGAACCCAAGAAAGCCATCCAAAAGTTTATACTTGATAGAGCCAATTCACTTGGAATGATTCTCATCATTGCATTTTTACTTTTAATCAGTTTGCTGCTGTCTTCGATGCTTGGTTTAGCAAATGACTGGATTACGCGACATTTTGGTATAGAAACCTTTGTTTTTGTTCGAATGTTAAATTTCGTTGCAGGTTTTCTGGTCACAACAGTTCTGTTTGCGCTGATGTTTAAAGTTTTACCTGATGTAGAAATTTCGTGGAGATCTGTTTGGATGGGAGCTGTAGTAACGGCCTTGCTTTTTACCATTGGTAAATTTTTACTCAGCTTTTACTTCGAGATTTCAAAACCGACCTCCGTTTTTGGTGCCGCCGGAACGATTATATTACTGATGATGTGGATTAATTATTCCTGTCAGCTGGTTTTTTTCGGAGCAAAATTCACCAAAGTTTATGCAGAAAAAATGGGGCATTTCATCAAACCTTCGAAGCATGCAAAATGGAGCGAGGCAAAACTTCTTAAGGACACGCTTCACAAACGGGAGAGCGATCAGAGTGTAGGTTAATTACTCAGCAGATTCTAGAGCTTGAACAGTATTTCCCCGGATTAGTTTTGCCGTGCCGTTTTCACAGACAATTCCTGCAGGTTCCGGTACCATCATACAGTCTGAAACCAATCCGTATTTTTTATTGAAAGCAGCACTCATTTCATTGAACTGAGTTATTTTCGGCATAATCTGATTTTCCACATTTTTATGAAAAGCAATGTAAGAACTTGGTCCGCCGCAAGGTTTAGAGCCAATCGGAGCATAGGTCCAGTCGTCTGTATTTTCACAGAATTCGGATTGGGCAAGCTGTTCAATTTCAGAAAGATGAGTCCGTAAAATTTCACGGTCGTAATCTGTAATATCACCTTCCGGTTTTTCAGAAATATCTTTTGGCAACGTTAGAGTCTCGGCAACTTTCTTTTTTGAGTTACATGATACAATTAATAAAAGTGTAGCAAAAATTATCAGCAGGTTTTTCATTCTGTAAAATTGTAAAATTGTGATTATCAATTGTTATGCCTACTTCTTACGGCCTTTCAAAAGTTTTTCACCGAAATAGTAAACAACCAGAAAACCAACGACGAAAATGGAAAGTCGCGACAGTAAATCACCGGTTCTAGTGTAAAAAGTCATCTTGTCGTAGAGATTTATAGTAGCGGGAAGAGCGGTTTTGTCAAGGTAAAACGTGTCCGAAATAATATCGCCTCTTGCATTGATATGAGCAGAAATTCCGCTGTTTGCAGATCTTGCAATTTCCCGTCTGGTTTCAATCGCACGAAGTCTTGCATAAGCAAGAAGTTGCTGATGTCCCTGCGAAACACCCCACCATGAATCGTTGGTCATAATCGCAAGAAAGTTTGCTCCGTTTTTCACATATTCAGCGGTAAATTCACCATAAATACTTTCATAGCAGATAATTGGCGCTAATTTTCCTTTATTGAAACTGTTTGAAAATACTTTTCTTTCATCATCGATTCCAAGTGAAGCTACAGTTCCGCCAAAGTTAAGCATCGCATCTCCCAAAATCGGTTTCAGTTGGTTCATATAAGGGAAAATTTCAACGCCCGGAACCAGTTTTCCTTTGTGATAAATATCTACCGCTTGACCGGGAATAATCTGTGCAGCCGAATTATAACTTTCCACAAAAAGTCCGGGAGAAAGTTCGTAGGCATTTTTAGGTTTTTCATCACCTTCATTGAAAAACCGATGAGAGGAAATTCCTGTTGCAAAAACCGATTGTGGATGTTTGGAAAGAAAATCTTTTACCATATTCAGAACGAGACTCTGCTCTAATCCAGCTTCTGAAATAGAACCACGACCAGGAAGAGAAGTTTCAGGACCGATATAGAAATCTATTTTTCCGCTCGTGTGTTGCTCTGCGAGCTGAAGCAAATCATTCAGAATCGTAATGCTGTCTTTGCTGTATTTTTCGGTATAAGGATTTAGTTCCGGCTGAAGTAAAAGAACATTAACTGAACCATTTGGTTTTTGATCGAAACTGTGATAAATCCCGAGAGAAATTCCCATCGGAAGCAGAATCGCCAACAGAAAAATGGAAATATTCTTAATCAGTTCTTTACGAACACGTCCGGCTTCCCAGATTCGCAGCGTATAAAAAGCGAAAACATTAATGCTTAAAATCCAGAAACTTCCTCCAGTAGCACCAAAAGTATCGTACCACTGAATCAGCTTCGGATAATCTGCAAAAACATTCCCGAAATTAAGCCACGGCCAGGTTAATTCCCAACTGAGATGCAGTTTTTCGAAACACATCCAGATTACCACGAAAAATACCAAACCAAAATAAGTTCCCGCCGCTTTTTTATACCAATGATACAGCTGAAAAGTTGTCGACATCAATAAACTGTTCAGTAAAACTGGGAGAATAACAGCAGGGATCGAATTGCTTCCGTCAGGATTTTGTGAGTTGTAAAGCCAACCTGTTGTTACCGCATTCCAAACAACGAAAGTAAGGTAAGAGATACCAAATACTGCCCAACTTTTTCTTTTGATATTACTGAATTTTGTAATATCGTGTTCAGCCATCAGTAGCGGAACCAAAGCGATAAATATAAAAAACGGAATCCCGTAAGTTGGCCACGAAATGCTCAGTAATAGCGCAGAAATAAGGCCGAGAATTATATACTTCATAAGAGAATATCAGTCAAAAGGCGAGAAATCCGCCATTAGCAGACAAATTTAATGTTTTATAATTGAACTTTTGCTGTGCAATGTGAACAGGAAATTATCTTTTCGCTTTATCCGGAAATATGTTTCCCAAATGGGATTTTGTTCAGTATGATTGTAAGAATCAATGAAGCCATCAGACAAAGAATACTGATTAGTGGAATCGAAATTAAAGGATTTGCAATCTGCCAATCGAGCCCAAATTTTTCAAAAAACATCAGAACCAAAAGGTGAGACAGATAAATTCCATAACTGTATTTTCCGACTGGAACCAGAAATTTTGGTATCGGTTTCGTGAAAAAACGCATTGTTCTGGATGCCAGAAAAATCCCCACGGAAGCGATTACAACATTCGGTGTAAGGTAGCGGTAAAAGATTCCGTCAAAGTTAAAATCTTCCAGCGTTTCCTGAAAAGTTGAAGCAGCCGTCACAAAAACTCCGGCAACAAAAAGCAGTACAGCAATCCACGGTGTCACATTTGGCTTTAATCTATGTGCAAGAAAGTAACCCAAAATTGGATAGCCGATGTATCCGCTGAAATGGCGCAAATCTATTTTTGTTGAATGTTCTTTCAGAAAAGGCAAATCCCAAAACAGAACCAAAAACCAGATAGCAAGAAAGAACACGATTTCGTTTCTGGTAGCATTTTGAACCCATTTTGAGAAAATCGGAAGAATAAGGTAAATGCCGATCAGCATGTAAATGTACCAAAGATGGAATGAAGCGCCGTTTCGGAAATCGTCATAAATCTTGGTGAAAAATTCAACTGTATTCCATTTCTGAGGTTCAAAATAAAAGTAGTTGAAAACGGTGTAAACCAAACTCCAGAAAACAAAAGGGTAAATTATTCTGGAAAATCTCTTCTGAAAATAATCTTTAAGGGTATATTTTTTTGGTAGAATAAAAGTTCCGGAAATCATCAAAAAAATCGGAACACAGAAGCGCACAAAACTGTCATAAATGTTTCCCGTCCACCAGTTTTCACCGGAAATTTTTCCGAAAAGATAAAGAATTGGCGAGCAGACATGCAGAAATATAACTGCGAAAGTGGCCGTTATCCGAAGATGATTAATCCATTGATTGCTTTCGCCGGTTTGCATCAGGATCAGATAATATTCACTTCACGCTCCAGTTCGATCCCGAATTTTTCTTTAACAGATTCAATAATCTCGCTTGAAAAATCGAAAATTTCTTTACCGGTTGCATTGCCGGTTGCGTTAATGATAACAAGTGATTGCAGTTTATGTGAGGCGACATTTCCTTTCTGCTTTCCTTTAAAACCGCACTGTTCAATCAGCCAACCTGCAGGAATTTTTACCATTTCACCAGTTGGATAAAAATGGATTTCAGGAAATTTTTTCTGTAACTCTTCAAACTGATCTTTAGGAATTGTCGGGTTTTTAAAAAAACTTCCGGCGTTGCCTAAATCTTTCGGATCGGGTAATTTACTTTGTCTGATGTTGATTACCGCTTTGGAAACGTCCTGAATTGTTGGTTTTTCAATGCCCATTTTTTCAAGCTCAGCTTTAATGGCGCCATATTCAGTCTTGATTTTGTGATTTACGGTGGTTAAGGCGAAAGTAACGTCCAGAATAACATATTTTCCTTTTCCTTCCTGTTTGAATATGGAGTCTCGGTAACCAAAACGGCACTTCTCACGGTCGAACTCTTCAATTTCTAAAGTTTTGATATTCAAGACTTTGCAGCTCACAAAAACATCTTTTATTTCTGTTCCGTACGCACCGATATTCTGCATCGGAGAAGTCCCGACATTTCCGGGAATCAACGAGAGATTCTCCAGTCCTCCGTAATTTTTTTCCAAACAATACATTACGAAACTGTGCCAGTTTTCACCGGATTTTGCCGTAACCAGAACATCAGTTTCATTCATCATTTCCTCAGAAATTCCCTTCAGATTCAGCTTTACAACCAAACCATCAAAATCTTTCGTGAACAAAACGTTCGAGCCGCCTCCTAAAAAAATCAGTGGTAATTTTTCTGGATTTTCGCTGGACAGTTTTTTATATTGCTGCAGAATTTCAACAAGTTCCTGCTCCGAATGTACTTCGGCAAAATATTTAGCTTTGGCTTCAACACCAAAAGTGTTGTAAGGTTTTAGGGAGATGCTTTCTTGGAAATTCATGCTAATTTTTCTTACAAATTATTATTTTTTCATTTTCGGTAAATCCATAGAATGGATCAGCTTCGAATTACCGAATTTCGGTTGTAAATCCTGCATTCTGCAGTCTCTTTTCGAGTCCGGAAGCGGAATAAATTCTTACGTGATCATCCTGTCCGAAATGTTTTAAGCGGTCTTCTGGTCTTGTTACCGAAAAATCTTCGTAAATCTCCCCGTCCTTAAACGGAGTCTGAATAAGTAGAATTCCACCCTTTTTCAAAACTCGGTAAAGTTCTGTCATTGCTTTTTGATCAGCCGGAATGTGTTCAAGAACATGATAGCAGGTTATCAAATCAAATTTTTCATCCTGCTGTTCAATATTGGTAATATTAAACCGGTAATCGGAAAGAAATTCGTCTTCGTAATCTGTTGCGAAATATTTAAGGTCTTTTTTATTTTTGAGTTTTCTGTACAGTGCGCGGCTCGGTGAAAAATCCAGCATTATAAAATTAAATCGCAAATATTCCTCGTTTAAAAGTTTGTACAGTCGTCTAGTCCTAGGCAAACTCCCGCAAACCGGACAGATTTCATCACCCCGGTCAAGTTTCGCAAAGTTTCTGAGTTTTGTTTCACAAATATTGCAACAATGTTTATTTCCTGCATAAAAAGGTTTCAGTAGTTTTCTGAAATTTTCTTCATTCCTGATGATAAAACTTTCGGGAAGTATTTTTTTTACAGCAGATTTTAAAGCGTTATACATTGCAGCGATTTGAATTAGGAAACTCTAATTTTTAAAGACCGAATTCAATTCTGTACTTCTGCAGCGCATCATTCAAAATTTCTACACTGCGTTTCAAATCGTCTTCCTTCAGAACATAAGCAATACGAACTTGCTTCTTGCCCAATTCGGGATTGCTGTAAAAACCTGTCATCGGAGCCACCATAATGGTTTCGTTATTGTGCGAATATTTTTCCAGAAGCCATTGCGCAAACTTGTCGGAATCATCAATCGGAAGTTCTACACCGCAGTAAAATGCACCTTTAGGTTTTGGGCAAATCACTCCCGCAATTCCGTTTAATAAATCAACTAAAAGGTTGCGTCGCTTTGTATATTCTTCGCGTACACTTCTGATGTAAGCACCGTCGTTTTCGTGTGCGGCAGTTGCAGCAATCTGTCCTAAAAGAACGGGCGAAAGTCTTGCCTGAGCGAATAACATCGCAGCATCATGAATTTTTTTTGAACGCGTAATCAGACAGCCAATTCTTGCTCCACACATGGAATATCTTTTCGATTCGGAATCGATGATCACTACATTTTCAGATGCTTCAGTGAATTCTAGCATCGAAACCTGTTGCTTTCCGTCGTATACATATTCACGGTAAACTTCATCAGAAATAATCACCAAATCATGCTTTACAGCAATATCGGCCAATTGTTGAAGTTCTTCTCGAGAGTACAAATATCCTGTAGGATTTCCAGGATTACAGATGATGATTGCACGCGTTTTTGGCGTAATTTTTTTCTCGAAATCTTCAATCGGAGGTAAAGCAAAACCGGTGTCAATTGTCGAAGGTACAGCAACAACTTTTACATTAATTGCATTCGTAAAACCATTGTAATTGGCATAATACGGCTCCGGAACAATTACTTCGTCACCATCGTCACACAAAGTGGAAATGGTAAAATGCAACGCTTCGGAACCACCGTTGGTTACAATAAAATTATCGGTATTCAAATCGGTAAAGCCCAAAGAGTGGTAGTAATTCATCAGCGCAGTTCTGTACTCGATGTTACCTTCTGATAGAGCATACTCGAAAATCTTCAAATGATTGTTTTTTACTGCATTTAAAGCAGTTTCAGGAGTTTCAATATCGGGTTGACCAATATTAAGATGGTATACTTTTATTCCTTTCTGTTTGGCTGCAATGGCGTACGGTACAAGTTTTCTTACCGGCGAAGCAGGCATATTCTGTGCTCTTTGAGAAATTTTTGGCATTTGATATCTGATTTTTCACAAAATTACGAATTTTTTACAGCGCTATCGGTGTTTTTACCAGCATCAAGTTTTCTTGTGGCGATTTGGTGTTTTTTCATACTTTTAAATTAAAATTAATGATGCAGATATCAGCGGACAACACCCAGGATTATATCGATAAAATTCCTGAGGAAAGACAGGAAGCAATGGTTAAACTTATCAAAACTATTCGAGAAAATATTCCTGAAGGTTTTTCTGAAATGATGCAGTATAATATGCCGAGTTGGAGCATTTCGCTGGAAGATTATCCGAACGGTTATCACTGCACACCCAATACGCCGTTGCCTTTTCTGAGTGTGGCCAATCAGAAGAATTTTATCGCGTTTTATCATATGGGAATGTATATGAACGAAGATATTCTCACTTGGTTTCAGGAGGAATATCCGAAATATTCTAAAAGAAAACTCGATATGGGAAAATCCTGTGTGCGCTTCAAAAAGCCTGATGAAATCCCGTTTGAACTTATTGCCGAACTGATGACAAAAATGATGCCCGAAGATTATATTACCATCTACGAAAAGAACCTGAATAAAAAATGCTGAGAAATTTTCTCAGCTTTTTTTATTCTTGTTGTTTATGTTTTCAAATCTTAAATTCTTTCGATGTCGGCTCCTAAAGCTATCAGTCGGCCGTCGATATTTTCGTAACCGCGGTCAATCTGCTCAATATTATGAATAATTGATTTTCCTTCCGCAGAAAGCGCTGCAATCAGTAAAGCATTTCCGGCTCTAATGTCAGGCGAAGTCATTGTCGTTCCGCGCAAAGGCGATTCCTGATTTAAACCAACAACTGTTGCTCTGTGTGGATCGCATAAAATAATCTGTGCGCCCATATCAATCAGTTTATCCACGAAAAAAAGCCGTGATTCGAACATTTTTTGGTGAATAAGAACAGTTCCTTTTGCCTGTGTTGCTGTAACCAAAACGATGGAAAGCAAATCCGGAGTGAAACCCGGCCACGGCGCATCGGAAACTGTAAGAATGGACCCGTCGATAAACTTTGTGATTTTATAATGTTCCTGAGTGGGAATGTAAATATCGTCGCCGCTTTGTTCCAGCTGAATTCCTAATTTTCTAAATGTTCCCGGAATTACACCCAAATGATGCCAGTTAACATTTTTGATGGTGATTTCGGACTTTGTCATCGCTGCCATTCCAATCCAGGAGCCAATTTCTACCATGTCCGGAAGCATTGTATGTTCCGTTCCGCTGAGGTGAGTAACACCTTCAATTGTAATTAAGTTCGAGCCAATTCCGGAAATATTTGCGCCCATTCTGTTGAGCATTTTACAAAGCTGCTGAAGATAAGGTTCGCACGCAGCATTGTAGATTCTTGTTTTTCCTTTAGCCAAAACTGCAGCCATAATAATGTTGGCTGTACCTGTTACTGAGGCTTCTTCGAGAAGAATAAATTTACCCTGCAGTTCTTTGGCTTTCAGGGAGTAAAAATACTCTTCTTCATCATAAGAAAATTCGGCGCCTAATTCAACAAATCCCTGGAAGTGGGTGTCGAGTCGTCGTCTTCCGATTTTATCACCGCCCGGAGTCGGCATGTAAGCTTCGCCGTATCTCGCAAGCATCGGTCCCAAAAGCATGATGGAACCCCTCAGTTTTGCGCCGTCTTTTTTGAATTCTTTGGACTTGATGTAATCAAAATTGACATTATCGGCCTTAAAAGTGTAATCGCCGTGTCCGTTTTTGTGGACTTTTACGCCAAAATCACCCAGAATTTCGATTAAACGATTTACATCGTGGATATCCGGAATATTCTTTATTCTAACCTCTTCATCTGTAAGCAAAACCGCACATAAAATCTGCAGCGCTTCGTTCTTCGCGCCCTGCGGAGTGATTTCACCCTGCAACTTTTTTCCTCCTCTGATCTGAAATATTCCGCTCATTATTTATTTCTGTTTTTTTGGTTGGTAAAGTTTCTGCGTTTGTTATTGTTGTTCTGATTTTGGTTACGGTTTTTACCGTTGTTTCTGTTTCCTGAATGATAAATTTTGCTTTTATCAAGGGAATCAATACCGGTTAAATCCAAACGGTTTTCCGAAAGATCACGAAGATGTTTAAAAATAACTTCGTCCTGAACATGCTCTTTGTTGTAGACGTTGTAGGATTTTTTCATGTTATTGGCAATAACCTGTATCAGAGCTTCTTTTTCTTCCCCGGCTTCAAGTTCAATAGCTTTTTCAATCAGTTGAAGGATACTTTTTCCGTAAAACTTGTATTCACCCTGAAGAGCAGGATATTCCATTTTTTTTGGTTTTTCACTCAGTTCTTCCAAAGTTGGAAAAGGGAAGGGCGAATCTACATCCAAATCATAATTTGAAAGAATAAAAAGATGGTCCCAGAGTTTGTGTTTATAGTTTTCTTCGTCGCGCAGCTGCGGATTTCTCTGTCCCATAAAATCTACGATGGCAACTGCCATTTCATTCCGTTCTTCTTTTGATGGGAGCTCTTTGCATCTTTCGACAAGCTGTTGGATAATTCTGCCGTATTCGGGCAATTGAAGTTTCAATCGGTTGGTATTATATTCCATGATTGCAAATATAATTAATTGTAGGTTACAGACGGCTTAAACTTTATTCCAACGCTCTGGTTGGAAATCTGTTTTTTCTGAATTTAATGGAATCAATTGATGAACTTTTTCCTTTCTTCTTCAGTCGGAACGTAACATTTAGAAGCGGCAAGTTTTTGTCTCCGGACCGCAACTGCATCGTAGATTTTATCAGCAACCGAAACCGGAAGGAAATTCAGTTTCGCCAATAGGGCGTATTTTCCACCTAGAAGTTTTGCAATTTGTTCAACAGCAGAAGATTTAGTCAGGTAGAATCCGCTCGGTTTCCAAATGTATATTGTGTTTAGTTCAGTCTGGTTAAGACCGCGCTTTCCAAGGAAATCCTGTCCAAAATCTGATTGCAATGCGGCAAACCGGAACTGATCTTTTTGATCATTCTTCAAAATCCATTCAACCCAATGATTGCAGAAACCGCATTCTCCATCATAAAAAATGTAATATTTCGATTCGTCGGTCATTATTTTCTTTCTGTCGCTGCAGGTAGATCATTCAACAATCTGATTTCGCTTTCAACAGTTTTAAAATACTGAATGATTTCCTGTTTTTGCTGATCGGTGAATTTAGCTTCAGGATGCCCCAGAATGTACGATTCCAATGGCATCTCGCCGGATTCTACCAATTCAGCAGCCTCCATGAGTTTGCGAGCCTGTCTTCGTGGTTCGTATGTAGCAAATGTGGAAAAATTCAAATTTACTCTGCCTTCATCAATATGATTTTGCATGAACCATGCGACTGGTTGAATATTGGTATACCAAGGATATTTTGTTTCGTTGCTGTGACAGTCGTAACATCCGTTTCTGATTAAAGTTGCGGTGCTTTGGGGTGTGTTTTTGATGGTAAGAAAATCCATTCCTTTATTAACCGGCGGATTGGTTCTGTCTATCCGAAAAAATTGAAGGATGATAAAGGCCACAAGAAGAATAACGAGAATTTTTTTCATAGTGTTATTTTGATGTGAATTTACGTAAAAAAATAAAAAATCCGACATCTGAAATCCAGAGCCGGCTTTTTAATCATTTGTGTTCCTTTGGGCAAAAGTACAAAAACTATCAATTGTTTGTGAAAAATAAAGCTTTAATTTTTCAATTTTTAATTATTATAAATAAAAAGCCGCCCTTGGGCTAGTCATGGTCGGAAGAAATTCCGGCCATTTTTTATGACTAAGTTTTGAATACCTTTCCGGGGTCTCCGCCTGCAAAAATGATAAGTATTTCGGTAATCATATCGCGAAGTTCCATGGCAATGCG
>JAEWZO010000045.1 GCA_023458415.1 Bacteroidota bacterium
TCCTTCATATTACCCATTTTCTTGATCTGGTTGATCTGCTTTAGGAAATCATCGAATCCAAATTCGTTTTTTGCAATTTTTTTATGAAGTTTTTTCGCTTCCTCTTCATCAAACTGTTCCTGAGCGCGTTCTACAAGGGAAACTACGTCACCCATTCCGAGAATTCTGTCGGCCATTCTTTCCGGATAGAAAAGATCCAGCGCTTCCATTTTTTCTCCGGTTGAAATGAACTTAATCGGTTTCTCAACTACAGAACGGATAGTTAAAGCCGCACCCCCACGTGTATCACCGTCTAATTTGGTAAGAACAACACCGTCGAAGTTTAACGCGTCGTTAAACGTTTTTGCTGTATTCACCGCATCCTGTCCCGTCATGGAATCTACCACAAAAAGTGTTTCGTGCGGTTTGATGAAATAATGAACTGATTTAATTTCGTTCATCATCTGCTCATCAATTGCTAAACGTCCCGCAGTGTCCACTATCACAACATCGTGGTTGTTTTGCTGCGCAAATTTTATTGCGTTTTCTGCAATGGATGATGGATTTACTGCGCCTTCTTCTGTGTAAACAGGAACATTAATCTGCCCTCCAAGAACTTTCAGCTGATCGATTGCAGCAGGTCTGTAAACGTCGCAGGCTACCAATAATGGTTTTTTGTTTCTTTTTTCTTTCAGATAATTGGCCAGTTTACCGGAAAAAGTCGTTTTACCGGAACCTTGCAAACCAGCGATAAGGATTACAGTAGGCTTTCCAGATAAATTTATACCCTCCTGAGTTCCACCCATTAAATCTACCAGTTCATCATGAACAATTTTCGTCATGAGTTGTCCCGGAGTAAGGGAAGTGAGTACGTTTTGACCTAAAGCTTTGTCCTGAACTCTTTTGGTAAGGTCCTTGGCAACTTTATAGTTAACATCGGCATCAACCAGTGCGCGGCGGATTTCCTTTACCGTTTCGGCAACGTTGATTTCCGTAATTTTTCCGCGTCCTGAAATATTATGGAGTGCCTTATCTAATTTATCCTGTAAACTGTTGAACATCTTTTTTATATTATGGTTTGCAAAAATAGGGATTTTCGGTAATTCTTAAAAATCGTTATTTTGCAGCATGGAAGTTGTGCACATTCTGGGGCTTGTTTTTTCTTTGTTGATTCTGAATTTTATTGTGTTTTTACTTTTCAGTAAAGTGCTGATGAAGACGGCTAATTCTGCTATGAAATTTCTGATTGTGAATATTGCGAAAGACATTATCTGGGTTTTGGCGTGGCTGAATATTCTGGAAAAGAACAACACCAGTTTTCTTACCATCACGATCATATTTCTTTTGGGTTCAGGAATTCTGTATTTCTTTATCATTCGAATGTTGAACAGAAATTAATATTTTGATGATAAAAATCAATTGTCCGGGATTGTGAAAAATTAAAATAATCTAAGTATATTTGCACACCGATAAAATTGAGTAATGATTCAGAGAATTTCGTCTTTATTTTTAGTGTTTTTGTTTGCGGTTTCCAGTTCGTTTATGATGGCGGCTGGCGGCGGAGAAAAAGAGTTTAACGCCGTAGATATGATTATGCATCACATCAGCGACGCAAACGAATGGCATCTTGCCACTCTGAATGAAGGTGCTGCGAATGAAAAACACATTTCAATTCCTCTTCCGATCATGCTTAAAGATCCAAGCGGATGGCAGTTTTTCATGTCGAGCGAGGTTGCGCACGGGCATGAACACAACGGCTACACGATGGACCATGGTGTTATTGTAAACAAAAAAGGTCTGGAAAGAGCTTCTCTGTTTAATCTTATCGGCGGAAATCAGAGCAGCAGCAATGTTTTCTTCGATTTCTCAATTACCAAGAATATACTTGCGATGTTTATTTCCGTAGGTATTCTTTTCTTCATTTTCTTCTCGATGGCGAAAAGCTACAGCAAAAATGCGGTGCCGAAAGGATTTGGGAAATTTATGGAGCCGATTGTACTTTTCATTCGTGATGAGGTAGCTATTCCGAATATCGGTCCGAAATACAAAAAATATCTTCCATATTTATTGACAGTATTTTTCTTTATCTGGCTGAATAACCTTCTTGGTTTGGTGCCTTTCTTCCCGGGTGGAACTAACCTTACTGGGAATATCGCAGTAACTGCGGCGTTAGCGATTATCACTTTATTGATTACGCTTTTCAGCGCAAACAAAAGTTACTGGGCACACATTTTCAAGCCAAATGTTCCGTTCCTGCTTTACCCAATTATGGTTCCTATCGAAATCGTAGGAATTCTTACCAAGCCGTTTGCACTGATGATGCGTCTCTTTGCGAACGTTACAGCGGGACACATTATGATTCTTGCAATTATTTCATTGATCTTTATATTTAAAAATGCAGCTTTAGGTTTTGCTTCAGTTCCATTGGCGTTGTTCGTGTCAGTTCTGGAACTTTTGGTAGCAGCACTTCAGGCATACATTTTCACCGTTCTTTCTGCGCTTTACATTGGTATGGCGGTAGAAGATCACAGTCACGATCATGCGCATGACGATCATGACAGTGCAGGTAAAGACACAATGATTGCGTAATTATTTAATTAGAAATTTTTTTAACAACCTAAATATTTTATTATGGACTTAACAACTGGAGCAGGATTAATTTACGTAGGTATCGGTTTAGCAGTATTAGGCGTAGGTCTTGGTATTGGTAAAATCGGTGGTCATGCAATGGATGCTATTGCAAGACAACCTGAGCAAGCTGGTAAGATTCAGGCTGCGATGCTTATTGCTGCTGGTCTTATTGAAGGTGCTGGTCTTATCGCTATCATCTTTGGTGCTTTCATCAAGTAATCCTCAACAAACAAATCTTAGCAGGCAGCGGTTGGCTTACTGCTAAGATTTTTTAAACAGAACAATCCATAATTAATTAAGTTTAAACTAAAATAAAAGATATATCATGATCATCGAACCGGGAATTGGCCTATTATTTTGGATGACGATTACTTTTCTAATCCTTTTGTTCCTGCTTACAAAATTCGCATGGAAACCTATTCTTAAAGCTGTTACAGACAGAGAGGTATCTATCGTGGATGCACTGAATCAGGCAAAACTGGCAAGAAAAGAAATCGAAACTCTTAAAGCTGAAAACGAACACATCATTCGTGAAGCTAAAATTGAAAGAGATGCCATCCTAAAAGAAGCCAGAGAAATTAAAGACAGAATTGTTTCTGAAGCTAAAGATGTGGCAAAAGTTGAAGGTGATAAAATGATTGAACAGGCAAGACAGTCGATCAACGCGGAGAAAACTGCTGCAATGGCCGACATTAAAAACCAAATTGGTGCACTTTCTGTAAACATTGCTGAGTCTATCCTTAAGGAAAAACTTAACAACGACGGTGCACAGAACGCTTTGGTGGAAAATATCCTTAACAAATCTAATCTTAACTAATAATGCTTACCAGTAAAGTAGCAAAAAGATACGCACAGGGTCTTCTGGATTTTACGCAGCAGGAGGGCAACACAGATGCCATCTTTGCGGAAATGGGAGACATTGTGAAAACCATTGGTAACTCTAAAGAGCTGATTAATTTCTTCAATTCACCAATTATTGATGTGAAGAAGAAAGCGGCGGCGGCTGGCGAAATCTTCAAAGGTCTTTCTCCGGTGAGCCAGAATTTTGTTCAGCTTGTTATCAAGCAAGGCAGAGAAGCTCAGCTGCAGAACATCGCTCAGGAATTCATCAATAAAGTTGAAGACATTAAAGGTGTTCAGCGCGTTACGGTAACCACAGCTTCACAGCTTTCTCAGGAGAATATCAATTCCATCCTTTCTTCCAGCCATCTTATTGGTGATGATAGTAAGTTTGATATTACTACCAACATCAACCCGGATATTTTGGGTGGTTACATCCTAAGAGTGGGAGATCAGCAGATTGATGCATCAGTAAGAACCAAACTGAGCCAGCTGAAAAAAGAATTTCAATTAAACTAAGTTAAAAAACAACCATAAAATGGCAGAAATAAATCCGGCAGAAGTATCTGCAATTCTTAAACAACAATTGGCCAACTTCGATACACAGGCAAATATTGAAGAAGTTGGTACTGTACTAACCATTGGTGACGGTATTGCACTTGTTTACGGTTTGGAAAACGTTCAGTACGGTGAATTGGTAAAATTCGAAAGCGGTATTGAAGGTATCGTACTTAACCTTGCTGAAGACAATGTAGGGGTTGCTCTACTTGGTGAATCCAAAATGGTAAAAGAAGGCGATACGGTAAAAAGAACTGAAAGAATTTCCTCCATCAAAGTAGGTGAAGGAATGCTTGGTAGAGTAGTAGATACTCTTGGTAACCCTATCGATGGTAAAGGTCCTATCGCAGGAGATCTTTACGAAATGCCACTGGAAAGAAAAGCACCTGGAGTAATCTTCAGACAGCCGGTAAATGAACCATTACAGACAGGTATCGTTGCAATCGACTCCATGATTCCGATAGGAAGAGGGCAGAGAGAGCTTATTATTGGTGACAGACAGACAGGTAAAACTACTGTTGCTATTGACACGATCCTTAACCAAAAAGAATTTTACGATGCTGGTCAGCCAGTTTTCTGTATCTATGTTGCTGTAGGCCAGAAAGGTTCTACTGTTGCACAGATTGTACAGACTTTGGCGGACAAAGGAGCACTTGCGTACACAGTAGTAGTTGCTGCTAACGCATCCGACCCAACTCCAATGCAGGTTTACGCGCCAATGGCGGGTGCTGCAATCGGAGAATATTTCCGTGATACAGGTCGTCCGGCTTTGATTATTTATGATGATCTTTCTAAACAGGCAGTTGCTTACCGTGAGCTTTCTCTTCTTTTGAGAAGACCACCGGGTCGTGAAGCATATCCTGGAGACGTTTTCTATCTTCACTCAAGACTTTTGGAAAGATCTGCAAAAGTTATCGCTGATGACAGTATTGCTCAGCAGATGAATGATTTGCCGGATTCTCTTAAGCCAATCGTGAAAGGTGGTGGTTCTCTTACTGCACTTCCAATTATCGAAACTCAGGCAGGTGACGTTTCTGCATATATCCCAACAAACGTAATTTCTATTACCGACGGACAAATTTTCCTTGAATCAGATCTTTTCAACTCAGGGGTTCGTCCTGCAATTAACGTAGGTATCTCTGTATCAAGGGTTGGTGGTAACGCACAGATCAAATCAATGAAGAAAGTTTCTGGTACATTGAAGCTTGCTCAGGCTCAGTATAAAGAACTTGAAGCGTTTGCTAAATTCGGTTCTGATTTGGATGCTGCTACAATGTCTGTAATTTCGCAGGGTGAGAAAAACGTAGAAGTACTTAAGCAGCCGGTAAACTCTCCGCTTCGTGTGGAAGATCAGGTAGCAATGGTATTTGCAGGTACTGAAAACCTTGTAAGAAACGTACCTACAAGAAAAGTTAAAGAATTCATGAAAGAGTATGTGGACTTCCTTAGAACGAAACATCCTGATACAATGTCTGCAGTGAAAGCAGGTAAATTCGATAACGATATTACAGACGTATTGAAGTCTGCAGCTGCAGATATCGCGTCTAAGTATAACTAAAAAAAATTAGTTGATGGTTTTTGGTTGGTAGTTGATCGAATTTTTCTAAAACTAACAACCAACAACCGACAACCAACAACTAAATAATATGGCGAATCTAAAAGAAATAAGGGGCAGAATTTCATCCATCAGTTCTACAATGCAGATTACCAGTGCAATGAAGATGGTTGCGGCAGCAAAACTGAAGAAAGCACAAGATGCAATTGTTATGCTGAGACCTTATTCTGAAAAACTGCAGGAAATTATTGAGAACGTAAGTGCCAATACCGAACTGGAAGGTGTTTCCGCATTCACTGCCGAAAGAGAAGTGAAGAGAGTTCTTTACATTACGGTTACTTCCAACAGAGGTCTTGCAGGTGTTTTCAACGCTTCCGTAATTAAGGAGCTGAACAACCAGCTTAGCAACACCAACCACGAAGTGGAAATTCTCACCATTGGTAAAAAAGGTTTTGATGCAGTAAGAAAAACAAGAAATGTGTATAAAAACCACAGTTCGCTTTTCGATGCGATGAGTTTCGATGCTGTTTCTGATGTTGTGGAAGTGGTAATGAAAGACTATTTGGACGGTAAGTTTGATAAAGTGTACGTTGTATACAACAAGTTTATCAATGCAGCTACGCAGGAAGTTATTTCAGAACAGGTTTTACCAATTGCTCTTCCGGACAGTCAGGATGCTGCAGCCGGAAATATTGATTATATTTTCGAACCGTCTGCAAAAGAAATTTTGGGAACTCTGATTCCAAAATCAATCAAGACTCAGGTTTATAAAGCAATTTTGGATTCTGTAGCGTCGGAACATGGAGCACGTATGACGGCAATGCACAAAGCCACAGATAATGCGCAAGCGCTGAAGAACGATCTTGTAATTTATTACAACAAAGCAAGACAAGCAGCCATTACCAACGAAATTCTCGAGATTGTTTCCGGAGCTGAAGCACTAAAAAATTCGTGAGAACAGAATACTTAAAAAATATAACCACCGGATTTCCGGTGGTTTTTTTTGCATCAGTTTGAGCGAGAATTTTTTCTGTTTTTGTTGATGGTTTAGTTGAGTTCTCTTTCCTGCAATTCATAGCAAACTTCCCACTCTTCTTCATTAAATGTTTTTGGTAGCTGCTCCCTTTCCAGATATGCCTTGGTAAATAACCATTCGATTTTGCCTGCTTTCTTACGCACTATGAAAGCTTTGTTCTCGGTTTCTAAATAGTAAAGCAGGAATTGCTCTGTTATTCCATTTTTCTCCAAATTTATTCGGAATGGAATTGGCTTGTAATGGTTTTTCAGTTTTTTTCCCGTAAACTGCTTCATTCCAATGCTGTGTGAAATTTCCAGGACATCTTTTACTTTGAATGGCGGGATTTCATTAATTTGTTTTACTACTTTATAGCGAACCATGTTAGGAAAGACTATAAACTGAGTACTTTGTATTATTATCCGTTTTCTTTCTTGGGAAAAGTCTTCTTTAGGAATTTGGCTCCACAGAAATCCGAATCCTGGTTTGGTATAGGATTGCGTTTTGATTCCCACCTGGCTCCAGGCAACTTTTTCACATGCTTCATCAAAAAAATATCTTCCTGCGGGACAGTCTCTACACCCAGCAAATTGCCTGTTAAAGGAGGCATAATAATACTTGGAATCTCTTGGTTGTAAGATTCGGTTCATCATCTACATAAAAACAGAGTCCTTCCTTTCCTTTACATTTAAAGATATTCTCTATCCAGAGCTGACCTTCATCTGTAGAAACCTGATTATTTTGATTTTCACTATTTCCAGAAGCGGTATTTTCTGTGGTCGTTTGATCAATATTATTTTCTGTAATCTTTTTTTCATGACAGGAATTCATCAATACTATGGTAATGAACAGAGTTTTCAGCGCCTTCTTTAAATTCAAAATTGTGATTGTATTTTTCATCTTTCAGGATTTTGTAGTACAAATTTTCTTCAAATACTTTATTGATTCATATAGCAATCAGCCAATAGATGTTTACAGTAAACCAACTGCGGTTTTTTTCAAGTTCACTGTTTTTACTTGACACTATAAAAACAACTCACTGACTGAAAACCACATTTCGCTGATTTTTAATTACAGAGAAATCTGTTTTATCAATATCTTTATAATGTTATTTATCACACAACACATTGATGTATCGATTTTTACTAACGGTATTAATGTCTATACAGCTATTTGGGCAGAATGTTTATAAACCGGAACATCTGCAGTTTACTGATGGACTTCCGTCAGATGCTGTTTTTATGACCGTTAAAAAGGATGGATTTCTTTACGTTGCGACTCAGCGCGGCTTATCACTGTATGATGGGTATACTTTTGTGAATTCAACTGAACTTCCGAATTCAATTCTCAACATCACGCAGAAAGACGATAAAATTTATGGTGAAGAATCCGGAACCGGACTTTTTGAAATCCAGGATATTTACTCTAAGAAAAATGTTATTGCAAAGGTGGTTTTTACTGATGCTTCCGCAGATAACGATCATTTTTCAAATATTTATAAAGACGATTCAGGAAATATTTGGTGTTCCGATTTTCATTTCCTGAAATTTTATAATCCTAAAAAAAGACAGCATAAAGTTTTCCGAATTACCAGCGATAATAAGCAGCTTGATATTAAAATCAGCTATATCGAAACTAGAAATGCGGTAGTGGCGGCAACTACAAAAGGTCTTTTTGTGAATAACTGGTAAAATAATGATTTCAATTGCATTTTGAATAGAAAGTACCGCTAATTTGCGGTACTTTTTTTATTAGTTATCGTGTTCATTAACAATCGGAAGCATAAAAAAAAAATGAATATCTTTGCCCCAATTATTCATAAAAAAATAAATGGACCCCGACAGTATAGTCAAACTTCTATTAGCCTTATTCTTAGTTCTTTTAAATGGCTTTTTCGTTGCCGCAGAATTTTCAATAGTTAAAGTACGTTACTCACAAATCCAGCTAAAAGCCGCCGAAGGCAATTCGATGGCAAAACAGGCGGAACACATCATTAAAAACCTCGACGCCTATCTTTCCGCAACACAGCTTGGGATTACTTTGGCTTCGCTTGGTTTAGGTTTCGTAGGCGAAAGTGCGCTTCACCACATCATCGAAGATCTTTTTCATTATTTCGAACTGAATGTGGCGCAGGCGACAATAAGTACGGTTTCTCTTGTACTTAGTTTCCTGATTATCACGATTATGCATATCGTTTTTGGTGAACTTGTCCCGAAATCAATCGCCATCAGAAAATCGGAGCCAACAACACTGATCATTTCTCCGCCGTTACGCTTGTTCTACAACGTATTCAAACCGTTCATCTGGAGTATGAACTGGCTTTCGAACGGCTTTCTTCGTCTAATTAATATTCATCCGGTGTCCGAACATGAGATTCACTCTACAGAAGAGCTTCAGCTTTTGGTGAAACAGTCCGCAGATTCCGGTGAAATTGAGGAAGAAAACTACGAAATCATCAAGAACGCTTTCGATTTTACTGATCATTCAGCGAAACAAATCATGGTCCCTCGCCAGAATATTGTTTCAATAGATATTGAAGACTCGTTGGAGGAAATCATCAACCACATTATGGACAACGGTTATTCCAGAATTCCTGTGTATGAAGGATCTATCGACAATGTTATAGGGATTTTTTACGCTAAGGAAATTATTCGCGAATATGTTCGTAGAAAAGGGGAAATCGACCATGATTTATTGAAAGGATTGATGCGCGAACCTTATTTCGTGGTGGGAAGCAAGAAGATTTCTGACCTGATGAAGATTTTCCAGCAGAAAAAACAGCATCTTGCAATAGTTATCGATGAATTTGGAGGTACTGAAGGAATCATCACGCTTGAGGATATTCTGGAAGAACTTGTTGGTGAAATTCAGGATGAAGAAGACGACGAGGAAAAAATTGTAGACACCGTCGGCGAAAATATTTTCTGGGTGAAAGCAACACAGCCGCTGGACGAAATTAATGAGTTCTTACCTAAAACTTTTCCACTTTCTGAAGAAGGCGAGTTTAATACTTTGGCAGGTTACATTTTGCACGAGCTGGAGGATATTCCTGATGAAAACCAAATGTTTGATATGAACGGTTATCACTTCAAAATCCTAAAGATGAACAATAAAAGTGTTGAGTTGGTGGAATTGGTATATGATGACCGCAGTATGCTTGATAATATTGTTGACGAACTTGGAGAAATCTAATTTTCTATTAATTTTGAAGCAATGAACCTACATAATATTTACAATTCCAAGAATTACGATAATCCGCAAAGAGAGTATGAAGAAGATGTCGTTTTGCTGGAAAAGGAAGACGAAGTTTATAAACTAGTTCTGTGGAATGATGACGTGAATACTTTCGATTTTGTGATAGAATGCCTTATCGAAATCTGTAAACACACTTTGGAACAGGCGGAACAGTGCACAATTTTGGTTCATTACAAAGGAAAATGTACGGTTAAAACCGGCGATTTGGAAACGTTGAAACCGATGCACGAAAAATTACTTTCCAGAGGATTGACATCGGAGATTGTTTAGTAAACTAAAATAAAAACTTCGGCGCGACTTTGTCGCGCCGAAGCTTTTTATTAAACCAGATTTTAGAATTTCACCTGAAAAACTTTCGTTTCGCTATTTCGGTTCACAGTGACAGGCACTTCTTCTCCTGCATTTATTTTTGAAAGACATTCCATATAGCTGTACACTTCCTTCACTTCACAGTTCCCGATTTTTGTCAGGATATCACCCGTAAGAATTCCGGCTTGGTGTGCAGGACGGTTTTCCGTGACGCCGTCAATATGTAAACCGTCTTTCGTATCTGCATAACTCGGCATCACTCCCAAACTTACTTTATACTTCGGAACTACTTTGGTTTGCGTCATTTTAGTTTTCGTAAACGGAACATTCTGAGCTTCGCTTAGTTCATTCGTCATTCCCAAAACATACTGGGTAATCATTTTCAATCCTTCAAAATTAATTTTTTCGGTATCATCACTTGGTTTGTGATAGTCAGAGTGGGTTCCGGTAAAAAGAAACAATACCGGAATATCCTGAAGATAGAAACTGGTATGATCGCTTGGTCCTACACCGGAACTGTCGATGGCAATATTCATTCCGGCAGGTTTATATTTCTTGATCATTTCACCGAAAATTGGTGAAGTTCCCACGCCGCCAACTGTTAGATCTTTGTCTTTGTTCAGGCGTCCAACCATGTCCAGATTAATCATAGTAACCACGTTTGGATGTTTTTCCTTCAGCTTTGGAGCCAGTGTTTTAGAACCCATTAAACCGTCTTCTTCACCTGAAAACAGAGCAAAAACGTAATTTGCATTTTCTTTCTTTTTATTCTGGCTGTAGATTCTTGCAAGTTCTAGTACAGCTGCAACTCCAGATGCATTGTCATCGGCTCCGTTATGAATTTGCCCGTGAGAATTCATCAAAGTTGAATTGTTGTGCTCGTTTCGTCCAAGATGATCGTAATGTGCACCAATCACGATGGTTTTCGAAGCTTTGTTATCAAGATAGCCCACAACATTGCTTGCGGTTACTTTTTTGGAGGAATTTTCGTCGTGCGGATTTAATTTTACCGAATAATCAAAAACTTGAATCTCCGGTTTTAATCCCAACTGAGAAAATTGATCTGCAATAAAAGCGGCAGCCTTTTTTTCACCTTCACTTCCGGCAAGTCTACCCTGTAAATCATCAGAGGCGAGATAACTTACAGTGCTTCTCAAACCGTTGAAAGACACATTTTCTTTCACGTCGCCTTCAATCCAGTCTGCGATAAATACGTTGGTTTCATGAGGTTTGTCAGCGTTTCTGTTGCTGCTGAAAACCAACTGTTTTCCATCGGGAGAAAACATCGGAAAAGCGTTGAATTCGCTTTCGTAGGTAATCTGTTTTAAATTGCTTCCGTCTGTATCAATGGAATAAATCTGGAAATCATAACCGCGTGTTGAATGATGATTGGAAGAGAAAAGAATCTTTTTATCACTCGGATGAAAATATGGCGACCAGTTGGCTTTTCCTAAATTGGTTACCTGTTTTAGTCCGGTACCGTCAATGTTCATGGTGTAAATTTCCATGTTTGTCGGCGCAACAAGATTTTCAGCGAGCAACTCTTTGTATTCTTTTATTTCGGCTTCAGTTTTTGGTCTTGATGAACGGAAAACCAGTTTTTTTGAATCGTGCGAGAAAAACGCACCACCGTCATAACCCAATCCGAAAGTCAATTGCTTCAGGTTTTTTCCGTCGATATCCATTCTCCAAAGGTCAAGATCGCCGCTCCTTGTGGACGTAAAAACAATATATTTTCCTTCCGGAGATACTACGGCTTCTGCGTCATAACCTGGCTCAGTTGTCAGTTGTTTTATGGTTTTTCCGTTCAGATCGGCGATGTAAAGATCAAATTCAGAATAAATCGGCCATAAATATTTTCCGTCGGAGCGTGGTTTTGGTTTCGGTGGACATTCCTTTGCAGCAGCGTGAGTTGAGGCATAAATTACATGCTTTCCATCAGGCATGAAGAATGAACAGGTAGTCCGTCCCTGTCCGGTTGAAATCAACTTTAAATCAGAAATCTTTGGATTTTTATTCTTCAAATCCAGAAGATAAATCTGGTCGCAGTGTGCTCCAATTTCCGGATTGGTGACCTGCATAATCAGTTTTTTGCTGTCGGGTGAAAAATAAGCTTCAGCGTTGTCGCCTCCCGAAGTAAGCTTTCTGATATTTTTAAGGTGAACTTCCTGAGCTGTTACAGAAACAGCTAAAACGGACAGAAATAATCCGAGCAGAGTTTTGGTAGGTTGCATGTATTCTCTTTTGATTCAATCAAATATAAATAAAAATGCTGAAGATTGTCTTCAGCATTGTAATGAAAAAAAATAGATAATTTCTGATTAAAAAGGATAACCGAACGCGAAGTTAAGCGTTGGTTTCAACGGTTGCCATTTGGAAATCACCCAGCGACTTCCCAAAGGACGGTTCGGATCGTGAACTTTCCAAGCCGCGTCCAGACGAAGCGTGATGTACGCCACATTAATTCTCAAACCAAGCCCTGTTCCAACCCCCATTTGCGAAAGGAATTTATTGAACTTAAATTCATCTCCAAAACCGGTATCTTTTAAACTCCAGATGTTTCCTGCGTCCACGAAAACCGCGCCTTCAAACATTTCATTAAAAGGCATTCTGTATTCTACATTGGTGGTCAATTTTACATTATCCATCACATAAGAACGCACTCTTTCATCAGCCTGAGAATCTGCAGGACCTAAACCGCCAAAAACTCTCCATGCACGGATGTCATTGGAACCGCCATTAAAATAAGACCTTACAAAAGGCATCTGCGAAGAATTTCCGTACGGAATCCCGACTCCAATAAACTGTCTTAGTGCGAGAGTATGCTTATCATTGAAAAATGCGAAATATTTTCTGACATCAAAATCGAATTTTACAAACTGCGAATAAGGAACATTGAAAATTCTTTTGGAGGCACCAGAAACCACACCGTCTTCCTGAGCAGGTCTTGCGAAAAGCCCCAAAGCGTTTCCTGCAAGCTCAAACTTTCCGTTAAAATAAAACGGATTGCGGAAATCTTTCTTCCCGATTTCATTGTAAATGAAATTATAAATCATCGAAGAAATGTACACATCCTGCGTCTGTCTGTCCTTGTTGATCAGCGATTGTCTGAAGGTATTGAACGTATTTCGCTCAGCTTCAGAAAGAGTTGCTTGGTAAGCTTCATCCTGAACAATAGTGGCTGAAATTTGGTCGAAAGACTGGTTCCCTGCTTCAGGATGATCCTGAAGATAAATATTGTGCATTTCGTTCACGACTTCATAATCGCGCGGAAAATATTCGTAATAACGCTCCTTGTTTCGAGTTAAACTCAGCTGATTGTTGAAAATACTTAATCTGTGAGATACGATATCATTCACATTCGCGAAATAATTGAGGCTTGCATTGAAGCCAACTCTACCCAAACCGATATTATCCTGAACCGAAGCTCCCAAAATTATTGAGGAAGTAGGAGAGTACCGCTTCGGAATTAATCTCCAATATGAAAATGGCAACAAAAGTCTTGGAAAACTTAGAGTTCCCTGTGCGGAAACTTCGTAAGCGAGTGTCCTTTTTTCAGTGTCCTGTCTGTTCCGAACGGAGCCAAAAATTCCTGAAACTGTGGTTGTTAAGTTTTCAGCACCGCCGAATACATTTCGCGAAGTGAGGTCTACAGAAGGAGCAATACCAAAATTCAAAATTTGAGAATAGTTGATATCAGTCGCAATCTTTAGGTCATATTTTGGAAGTGGAGCAAGATAATAGGAGACATCCAGAATACTGTCGTTTTCTCTGCGCGGGATTTCACGATAGTTAATGATGCTGAAATTGTTCATCGCAGAAAGGTTTCGCTTACTCAGATCCAGGTTTCGCTGGTTGTACACTTCTTCTTTTCTTATCGTAATTGGTAGCCACAAAGCTCTTGTTTTATATTGATCGTCCAGCTTGTAAAAATTAATACCTAAAAGCGAATCTTTATGTGTGTCGAGCGTATCCGCAAGCTTTTCAATAAGATGAACTTTAATGTCGCCAATCGTAGTAACTCTGTAAGGTGAGTCCACAGAATCTTTGTGAATGTCCATCGTTAAAGGAACATCTTTTCTGCTCTGTAAAGTATCCGCTGTGAAATAAATTTCCTGGTTGGATGAATTGAAACGGTAATAACCGTGTTCCTTCATTAAATCACCAATTCTTTTTACTTCCTGTTCCAGAACTTCCTGATCTAGAACCTGATTTCCTTTCACCAGACTTTTGGTAAGATCCTGTTCGTAAATAGCTTTGATGTTGGGATCCGGAATATTATAGTAATAATCGCTGATGTAGGTTGGTTCTCTGTGCGTAATCAGATAATTTGCCTGAGCTTTTTTCGCCGCTGAATCTAAATCGTGACTGAATTTCACATCTGCATCCCAATAACCACGATATACCAAAAATTTTCTGATGGAATTGGCGCTGGTTTCAGTTTTGCCCTGATCGAGAATTACCGGTGGTTGGCCAATGTTGTGCAGAAATCTCGGAATCATCAGTCTTCTTCCCACATATTGCGGTTTATTATATTTGATGAAAAGAGAATCCCTCAAATCCTGATCTCTCATTTCGCTCGGGTAGGTCATGTATTCATTCAGAATTGAATCGAATTCAGGATTAGCGGCGTTATACATCCAAAGTCCTACCGGAAAAAGGAAAAGTTGCTTCTTGTTTGGTCTCTGACTTACATAACCCGGGATTTCGTCACTATGGGCTTTATCGTCTTCGTAACGGAAATTATTTTTGGTGAGCAGATATTCGCCGTCGGGAACTTTTTTCGTTGTGCTGCAGGCGTACAGAACGAGCAGTATGATTGCAAATAATGAAAATATGTGATACTTTTGAAGATATTTTGACAAATGCTTACAGCTCATAAAATAAAGGTTTTACAGTCGCTTGACCGAAAAAAATACAGACAAAAATACAATTTGTTTTTGGTAGAGGGTAACAAAATAATTAAAGAAATACCGCACTCCAATTATAAAATTAAAGAAATTTTTTCTGTGAATCCTTCTGAACTTAAGATTGATGACGCTGATGTGGTGCAAATTTCAGAAGCAGAACTTAAAAAAGTGAGCTTTTTGCAGAATCCTAAAGATTCTGTTGCAGTTTGTGAACTTCCTGATGAAACGAAAAATGTTGAAAGCAAAATACGTTTGGTTCTGGATGGAATACAGGATCCCGGAAATTTGGGAACGATTATCCGACTTGCAGACTGGTTTGGGATTTCGGAAATTATTTGCAGTGAAGATACTGTTGATGTTTACAACCCGAAAGTCATTCAGGCAAGTATGGGTTCTTTTCTGCGCGTGAATGTTGTCTATACCGATTTAGTAAAATATTTGAGCGAAACTGATTTACTTGTTATTGGAACGGATATGGACGGGACTAACCTCTACCACTTTAAATTTCCTGAAGAGTTTTTACTCGTTCTCGGGAATGAAGGAAACGGCATACGTCCGGAAACTGAAAAAGCACTGACCGAAAAAGTTACGATTCCGCGTTTCGGGAAGTTTCAGTCTACGGAAAGTCTCAATGTTTCAATGGCGACAGGAATCATCCTCGGCCAAATTTTTTCCGGTAAATAATTTAGATCAGCTGTTCCAGACTTTGCGTAGTTTTTTTACGCTGATAATCTTCAAGTTTGGTTCTGATAAATCTAAGTGCGATTGGAGCAAGATAAATCAGAGCAAAACCAATGATTTTCTTTCTCCAATCTGAATTTTTCATGTTTTTTCTGGCGTAATTTCCAATGAAAGAAACTGCACCAATTTTCAGTGCATTGCTCATCACATTATTTCCGGCATCACTTTTTGCGAAATTCACCACGCTGCTCCTGTTCAGAACTTTGTCGGTAACGTTGTTGGAAATCTGCTTGATGATATGAGAAGTATCAAGTGAGATTTTATCAGTTCCGTCCGGATTTTTTTCCTGCTTGATAAACTGATCCGTAAAACCATTGGTAAACGCACTCAAACTTTCTTTGGTATTATCGAAAGTGAGAAGATCTTCCATTTCGGTGACTTCCTGTTTTAAAAGTGCTTTTTTTCTTCTAAGTTCTTCAAGGCTGTTGTATTTTGCACTCATAATCAAGAATTTAATGCTTTAATAATCATGTTTGCTATTGAGTTTTTAATGGTTTTTCTCAAGAGCAGAACAATGATAAGAATCAGCAGATAGAAACCTGCCATAATAAGAAATCCGTAACCGTAGTTGCCAAGATAATGGCCGATTAGGAAAGCCAGACCTACATTAAGAAGTGCTATAAAAAAAAGTGCAGCCACCAATGCAACAGAAAGGTAAGTAAGGGTACCGGCTGTAACAGAAGATTTTTCTGTGGCTTCCATTTTCAATAGATCCAGCCGTTTTCCTGCGTAATCTTTTACTAAGTCGAGCATAATATTTTTTATAAAATTACAAAAAAAGGAACTTAGGGATTAAGTTCCTTTTAATTGGATAAAATGAAGTTATGATTTCATTCCGTCCAGTTCATTTTCTACGTCTTTTACAACTTCAGTAGTTTTAGCAACTGCCTGATCTTTGTATTTATCGTAACCTTCTTTAACGTCTGCCGCAAGCTTATCTGCAGTTTCTTTTACCTGTGCAGAAATGTTGTGGTACTGAGTTTTTACTTTCTCAGATACGTTATGGTACTCGTTTTTAGCTTTTTCACTAGCTTTTCCGTATTGGTCTACTGCCTGATCTTTAAGATCATTCGCTTTAGTTTTAATTTTCTTTCTTGTTTCTTTACCTTCTTCCGGAGCGTAAAGCATACCTAAAACTACACCTGCTGCAGCACCTGCAAGTAAACCTGCCAAAACACCAGCTGCATTGTTTCCTTTTCTAGCCATTTTATTGAATTTTAATAGTTAATTTAATTAAGTTAATCGGTTGTTTTAACCTCTATTAAAGTTACAACTTATGTACCACTTCCAACGAATTTTTTTTAAAATTTCGTTAAAATATTATATAAATGAAAGAATCAGTTCTATTGTTTGTTCTTTGGTAAGATTGGTATTGTCAATCAGTATGGCGTCATCGGCCTGTTTAAGCGGTGCGACCTCTCTTTCGCTGTCAACTTTATCGCGTTTAATGAGATTTTCTCGAACTTCGTTTTCGGTCGTTTCAATACCGAGGTGTTGTAATTCCAGAAAGCGACGTTTTGTCCGCTCTTCAACGCTTGCCGTGATGAAAAATTTAAAATCGGCATTGGGAAGAACTACGGTACCAATATCTCTACCGTCCATAATTACGCCTCCTTTTTCTGCAATTTTTTGTTGAGTTTCTAGCAGATAATCCCGAACTTCCTTTTGTTTCGCGATGAGACTTACATTATCGGAAATTTCTGTTTCCCGGATTTCTCTCGAAATATCGTTTCCGTTCATGAAAAGAACCAGTTCGTTTCCGGATGTTCTGAACTCCAACTCAATCGATTCCAGACATTTAATCAGCTCCTGAATGTCAATCTGTCCGTTTTTCACACAGTTTTGTAAAGCAAAGAAAGTTACGCCACGATAAAGTGCGCCTGTGTCCATATGTACAATGCCCAGAATTTTTGCGATTTGTTTGGAAATGGAACTTTTACCTGTGGAAGAATATCCGTCTATCGCGATTACCGGTTTTCTCATCCTGCAAATTTCAAGAATTTTTGTGAGAAAAACTGCGTTTTAAAAATTAGTCGCTGAAAATTTATCTGCGGTTGCCGCCTACTTCAATCAAGTCAAGCGTTAAACCCAACATGTTTACATTCGAAGCGTTGTGATACCGAACGTGCGCATAATCGAAACGGAAAGAGGAAATCTTCACTCCAAAACCTGCAGAAAGCCCTGCAAAACTTCTTTGATCCAATACTGCAAGTTCGTTTCCGCGTTTTACGTTATAACCGAATCTTAGATTAAAAGCCTGTTCTGGAAAAAGTTCTGCTCCAAAAGAAAAGTGATCGAATACTTTTCGTGTCCAGCGAATTTCCTGTCCGTTATTATTATAATCCTGCGAAATATTAAGTTTCTGAAGATCGTGCGCAGTAATTGTTAGAGCGACAGGGAATTCTGAGAGAATTTTAGTGTACCCCAAATCTACTCTGAAAGGCAACTTTTCCCGCAGTCCGTTATAAGTCTTGAACTGATAACCAAAATTTCTGAAAACCAACGAAAGGGTTTCTTTTGACTGTTCAAAATGATAGGTAACTCCGGCGGAACCAATTACGGCCATTGAGGTGTAATTGTCAATTTTTGAAGTAGCAAATCCTGCGCTTGCAGCGATAGTCCATTCGTCTTCAAACTGATACGCATAGCTTAAACCAACTGTTGCATCCATCGCTCCGAAATCACCGGAAACTTCTCCGCTTTCGTTGGTTCGCGGCATACTTCCGTAATCCATGTATTTTCCGTGAATTCCGATAAGGTGTCCGTAATTAAGATCTTTTACGTAACTGATGGTTCCGTATTTCGAATCGGCGAGGTAGGAAGTGTAATTCAGAGAAATCATTTTGTCCTGCTCAATATTCATCAATGCAGGGTTTACTGCGGACATACTTACATCAAAATCTCTGATGGAAACTGCATCACCACCCAACGCAGCCTGTCTTGCAGAAACTGGAATGTTCAGAAACGGATACACGTTCGTTCCGTCCTGAGCTAACGAACAAGTGGAGAAAACGGCAAGAGAAACCAATAAAAGCTTTTTCAAAATTATGCTTTAGCTTTGCAAAAATAGATTTTTTTAATACGCTCAAAAATATTTACCCGGTAAATATATTTGTATTAACGAAATTATTTGCGTTTCCTTATATTTGTACCGATAAAAATCTCAGAAACAATCTACAATGAAATATAAAAGAATTCTCCTGAAGCTGAGTGGTGAAGCACTTATGGGAAACCGTCAGTACGGAATTGATAATGACCGACTGAAAGAATATGCAGGCGAAATAAAAAAAGTTGTAGATGCCGGCTGCGAAGTTGCTATCGTAATTGGCGGAGGAAATATCTTCCGTGGACTTGCAGGAGCAGCCAAAGGAATGGACCGCGTTCAGGGAGATTACATGGGAATGCTTGCAACAGTAATTAACGGAATGGCTTTGCAGGGTGCGATGGAAGATGCAGGAATTAAAACCCGCCTTCAGTCTGCTATTGAAATGGATAAAGTTGCAGAACCGTTCATTAAAAGAAGAGCGGTTAGACATCTTGAAAAAGGCAGAGTCGTAATTTTCGGAGCAGGAACAGGAAATCCATATTTTACCACTGATACAGCAGCTACGCTTAGAGCAATTGAAATTGGCGCGGACGTTATTTTGAAAGGAACCCGCGTGGACGGAATTTACGACAGTGATCCGGAGAAAAACGCCAACGCGGTTAAATACAACTCGCTTACTTTTGAAGAAGTTTTCGCGAAAGACCTGAAGGTAATGGATATGACAGCATTTACACTAAGTCACGAAAACAAATTGCCGATTATTGTATTCGATATGAATAAGGAAGGCAACCTTCTGAAGCTTGTTCAGGGAGAAAACATAGGAACTCTGGTTGATTTGTAACCGTTTCCGAATTTAATTTTGATAATCAATTTTTGAAAACAGTATAATGGAAGAATTACAATTAATTACCAATATGGTGAAGCAGGAAATGGATGCAGCGATGCGTCACCTTGATCATGCTTTTCAGAAAATTCGTGCAGGACGCGCTTCCACAACGATGGTTCAGGACGTGATGGTGGAGTATTACGGAGCTTCAACGGCGCTAAATCAGGTGGCCAATGTTTCGGTTCCGGATGCGATGACAATTTCCATTCAGCCATGGGACAGAACGGCAATCAATGCAATCGAGAAAGCCATCATTAACTCGAATTTGGGTTTTGCTCCTTCCAACAATGGTGAAAATATTATTCTTAACGTTCCGCCATTAACCGAAGAACGCAGAAGAGAACTGGCAAAACAGGCAAAAGCAGAAGCTGAATCTACCAAAGTCACCGTTAGAAATGCGAGACACGACGGAATGAAAGAACTTAAGAAACTGGATGGTATTTCTGAAGATATGATTAAAGATACCGAAGCAGAAATCCAGGAACTTACAGATAAATATGTGAAATTGTGCGACGATCACCTGAAAGTGAAAGAAGCCGAAATCATGAAAGTTTAATTTTCCTATAACTCAATAAAAAACTTCAGAGCAATTCTGAAGTTTTTTTGTTTTATTGATATCTTGAATGTTCTTTACTCTTGGTGAATCTGTTGATGAGCGGTTTGAATAACGCCCGGTATTTTTCAATATCAAACAGCTGCGAATCGGTAAGTGCTTTATACGTCATCCAAACTCCAAACGGAAACAGCAGAATATTCGGTAGCCACGCAGCCAAATACGGATTAATTTGTCCACTCCACGCTAAATTTTCCACCGAGAGATTCAGGACATAGAAAATAATGAAAATCACAATGGCAATCACCACCGGAAGTCCTAAGCCACCTTTTCTGATAATTGAGCCTAAACTTGCACCGATAAGAAAGAAAATAATACACGTAACAGAATAGGCAAAAATTCTTTGTTGGTACATAATGACACGACCGTTGTATTTGTAGACGCCTTCAATTTCAGGCTGTTTGTTGATTTTGGAAGTTTTCAGATTTTCAATTCTCTGATAAGCAGAAAAAAGGATTTCGTTTTGCTTAGCCGTAGTTAAAGTGTCAAAAGATTTTGGCTCTTCAACAGGTTTTTTCGGTTTTATCTTGTCAACATAAAGCACTTGATTGTTGGTTTGCGCAATTAAATCGTTGCTGATTTGTCGAAAGCGCTGGTCGTTGGTTTTTTTTAGTTCACCAATGGTTTTATTCAGCTGTGTGTAACTTTGGAATGTGTAATCATCGGTAATCTGTTCCTGTTCAATAGCTTTATTAATGATTTCAGAAATATTGAAATGCGAAACCAATGTATCAAACTTAATCGACTGGTCCGGTTGTTTAATTCGGCTTGTGTAATCCTGGTTACGGTTATCATCTTCATACACATAGCCGTCGAAAAGAATTAGTTTAAGATAATTTCGGTTACTGGCAGGTACAAATTCTCCTTTTCTGGCCACAATGCTTTGTTGATCCTCGTGCGAATAAGCCATTCTATGGATGAAAACGCCTTCAATATTTTCCCCGTTTTCGCCTTCAATCTTATCAAATTTTACGCTGTAACCCGGGATCTGTTGAATAAACTGTCCTGGTGTAAAATTCAGCGCGGGTCGCGTCATCGCGATATTATGAAGCATATTCTTTGCCTTTCGCTGGAAATCCGGAATAATATTATTGGAAAAGAAAAAGAGCAAAATTGAAAGAAGAACCGTTGCGCCAAAAAGTGGGAGCATTACTCTGGTTAATGAAATTCCGGCAGCCTTCATTGCTGCAAGTTCGTACCGTTCCCCAAATTCCCCAAAAGTCATAATGGAAGAGAGTAGGATTGTTAGCGGCAGAACCATCTGCACAACAATGGCCGACATGAAGGACAGGAGTTTCAGAATTTCCCAGTAAGTAAGCCCTTTACCGACAAATCTCCCCATCTGAATCCAGATGATGTTCACCACGAAGATGAAGAAAAGTACAAAAAAAATGAACAGGAAAGGTCCGAAGAACGTTTTTATAATATACCTGTCGAGTAATTTTAGCATGGCCCAAATTTAGCAAAAAGCCACAAAAGAAATTCCTTTGCAGCTTTTTGTTGTCATTTATTTTATCACAGCTTTACAGCTCTGTAATCAAATAGTCTTTATAAAGATTTTTGTTAAACGTAAAAGTGTTTGCCGCCAGATTTTGGTTTTCCTTATACTGGTTTACAGCAATTACCGCTACGCTATTGTCAGATGCAAACTGCTCCAATTTCACCAATTGTTTCTTCGCAGAGTTTACAAAAAGATTAACTTCTTTGATACCATTTTTGGTGGTAGGAATCATTTTGATGTAGTCCGCATTTACACCGTTAACACTTTTCTTACCCAAATACTGTACGTTGTAACCGTTTTTATATTCGTTGATGTAATTCATAGGTGAAAACATTTGCTCGTCGCCTCTTGCTTTAGCAATGGTAACTTCCATATCTTCGCTGGAAATATTGTACACTTTGCTTCCGTCGAAAATCTGCTCAGTGCCCATTATTTTCAACTTGTATTTGTCTTTAGCCGAGTAGAAAATTCCGGTTTCCGTTTTAGTGACATTGGTTCCGGTTCCGGTTCCGTATACAAATTTGAAATAAACGTTGTTCTTCGATTTATAGTTGCTGGATACAGCATCCAGAATATTTTTCGCTTTCGCATCCACTTTCTGCGCAGAAAGAGTAGCCACTGTTCCCAAGGCGAAAATTCCTAAAGTAATTTTTTTCAATATGCTCTTCATTTTTTCTTCTTTTAAATTTTTGATGTTGAATCTTAAATAAAGTTAAACCTTTGTTTAAAGTTTTTCCTTATTTCCGCAATTCTTCCAAAAACTGTTCCAAAGAATTTAAATCGGTGATGAGCACTTCTCTTGCTTTTGCACCGTTGAAACCTCCTACAATTCCACTTGCTTCAAGCTGGTCCATAATCCGTCCTGCGCGGTTATAGCCAAGTTTCAGCTGTCTTTGCAGCATTGATGTAGATCCTTGCTGTGTAGAAACCACAATTCTTGCAGCATCTTCAAAAAGCTGGTCTTTTTCATTCGGATCAAAACCTCCAACGGTGGATGCACTTGATTCTTCACTTACGTATTCAGGGAGAATAAATGCACTTGCATAACCTTTCTGTTCGCCGATGAACTCAGCAATTTTTTCAACTTCAGGTGTATCAACAAAAGCACATTGCAGACGCATGATTTCGTTTCCGTTGAAATAAAGCATATCTCCTTTACCAATCAGCTGATCGGCTCCCGGAGCATCAAGAATGGTACGGGAATCGACACTGGAAATAACACGGAAAGCTGCTCTCGCAGGGAAATTGGCTTTAATCATACCGGTAATTACGTTAACAGATGGTCTTTGAGTAGCAACAATTAAATGGATTCCAACTGCTCTTGCCAACTGAGCTAAACGCGCAATCGGATGTTCAACTTCTTTCCCGGCCGTCATGATGAGGTCTGCAAATTCGTCCACCACCAAAACGATGTACGGCAAATAACGGTGACCGTTTTCCGGATTGAGCTTACGTTCACTAAATTTTTTATTGTATTCCTTGATATTCTTACAGAACGCATTTTTCAGTAAATCGTAACGCGTATCCATTTCCACACAAAGTGAGTTCAAAGTGTTAATCACCTTGTGTGTATCTGTAATAATAGCTTCTTCACTGTCGGGAAGTTTTGCGAGATAATGCCTTTCTATTTTAGAATAAAGTGAAAGTTCCACTTTCTTAGGATCGACCATCACAAACTTCAGTTCACTTGGATGTTTTTTGTATAGCAGTGAAGTAAGTATTGCATTGATTCCAACCGATTTTCCCTGACCAGTTGCACCTGCCATCAATAAGTGAGGCATTTTTGCAAGGTCGGCCATGAAGATTTCATTGGAAATGGTTTTACCAAAAACCACCGGTAAATCCATATCGGAATTCTGAAATTTCTGCGATGCAATCACGCTGCGCATCGAAACCATGGTTGGATTTTTTCTTGGCACTTCAATCCCGATTGTTCCTTTTCCGGGCATTGGCGCAATGATTCGGATACCGAGAGCAGAAAGATTAAGCGCGATATCATCTTGAAGTTTCTTGATGGCAGAAACACGGATTCCCGCTTCCGGAACAATTTCGTAAAGGGTTACAGTAGGACCGATGGTCGCTTTAATTTCAGCAATACCAACATTGAAGTTTTTTAGTAGACCTACAATTTTATTTTTGTTTTCTTCCAGTTCATCTTTGTTTACCGAGATTTCTTCATTACCGTAATCTCTTAAAAGATCAATTGTCGGCAACTGAAAATTCGCCAAATCAAGTTTGTGGTCGTACAAACCGTGTGAAGCTACAAGATCTCTGGATTTTTTTTCCGTTTCATCCAGCTCATCAACTTCTTGCGCTACTTCAACTTTGAAATCAAAATTATCTTCAGCTGCGGCTTTAGCATCGGGTTTTTCCAGAACCGGACTTAGAGTTACGGGTGTTGACGCAGGTTTTTCCGTTTCTTCAAAGGAAGTTTTATTAGGTGTTTTTATCGTTTCCAAATCATTGGAGATTTCAACTTTTGGAAATCCGGTAACGCTTACTTCTTCTTTTTCAGAATTTTCTTGAACAGGTTTTTTCGGAATTTCATTTCCATCTGAAGTCATTTCTTCCAGTTCTTCATCTGCTTCGAATGCTTCATCCGAACTTGGCATCATCGCCTTTACACGTCCGATTGTATTTTCATTAATATTGTTGATTCTTGCTTTAATTCTACTCGGACTTAAATTAAATTCAAGGATAAAATAAAGGGCGATACTCACAAAAAGCACCATCCAAAGTCCCACAGTTCCGATTACAGAATTTAGAAAATCCATAATCTGATAACCGTAAACACCGCTCCAAACACCTTCACCTTGAGTTACAGCGCCCAGAAATATTGGAAGCCAGCAAATAAAAAACAGGGAATGGCCGATGGTTTTCCAAGGTTTGAAGTATTTTTTCTTCATGATTAGAAGTCCAAACACAAAAAACAGAAAGGCGATAATAAAGCCGGCTGCACCAATACTTTCGAACATGAAAATATTTCCGAGCCAGTCGCCAACATTTCCGAAAATATTCGAGGATTTTACGGTTTTGTCTAGTACGTTTCCGGCTTGGCTTTGGTCCGACTTCCAGTTCATCAGATAAGAGATAAACGAAAGAGCTAGTACAACGGCCAAGAACATGAAAAGAATCCCGAAAAATATGCGTGGTTTAGATAAAGTTCTGTTTTGTTCCGGATTTTTTACCGGTGTTTTTTTTGTCTTTTTTTCCATAATACAAGTCCGTGCAAATGTACTAAAAGATATGAATAATCAGTAGATTTCAAAGATGATTTGGAGCGTTTTTTTGACGAAAAATTGTGTGTTTTTTTGGCTGATAAAAATCAGTGGGCAAATTCGCTTTTTCCGAAATAAGAGTGTATTTTTGCATTTCTTCAAATTTAAATCATTAAAATACAGTTTTTTGCAACGCTGTACTATTTAATTCCCTGTTATGAAAAAACTCCAAGATATCATTATCTCCACAAGAACTATGGCTGTTTTGCTGGTTATCTACGCTGTGGCGATGGGTTATGCAACTTTTCTAGAAAACGATTACGGAACACCTACCGCCAAAGCACTTATTTATGAGGCAACCTGGTTTGAAGTGGTGATGTTTCTGCTGATACTCAACTTTATCGGAAATATTCAGCGTTATCGCCTTTGGAGAAGGCAAAAATGGCCAGTTTTGGTTTTTCACCTTTCTTTCATTTTGCTGTTCATCGGTGGAGCGATTACAAGATATATCAGTTATGAAGGCATAATGCACATCCGCGAAGGCGACACCTCGAACGAAATTATAACAGACAAAAACTTTTTCAAAATTCAGATCGAAGAAAACGGTGATGTATTGGGTTATAAAGATATTCCGTACCTCATGTCGCCACTGCACAAAGATTTGAAGGCAAGCTACGATTATCACGGAAAAAAAATCCAGGTAAAAGCAATTGATTATGTCCAGCGTAAGAAAGACAGCTTAATTACGGACACCAATGGAACTGAATATCTGCATTTTGTAACTACAGGCGACCGTGGAAGAATAAATTACTATTTAAAGCCCGGTGAAAGCAAGTCTCTTAACGGAACTTTGGTAAGCTATAACCGACCGATTGAGGGCGCCATCGAATTTAAGAACGAAAACGGAAATCTTTTCATTAAAACGCCGGTTGATGCCAACTTTATGGTTATGGCAACGCAGGACAGCGGTAATGTAAAGCAGAATGTTTACGAAGCCCTTTCTCTTCGGAGTTTATACACAATCAACGATATTAGAATTGTAGTTCCGGAAGGTCTGAAAAAAGGAAAACTTTTGGCGTTCGAAGGTGATAAGAAAAAAGATGAAAGAATGCCGGATGCACTTACGGTAGAAATCCAGGGGCCGAAAACCAAGCAGCAGGTAGAACTTGTTGTAGAAAAAGGAAACCCAAATCTTTTCAAGCAGGTTACAATGGACGGAATGAATATGATGGTTGGTTTTGGTCCGAAAGTGTACAATACACCTTTTGCTTTGAAACTTGATGATTTCGTGATGGAAACCTATCCCGGGAGTTCGTCGCCAAGCGCTTATGAAAGCCACGTAACAATTATTGATGAAGGAAAACAAACGCCGTACAAAATTTTTATGAACAATGTACTGAACCATAAAGGTTACCGTTTCTTCCAGGCAAGTTTCGATCCTGACCGGATGGGAACAGTACTTTCTGTAAACCACGATTTCTGGGGAACTTTAATAACCTACATTGGTTACGGTTTGCTCTTTACTTCCATGTTTCTGGTGTTTTTCTGGAAGGGAACTCACTTCTGGAAACTGAATTCTCAGCTGAAAAATATGAGCAAAAGAAAATCAGCAACGGTTATTGCACTATTCTTTGCACTTGGTTTGAATGCACAAATTATCGAAACTCATGGTACAAGCGATGGCAGCCGCAATAATATTCGCCCAACAGAGCAAACTTCCGGAACACACGTTCATGAAGATGGAACTGTTCATTCCAATGATGCGCACGCTGCACCTCAACCGGAATCTGAACCTGCGCCACAGCAGCAGAATTCGGTAGCTAGATCGTTCAGCACTATGAAAACGATTTCTGCAGACGAAGCAATCGCAAGAACAAGAATCTCCAAAGAGCACGCAGATAAGTTCGGATATCTGTTGGTGCAGAATTTTGAGGGACGAATTGTTCCGATGAGTACACAGGCGCTGGATGTTCTTAGAAAAGTTTATAAGAAAGATAAATTCAGAGGTTCAGACGGAAAATCGTTAACCGCTGAACAGTGGTTTCTGTCAATCAATACAGATACGCCGAGTTGGACCATGGTTCCAATGATTAGAGTGGGAACGAAAGGCGGTGAAGAATTGAAGCGCAAAACTAAAGCAAATGATGAAGGTTATACCGCATTGATGAATCTTTTCCCGGCTGATGCAAACGGAAATCTGAAATATGTTCTGGAAGAAGATTACAATGCTGCCTTCAGAAAAAAACCGGCAGAACAGACTAACTACGATAAAGAAGTTATTTCGGTAAACGAAAGAGTTCAGATTTTTAACGAATTTTTTAGCGGACAGTTTATGAGAATTGTTCCTGTGAAAAACGATCCGAATTCCACATGGCATTCCTGGTTGGATCAAAATTTCGAACCGGACATGGAAAGCCAGATGGTGATGGGGCCTTATTTTTCGGCTGTGGTTGATGCACAGGAAACCGGAAACTGGACCAAAGCCAATGACGAGTTGAAAAAACTTTCGGATTATCAGCAAAACTGGGGAAAAAATGTAGTTCCGACCGAAGCGAAAGTGAACACAGAAGTTTTCATGAATAAAGTAAACATCAACTTCTGGCTGATGATTTTCTACACCGTGATTGGTGGACTTCTTGTTATTTTGGGCTTCATCGATCTATTCAGACCAAAAGAAATTCTGCGGAAAATCATTAAGGTGATTCTGATTATCGGTAGTGTGGGATGGTTCCTGCAACTTTTGGGATTAATCGGACGTTGGTATATTTCCGGTCATGCACCTTGGAGTAACGGTTACGAAGCAATTGTCTTTATTTCTTGGGTAGGGATTACAGCAGGATTTGCACTGTACAGAAATTCTAACGCGCTGATTCCGGCCGCTGGATTTATGGTAGCCGTAATTATGATGGGATTTGCGCACGGAGGTTCAGCTCTCGATCCGCAGATTACACCGCTTGTTCCGGTTCTTAAATCGTACTGGCTGATTATTCACGTGGCAATTATTGTTTCGAGTTATGGCTTCTTCGGATTGTCATTTGTTATTGCTTTAATTTGCCTGATTTTTTACATTATCTCAAACAAAAAATATTTCAAAATTCATAATGACAGAACTCTGAAAGAGTTAACTATTGTTTCAGAAATGTCGCTCACTATTGGGCTTTATGCTTTAACAGTGGGTACTTTCCTTGGTGGAATCTGGGCGAATGAATCTTGGGGAAGATACTGGAGTTGGGACCCGAAAGAAACTTGGGCTTTCATTTCGGTAATGGTTTACGCATTTGTATTGCACATGAGACTGGTTCCTGGTTTGAGAGGAAGATGGGCGTTTCACGTTGCGACGATGTTTGCAATTTCTTCCATCATCATGACCTACTTTGGAGTAAATTATTATTTGAGCGGTCTGCATTCCTACGCAGCGGGAGACCCAATTCCGGTTCCGCTTTGGGTTTACCTTGGTGCTGGAGGAATGGTGCTCTTGGCTGTGGTTTCTTATTTCAAATTCAAGGCTTTAACGAAGAAATAAAGAATAGTCAAAATGATTAATAAAAAAAATCACCCGCAAAGGGTGATTTTTTGTTTATGCTATTTCATCTGTTTAAATGGCAACGCCAAGTTGCTTCAGTTCCTCCTCCAGATTTGTGTGTTCAGTGCTATGTACTGTGATAAAACCTAAGCTTTTTGCCACTTCAATATTTTTCAAGTTGTCATCAATAAAAACAGATTCCTCGGCTTTTATGTTATATCGTTCCAGGAGAATTTCCCAGATTTTTGGATTAGGTTTAATGAGTTTTTCCTCCCCTGAAACCACAATTTTCCCATCAAATAATTCAAAGAAATCATAATTTGCTAAAGCGTACGGGAAAGTTTCATGCGACCAGTTGGTTAGACCAAAAAGCTGATAATCAGTTTTGGCAAGTTTGCGCAGAACTTCAACATTTTCAGGGATGTCGGAGCGCAGCATCGTCGTCCAGTTATCGTAGTAAGCGCGGATTTCCTTTTCCCAGTCCGGAAATTTTTCAACCTGAATTTCAGTACCTTCTGCTAAACTTCTTCCACGGTCCTGTTCGGCATTCCATTCATCAACGGCAATATTTTTCAGGAAATATTCCATGCGCTCATCATCACCGAAATAATCTTTGAAGAAATAACGCGGATTCCAGTCCATCAAAACACCGCCGAAATCGAAAATAATATTTTTAATTGTTGTCATTATAGTTCATTAAATTAAGATCCAAAACCGAATGAATCACCGGTAAAGTATTTCACAAGCTGCACTACGGAAGTGAGCAGAATAACGCCTAAAACCAGGTATCGGAATATTTTTTCTGAAGTGAATTTAAGAATCTGCTTTCCAATCCAACTTCCCAAGATACTGATCAGAATCAGAAACGGAATTAGTATAATGAAATCTTTGCTCATGTAACCGTTGAAAAAATACACTGCCGCACGCGTCGTATCTACGCCCATATCAATCAGCGCAGAAGTAGCAATGAAAATGTCTTTCGGGAGGTGAAAAGCAGCGAGGGAAATACCGCGAATGGCACCACCTGTTCCTACTAAACCTGCCAAAAATCCCGAAAAAACCCCGCCGGTTACAAGGTTTCTGTCGGATTGTGGCAGCGTTTTGTTGAAGTTTCTTATGAGGTAAACAGCAAGAATTACCAGAATTATATTCATGGCAACTTCCAGTTCTTTCTGTGGAATATATTTGCTCAGAAACGCGCCAATTGCAACAAAAATTACAGCCGGAATACCCAGTTTCAGTGCAATTTTTTTATTGATTCCCTTTCTGAAAAGAAAGATTTTTGAAAGATTACTAAAAACATGGAAAAGTGCAGTAATACCCAACACTTCATGGAAATCGAAAAACATCGCAGCCAATGGCACAAACAAAATTGAAGAACCAAAACCACTGGTAGTTCCGATGATTTCCGCAATAAGCGCCAGAAGATAAAAAAGCCAGTATTTTTCTTCCATCACGTAATATTTATTGGTTCGAATGAATACTGTCCGTCTGAAAACCGTGCAAAAATATGTTGCAGTCCATTGCTGAGAAGAATACTTTCTGCACCGATAACCGAATTGTAGCGCGCAGTTTGTTCAAAAGTTTTTTCGGTAAGTTTTACAGATGACGCTTTGCATTCGACCAGAATTTTCGGCAGCGTTTTTTCAGTAATCAGAAGATCCATTCTTTTGGTTAATCCGTTCAGTACGATTTTTTTTTCTGAAATCAGCGCGCTTGCGGAAAAGCCTTTCTCGTAAAGAAAATAATGCACCCAATGCTGCCGCACCCATTCTTCCGGAGTAAGCAGGAGCCAAGTTTTCCTCGGCAAATCATAAATAAAAAATTTATCTTTGTCTTTTCTGAATTTGAAGTCGAAATGTTGATGAAAATTCAGTTTTGGAAGCTCCATTACGCATGAAAGAATTAAGTTCGATCCTCAAAAATATCAAAAATAAAGAACTTCAGCCGGTTTATTTTTTCCATGGCGAAGAGCCTTATTTTATGGATGTTGCAGTGAAATCTTTTGAGAACGATGTTTTAGGTGAAGACGAAAAAGCTTTTGGCCAGACTGTTCTCTACGGAAAAGACACGAGTATTCCGGAAATCGTTGCGCTCGCACAGCAGTTTCCCATGTTCGGAGATCTCAATCTTATTGTGGTAAAGGAAGCGCAGGATTTAAAATTCAATGAATCGGAACGTGATATTCTCACAAACTATGTGAACAGTCCTGTTGAAACTACAGTTCTTGTTTTTGCCCATAAATACAAGAAGTTTGCAGTGAACACCAAACTGGCAAAAGCACTGTCAAAACACGGTATGATATTTTTGAGTGAGGCTGTAAAAGAGCAGCATTTACCACGCTGGATTAGTGACGAATGCACAAATCTTGGGATAAAAACAGCGCCGAATATTCCGCAATTGCTTTCAGAATATTTGGGAAATAATCTGTCGCGAATTTCAAATGAACTCAACAAACTGAAAATAGTTTTAGAGGATGGAGAAATTCTGGATGGAGCTTTGGTGGAAAAGCATATCGGCATCAGTAAAGACTATAATAATTTTGAACTGAGAAAAGCCATTGCCGAACGCAACCGTGAGAAAACTATGAAAATTGCTTTCTACATGGGTAAAAACGATAAAGTAAATCCATTTCCGGCGGCGGTTTCGATGTTGTATAATTTTTTTTCAAATCTTGTGATGGCGCAGGCAACGTCAACAAAAGATACAAGAGCCATTCAGAGCAGTTTGGGAATGAATTATTATGAAGCACAGGATGTTGTGGTTGCGATGAGAAATTACTCACTGAAGAATTCAACGAGAATTATTTCCATTTTGAGAGAAATGGATCTGAAGAGTAAAGGATTAGGAGCCGGGAAAATGGATACCGCCGAACTCTACCGCGAACTTATCTATAAAATCATCAATATCGATCAGTTGAAAGTGAAAACCTGATGATTGATATAATTCATCAGAAAATAATTTCAGAACCAAAATAAATTCCCGATTTTTGGCTTTTAAATAAATCTTCTGCACATTTCCTCAGTGCATTTACAACAAATAAATTATGGAACAAAACATTCAGGATTGTATCATTATTGGTTCCGGGCCTTCCGGATTTACTGCTGCTATTTATGCCGCAAGAGCAGATTTGAAACCTCAGCTTTACACAGGTCTTGAACCAGGCGGACAACTTACGACAACTACAGAAGTTGATAATTTTCCGGGTTATCCCGATGGAATTACCGGTCCGCAAATGATGATGGATCTGCAGAAACAGGCAGAACGTTTCGATACAAAAGTTCATTACGAGATGATTACAAAAGTTGAATTCGCTACAGAAGTTGGCGGAATTCATAAACTTTGGGCAGGGAACAAGGAACTTTTTGCGAAGACTGTCATTATTTCAACAGGAGCTACGGCTAAATATCTTGGTCTGGACGATGAAAAGAAATACAGTGGAGGAGGAGTTTCCGCCTGTGCAACCTGCGACGGTTTTTTCTATAAAGGAAAAGATGTAATCGTGGTAGGAGCGGGAGATACGGCAGCTGAAGAGGCTACTTACCTTGCGAAACTGACCAATAAAGTGACGATGTTGGTTAGGAAAAATGAATTCCGTGCTTCCAAAGCAATGGTTCACCGCGTAGAAAACACTCCGAATATTGAAGTGAAATTTTTCCATGAACTTATCGCGATTGAAGGCGAAAACGGATTGGTGGAAAGAGCGGTGGTGATTAATAACCAAACGCAGGAAACTTCGAAAATTGATGTTCACGGTATTTTTATCGCGATTGGTCACAAGCCGAATACTGAGATTTTCATAGATCAGATAACGACGGACGAAAACGGTTACATCAAAACCATTCCTGGTTCCACAAAAACCAATTTACCGGGTGTTTTTGCTGCAGGCGATGTTCAGGATCATATTTACAGACAGGCAATTACTGCGGCAGGTTCCGGCTGTATGGCAGCGATGGATGCCGAAAAATATCTTGCTGAACTGCAGTAATTGAAAACGCTTTTATTCATATTTCTGGGTGGAGGATTGGGAAGCGTACTACGCTTTCTGATTTCAGGCTATACCCAGAAATTATGGAATATCGGTGCATTTCCAGTGGGCACTTTTGTAGTAAATATCGCAGGATGTTTTTTGATGGGATTGATGTCTGCGTACTTTCTGAAAGGCGATCAGATTCTTAAATATCTCTTTATTGCAGGGTTTTGTGGAGGGTTTACAACTTTTTCTGCCTTTGCTGCTGAGAATTTCCAACTTTACCAAAATGGATTTATCGGAGTACTGCTGCTGAACATCACTCTTAGTGTTCTGTTTGGTGTTGTTGCAGTATGGGCCGGAATGCGCACAGTAGAATTATTGTAGACTCCAACGGAGTACTGCACTATATTTCAATTTTAGAAAGAGGATAATCAATGCGGAAAAGCACGCGATGATGGTCGTAATGATAATGGCAGGACTTGCTGTAAGAATTCCGTAAATAAGCCATCCAAATTCACTTAAAAATATAATTAGATAGGTGCCGCTGGAAATGTCTTTTGCAGATTTGGTGCGCAGCAAATGGATAATCTGGGGTAAAAATGTAATAGAGGACAAAAGTCCGGAGATTACGCCAATCATTTCTGTAGTGATATTCATAATGAGTTTTTTTGAAGTACAGAAGCACTTATGGTTATTGTTTTAGCAAAAGTAAACGTGAAAACCAATGAGGACAATACCAATATTAAGGGATATTTTCAAATGTCAACTAAAGAATTGAAAGTAAGGTGTTGGGATGTAAATAATTATGAAATAAATGCTGTTTTTGCTGCAAAAATATTTGGTGAAGTATAAATCGCTTCTTATATTTGCACCACTCAAAACGGAAACGTTTGAGGGAGAAATGGCAGAGTGGTCGATTGCGGCAGTCTTGAAAACTGTTGACTGTAACAGGTCCGGGGGTTCGAATCCCTCTTTCTCCGCAACATCACTTGATAAAACCTTCTATTCAGAAGGTTTTTTTTTGTTTTATGATATTTCTTTATTCATTTTATTTAAAAGAAAACTTTTGCTATTTTCGGATAAATAAACACATGAAGAAAAACAGAATTATTTTTATCGCTGTGCTTTTGGCGTTTTTTGTGGTGGCGATACTTGCAGTGCCCTTTTTTGTGCGGTCAACAGTGCAGAAAGACATTTACAAAAACGCAGACAAAATCCCACAACATGAGTTTGGAATTGTTCTCGGAGCAGGAATTCTTTCGAATGGCACACCCGGAACTTTTCTGAAACAACGCTTAAATGATGCCATTACACTGTATGAAAAAGGTAAAATCAAAAAAATTCTGCTCTCAGGTGATAACGGCCAAAGTTCTTATGACGAAATAAGCGTGATGAACAATTATCTGGTATCCAAAGGTGTTCCGCAGCAAATTATCTTTGGAGATTATGCAGGGTTCGATACTTATTCCACAATGTACAGAGCACAGCATGTTTTTGGGATTAAAAGCGCGACTGTAATTACGCAGAAGTTTCATCTGCCACGCTCTGTTTTCCTTTCAAAACAGAATGGAATGAAAACTTCAGGTTTTTCTACATCTTCAAGGGGTAACAGAAAATATTTTTTTAGAGAATGGTTAGCAACAGTAAAATCCTTTTTTGATATCAGCGTGAACCGAAAACCAAAATTCCACTCAGGAAAAGTTGATACTTCAAAGGGCAGTAACATCGAACTTAAACAGCTGTAACTGAATTTTTCTTGAATCTAATTTAAATTGTTTTGAATAAAACTAATTCTTACGTTATACAACTTAATTTTTAGTTAAAGTCTAAATAAAGTTCAAGGCATAACTAAAAATTCAAATTTTCAGATGAGCTGAAAAATAATTTCCTAATTTGCATTCAATTGTAAAAAAATGAATATCTCCGATTTTAATTTCAGTATTCCGCTCCAGATGAGATGGAATGATATGGACGCTTTGGGACACGTAAACAACGCCGTTTTTGTAACTTATTTTGAAGTTGCGCGTGGTGTATTTATGATGAAAGCCTGCCCGAATTGGGATTGGCATAAAGATATGTTTCTTATCGCCAACATTAACGTGGATTTACGTAAAGAACTTCTGTTGAGTGCTGAAAATGTGAAAGTTCATGTAAAGACCGAATCTCTTGGTACAAAAAGTTTTGTGCTGCAATATGCGATTACGTCGGAAAAAGCCGGAGAAACCGTATTGCATGCTTCCGGAACTACTACGCAGATTATGTTCGATATGAAATCCAGAACTACTATGGAAATTCCGGATTGGGTAAGAAACTCACTTTCAGAATTTGACGGTTTATAGCAGTTCGTCGAATTTCATTCTCGCGTTTTTCTTTCATCCCATTTTATTTTCATTATTTTTATTGCAAATTTAATCGGTATGAAATACGTTTTTATCGCTGCTTTAGCCGGCGCTGTACTCACTTCCTGTGCCACCGCAGGAATAGGTTATGAAGGTTCTGCTTTCAAAAAATCTTACGAATCGATCACTTCTCAGGATTTGAAGAAGCATTTATATATTATCGCTTCGGACGAAATGCAGGGTAGAAATACAGGCAGCGAAGGCCAGAAAAAAGCCGGAAGATACATGATTGAACAGTACGGAAAAATGGGTGTTTCGTATCCGCCTGCATTGGGCAGTTTTTACCAGCAAGTTCCTGCTTCTTACATTGGGACAAGACGTGGAAACGAATATCCAGATTCCGAAAATATTCTCGCTTTTATTGAAGGCACCGAAAAACCAGACGAAATTATTGTGCTCTCTGCTCATTACGATCATGTGGGGATAAAGGACGGAGTCGTATTCAATGGAGCAGATGACGACGGCAGTGGGACAGTCGCTCTGATGGAAATTGCAGAAGCTTTCAATATTGCAAAGAAGAAAGGAGTTGCGCCAAAACGTTCTGTATTAATTCTTCATGTTACGGCTGAAGAAATCGGACTTGTCGGTTCCAAATATTACACAGAAAATCCTGTTTATCCTTTAGCCAATACCGTAGCAAATCTTAATATCGATATGATTGGCCGCAGCGACAAAGAAAATGAAGGGAAAGATTATGTTTATGTGATCGGTTCCGGAATTCTTTCATCCGAATTGAAATCCATCAGCGAAGCCGCCAACAAAGCAACCAGAAATCTTGAACTGAATTACAAGTATGATGATCCGAAAGATCCGCAGATGCTGTATTACAGATCCGATCATTATAATTTCGCGAAGAACAATATTCCGGTAGCTTTTTATTTCGACGGCATCCATGAAGATTATCACAAAAGTACCGACGATCCCGAAAAAATCGATTACGAACTGCTTCAGAAGAGAACTCAGCTGGTTTTTGCAACAGCGTGGGAATTGGCTAACCGCGAAGCGCGCATCGTCGTAGACGGAAAAAACAACCGTTAATTGGGCAGAATATGGCCTCATAGTTCAACGGATAGAATAGAAGTTTCCTAAACTTTAGATCCAGGTTCGATTCCTGGTGAGGCTATTTTATTTTTCAATAATGATAAACGGAATTCTTTAGCGAAAAATAATAATGATTTAATTATCCGCTGAAACTTTTATATTTCAGCTCAATTTTAATGTCAATACTGTTTTTATCATCAAAATCACTAAATTTGGTTCCCGTTGTATAAAACTATACTGAAACATGATACTGATTGTAGATGACACTCCCGAGAATATTATTTCTCTGAAAAAAGTACTGGAGAAACACAACTTCGAGGTAGATACTGCGAGTTCGGGAGAAGAAGCACTGAAGAAAATTCTTAGCCAATCTTACGTACTCATTATTCTGGATGTGCAAATGCCGGGAATGGACGGTTTTGAGGTTGCAGAGGCCATTTCAGGATACAGCGGAGCAAAGGAAACTGCTATTATTTTCCTATCTGCGGCGAGCGCTAATGTGAATCTTATCACGAAAGGATATTCATCAGGCGGACTGGATTATATTACCAAACCGGTGGATATGGATATTCTTTTGTTGAAAGTAAAAACCTTCTACCGAATCTACGAGCAGAGTCGCGCACTGAACGAAATGCAGACCGCTCTTCGTGCAGAAATTGAAACTCGAAAAGAAGCAGAAAGAAAAAAAGACGAGTTCATCAGCGTTGCAAGTCACGAACTGAAAACTCCGATGACGAGTATCAAAGGTTACATACAGTTGCTGGAAAGAAGTCTGAAGAAACAGGATTGGGAAACTACACAGTCGCGTCTTCATAAAGTTCAGGGACAGATGGAAAAACTGAACGCGCTGATTGCTGATTTGCTTGATATTTCAAAAATTGAAAGCGGCAAACTGAAATTCAACAGAAAATATTTTTCTTTTGATACAGTGGTAAATCATACTATTGAAGTGATGCAGCTTTCGAATCCGCAGTTGAAGATTACCAAAAAAGGAAAAATTGAAAAAGAAGTTTTCGGCGACGAAATAAGAATTGAACAGGTCATCGTCAATTTCTTTACCAACGCCATCAAATACGCTCCAGATTCAGAAGAAATTCATGTTGTTTGCGAGCAGCGTGGCGATGAAGTGTATTTTTCCGTCCGAGATTTTGGCGTGGGAATGAGCGAGGAACATCAGAATAAAATTTTCGACAAGTATTATCGTATCGAAGAAACTTCCGAGCGTTTCCAGGGATTGGGCATCGGACTATACATCTGCAAAGAAATTATCGAAAGGCACAATGGCACCATTGGTGTCAATTCCGTTCTGGATGTGGGCTCTGAATTTTATTTCACCATTCCCGTTCATCCCGAAAATCACAATAAATAAACATGAAGATGAATATAAAAAACAATCTTTTTTACGGTCTCGGTTTGTCCTTACTGTTGTTGATTGTAAGTTCCGTCGCGTCTTACATCAGCATCAGGAAACTTATTGACCATGGCAAAGTTCTTCGAAGTACAGAGCGAACACTTACCAATATCGATCAGGTTTTTACATTGGTTAAAGATGCGGAAACCGGACAGCGGGGTTATCTGTTGACTCGTGAACAGAGATTTTTGGATCCATATACCGCATCCAAAGAGAAAATTTCCGAAGCGCTCAACAAACTTTCTGTGGAAATTGCCAATACAGAAACACAGCAGAAAAACCTGGAAGCGTTGACGAAATCTGTTAACTCAAGACTTGAGATTCTGGATGAAAACCTGGAATATGCAAGAACGAACGGAGAAGTAACTCCCGAAATGCTGCAAAGTGGAAAAGTTTATATGGATGAAATCCGCACCAGAGTGGCCATTATGCAAAACGAAGAAGAACTTCTGTTGCAAGCCAACACTGAAGGAATGGATAATTTTGCAAGATTCACTCCTTGGTTAATTGTAATTTCGGCTTTACTGGCTATTACAATTACGCTGGTTTTCTACCGTAAGGTGATGCAGAATTTTGAAGAGAAAACAGGTTTGGCTGATGAACTTCAGGAAAAAAATCAAGAAAGTCTCAACCGCTTAGTTGCGATTGAAAATGTGGCAACCAGAATTTCCGGTGGCGAATACGATATCAATTGGGATAAAAACACAAGAGAATCTTTGGGAACTGTTGCAGGTCCATTAAATGAAATGGCAACTTCGCTGCAGGAAAGTTTCACCACATTGGAAGAAAAACAATGGCTGAGTAATGCTGTTGCCGAACTGAACGAAAAAATGATGGGCGAAAAACAGCTTGAAAAACTGGGCTCAGATATTTTGGAGAAAATTATTGAGAAAACAGGAAGTTTTGTGGCTGCTCTGTATCTTCATCAGGAAGACGGAACTTTGCAGCTTTCCGGTTCTTATGCCGCTTCGCCGTCCTCATTGCAGAATAGAATTCAGCCGGGAGAAGGTATTTCCGGGGAAGCTTTCCGCTCAAACAAACTGTTGCTGGTGGAAAATATTTCGGATGCAGATGCAACAATTAGTTACGCAACAGGAAATACAAAACCAAGAAATATTGTCGCTGTTCCGGTGACGCGCTACAGCATTCCTTTGGGCGTTATCGAATTGGGTTCCACAAAAGATTATACAGAACTTGAATTGGAGTTTCTTAATGCCGTTTCAGGAAATGTGGGGCTGGCTTTCTACGGAACTCAAAACCGTCTGAAACTTCAGGAATTGTTGGAGGAAACTCAGGCTCAGTCAGAAGAACTCATGACGCAACATTCAGAACTCGAAAATATCAATTCGGAACTGGAGGCGCAGTCACAGAAACTTTTGGCTTCCGAAGAAGAGCTTCGTGTGCAGCAGGAAGAACTGTTGCAGAGCAATCAGGAACTTGAAGAAAGAACGAGTTTGCTTGAAGAGAAAAATGCGGTTATTGAACAGCGTAATCTGGACATTCAGCAGAAATCTCTGGAACTGGAACAAAGCACCAAATACAAATCGGAGTTCCTCGCGAACATGTCGCACGAACTTCGTACACCGCTGAATTCTATTCTTTTGCTTTCCAAACTAATGAGCGAAAGCGAGGATTTGGAAGATCAGTACGTGGAATATTCGGATGTTATTCATAATTCGGGACAGGGCTTGCTTACTTTAATTGATGAAATTCTCGACCTTTCTAAAATTGAAGCCGGAAAAATGACGCTCGAAATTCGTGAGATTCCACTGGAAGAAATTACTTCCGATATGAGGATGCTTTTCTCACCGGTCGCGAAAGAAAAAAATCTGGATCTTAAAATTGATGTCACCAAAGTAGAAACACCAATTCTGAAAACAGATAAACTCCGCATTGAGCAGATTCTTAGAAACCTGTTGTCCAACGCCATCAAATTTACTTCTGAAGGTAGTGTTACATTGGAAGTTTTTAATGATGAAGTGAAGAAAAACATTCACTTTAAAGTAAAAGATACCGGTATCGGAATTCCGCCGGACAAGATCAATATGGTTTTTGAAGCTTTTCAGCAAGCCGATGGTTCAACCCAGAGAAAATATGGCGGAACCGGACTTGGACTTTCCATCAGCCGTGAACTCGCAAGACTTCTTGGCGGTGAAATTTCTCTGGAAAGTACCGAAGGAAAAGGCAGTGAATTTACTTTAACGGTTCCTGTAAATGCTGAAGAGAAACCCGAAGAAAAACCTGTTGAAGTTGAACCGGAAACGATTGAGCAGAAAGAAGTTCAGGAAAAACCGCAACAAACTTTTCTCGCGACGCACATTCCGGAACCTATAAAAGACGACCGCGATAACATTTTGGAAGGCGACAAAGTAATCCTCATCATCGAAGACGATACCGCCTTTGCAAAAATTCTTCTCGATTTCTCCAGAACAAAAAATTATAAAGGTGTAGTGGCAGTTCGTGGAGATGTAGGAATCGAACTGGCGCAACATTTCAAGCCATTGGCTATTTTGCTGGATATCCAGTTGCCGATTATGGACGGTTGGCAAGTTATGGAGGCTCTGAAATCCAATCCGGAAACCAAACCGATTCCGGTTCATATGATGTCTTCCATGAAATTTAAACAGGAAAGTTTGTTGCGTGGTGCCGTGGATTTTATCAACAAACCGTTTGCTTTGGAACAGATGCAGGAAATTTTCGGAAAACTGGAAAATGCACTTACAAGATCACCGAAGAAAGTGCTGATTGTTGAGGAAAATGAGCAGCACGCCAAAGCTTTGAGTTATTTCCTAACCGCTAATAAAATCAATACAAATATTGCGAACAACGTGACAGACAGTATCGATTCGCTGAGAAATAACGAAATCGACTGCGTGATTCTCGATATGGGTGTTCCGGACAGAAAAGCCTACGAAACTCTTGAAACCATTAAGCAAAGTGAAGGTTTAGAAAAGTTACCAATCATCGTTTTTACCGGAAAAAATCTGTCAAAAGGAGAGGAAATCCGCATCAAAAAATATGCAGATTCTATTGTGGTGAAAACAGCGCATTCGTATCAAAGAATTTTGGATGAAGCCGGACTGTTCCTTCATTTGGTGGAAGAAAAGCACCGCAAGAAAAATGAAAAACTGGAAATCTCCGAAAATGTTGGGGAACTCAGAAATATCCTCAAAAACAAAACGGTTCTTCTTGCAGATGATGATGTCCGGAATATTTTCTCACTTACCAAAGCGCTTGAAGTGCACGGCATGAAAGTAATTCCTGCAATGGACGGCAAAGAAGCCTTGAAAATTCTGGAAAAAGAAAAATATGTGGATATTGTCCTGATGGATATGATGATGCCTGAAATGGATGGTTACGAGACCATTCGCGAAATACGCACCCAACCAGAATTTCGCAATCTTCCGGTTTTGGCCGTTACGTCCAAGGCGATGATGGGCGACCGCGAAAAATGTATTTCTGCAGGAGCTTCCGATTATATCTCGAAACCGGTCGATATCGATCAGTTGGTTTCGCTTTTACGGGTTTGGCTTTACGATAATTTTTAAAAGTAAGTTATGATTAATGAAAAAGAAATCCTCATCATTGATGATGACAGTAAAAATATTTTCGCACTCACAGCAGTTCTGAAATCCAGAAAGTACAAATGTATTTCAGCCATGAGTGCACCTAAAGGTTTCGAAATTCTGGAGAAAAACAAGAATGTAGCTGCAGTTCTGATGGATATGATGATGCCGGAAATGGACGGTTACGAAGCCATTGCGAAGATGAAGAAAGATGAAGAACTAAAGAACCTTCCGGTAATTGCGATTACGGCGCAGGCGATGACGGGAGACAGAGAGAAATGCATTGAAGCCGGAGCAGACGGTTATATTTCGAAGCCGGTGGACATTAACGAGCTTATGGCTTTAATGAACGAACTAATCCCGGAATAAAGTGGGCATCAAAGTTTATCAGGATTCGGATATAGAAAGGGTACTTTCAGATGTGCTGGAAGTTTACGGGTACGATTTTACCGGTTATTCCCGCGCGTCGCTAAAACGTCGTATTGTTAGACTTTATGAGCTCGACAGGTTTGTAAGTTTTGCTGAATTCCGGTATAAAGTTCGGAACGATACCAATTACTTCAAACGTTTTTTGGAGGAAGTAACTATTAATGTTACCGAAATGTTCCGCGATCCTGCATTTTACAAAAGTTTACAGCAGGAAATTCTTCCGCGTCTCGGAACTTATCCGCTGATCCGCATTTGGGTGGCTGGCTGCAGCACAGGCGAAGAAGCATATTCCGTTGCCATTCTGCTGAAAGAACTGAATCTTCTGCACAAATCACTAATTTACGCTACCGATATCAACAGTGCCGTTTTGGAAAGTGCAAAGCAGGCGATGATTCCGCTGAGCAAAATGAAACTTTATACAGAAAATTACATTTCCGCTGGTGGAAAAGAACATTTTTCCGATTATTACACAGCTAATTATTCTTTGGGAAAGCTGAATGAAGACCTTAAAGAAAAGATCATCTTTTCCACACATAATCTGGTTACTGACAATTCTTTCAACGAATTTCAACTGATTCTCTGCAGAAATGTGCTGATTTATTTCGACCGTGAACTTCAGAATAAAGTTTTACAACTGTTCGATGCGAGTCTGGAAAAATTTGGATACATTGCATTGGGTACCAAAGAAACACTGGATTTTTCTACGGTTTCAAATAAATTCGAAAGGGTGAATTCGGAAAAAATCTGGCGAAAAAATTTGTGATGAATAAGTGTGAAGCATTGATTATTGGAGGATCTGCCGGAAGTTTGTCCGTGCTGCTTTCAGTTTTGCCTGAACTTCGGGAGGAATTGAATTTTCCTGTCATTATCGTGCTGCACAGAAAACCTGGAAAAGACAGTATCCTTACTGATTTGCTGAGTTCAAAAACCAAACTGCGCGTAAAAGAAGTGGAGGAGAAGGAAAAGATATTGAATTCAACAGTGTATATTGCGCCGCCAAATTATCATCTGCTCATCGAGAAAGACCGAAGTTTTTCGCTTGATGCATCAGAAAAAGTCAACTTTTCACGGCCTTCGATCGACGTTACTTTCGAGAGTGCTTCGGAAGTTTTTGCGGAAAATAATGTATGTTTGCTGCTTTCCGGGGCCAACAGCGACGGTACAGCAGGTTTGCGTAAAGTAAAGGAAAACGGAGGAATGGCTTTGGTTCAGAATCCGGAATCTGCCGTGGCGGTGTTCATGCCACAAAATGCGCTTCAAAGTGTTGAAATTGATGAGGTGTTGGAAGTGAAAAATATGGGTGCTTTTATTAACAATTTAAATTAAGAGTTCGAAAAAAAAATGCAACAAAAGAAAGTTTTTATTTTTGACGATAATGTTGAAATATTGGATTTGTGTACAGATATTCTTGAAGATTTCGATTGCGAGGTGAAGACTTCGCCAACAACCAATAATTTGGAGGAAATGCTGCAGGATTATATGCCGGATTTAATCTTTATGGATAACTGGATTCCCGATATGAGCGGTATTGAAGCTACACGTCTCATCAAATCCAATCCGGAATTAAAGCAGATTCCGGTGATTTATTTCTCGGCAAACAGCAATATTAAGCAACTTGCCGATGAAGCTGGTGCAGATGATTATATTGAAAAGCCTTTTGATATCGAGATGTTCGAAGATACTGTGAAGAAACATCTTAATCTATAAAAACTGCAAAACTGAAAAATAAAAGAATCCGCCCCAACAAAGGCGGATTCAGTAGATAAAAACATCTCATTTATTTAGTTAGACAACAACAAAAAAGAGAAGCCGACAGTGCTTCTCTTAAATTTTTATATTAAGTTTTAATAATTCCGAAACCGAAGAAAGTAAAACTGTTTTCACTTTGATTCTTATTTCTATGGTAAATCTAATGTTTTTTACATTACAAAAGATGAACCAAATGTTAAAATTCACAGTTTATCCACAAATTTTTGTGGATAAGTCTGATTTTGAGTGTCTTTCGGTCTAAATTTTTAGGGCACAAATAAATTCAATCGCCCTTTTTTCGGTATAATAGATATTGTTTTCATCTACAAAACCAACGTGTCCGCCAAATTTGGGTATTTCGAGATGAATGTTGGAATTGCTTTCTGCTTCCTCAATCGGATAGCAACTTTCCGAGAGAAAACTGTCATTTTTTGCATTAATAATTAACGCTGGAATTTTGATGTCGCCCAAAAACTGTTTGCAGCTGCACTTTTCGTAATAGTCTTCCGCATCTCTAAAACCAAATGTTTTTGAAGTATAAACATCATCGTAATCTTTTAGGTTTCTTATTTTTTTGAGCTCTGAAAGATTTACTTTTTCCGGAAAGAAACGGTGTTTGTATTTTACTTTTTCAATCAGTGTTTTCTGGAAATTCTTGGCGTAGAGCAGATTCCTGGGTTTCACCAGTTCAGCTGAACTTCCGCTAAGATCACACGGTACAGAAACCGCAATAATCGCTTTGATTTCTTCTGGAACAGTTTCGTTTTCACCTGCGTATTTTAAGGCAATATTTCCACCCAGACTAAATCCGTTAATTACAATTTTTTTGTAACTTTTTTCCTGAATCAATAGTGAAATTACAGCTTCAAGATCGTCGGTTTTACCGGAATGATAATAGAAGTAATTACGGTTGGGTTCGCCACTGCAACCTCTGTAATTAATGGCGCACGCATCATATCCGTTTTCATTGAAAATTTTTGCAGCACCAAGAATGTAGGGTCGCTCAGCAGAACCTTCCAAACCATGAAGCAGAATAACACATTTCTCTGTTTTTTCTTTTGCAAAACTCCAGTTCAGATCCAGGAAATCACCGTCGTCCAGTTCGATGCGTTCGCGAGTCTGTGTAATTTTTACCTTCCTTAACAATGCAGAGTATAATGTAGAAAAATCGCCGTTTCTAAAGATCGGTTTTGGGCGGTATGTGGATTTCAGCAGTGGCAAAATATCATTTTAGGAGTTGTTTTCAACCCTCTTTTTCAGCTCATCCAACCAGTTGGAAGCCATTCTTTTTACAGATTTCGTTTCGCCATCAAACAGAACCCACAAAGTTCGCGAATCTACCACCAAAACACCATTCACATAAAATTCCACCCTTCTCGGCTGTTTCAGTCCTTCCGGATTTTCGGGATAGGTTTTTACGGTCATTTCTTCACCCAGAAATACCTGCTTTTTATACTGAAGATGATGATCCATCAAAACCCAGAAATCATTTTTATACGGTGTTAAATTCTTCAGCAGATTCCAGTGTTCCGCAGCGGCTTCTTCCACCCAATATACGTACTGAACGTTGTTCACGTGGTTCAGCTCATCAAGATGGTCTTTGGTAACTGTAAAAGTTTTGGAATGAATTAGTTGCATTTTTTCTGAGTTTAAGAAAGTTTTTCTGCAATATATTTTGCCGTATGTGATTTTTTATTTTTCGCTAAATCTTCCGGTGTTCCGGCGAAAACTACTTCGCCACCATATTTTCCGGCTTCCGGACCGATGTCGATTACAAAATCTGCAGATTTAATGATGTCCGGCTGATGTTCAATTACAATTACAGAGTGTCCTAAATCAATCAGCGCCTGCAGAGATTTCAGCAGCTTTTGTATATCATGGAAATGCAGACCGGTTGAAGGTTCATCAAAAATGAAAAGCGTTTTTTCATTCGTAACACCGCGAACTAAAAATGAAGCGAGCTTCACGCGTTGCGCTTCACCGCCGGAAAGAGTAGAAGAGCTTTGCCCCAACTGAAGGTAGCCCAAACCAACATCTTGTAGTGGTTTCAGTTTGGTGACAATTCGGTCTTCGCGGTTGTCGGCAAAAAATTCCAGCGCTTCATCCACAGTCATGTGCAGAATGTCTGAAATGTTTTTATCGTCAAACTTCACTTCCAGAATTTCGGTTTTAAAGCGTGTGCCTTTGCAGGTTTCGCACTCCAGTTCGATATCGGCCATGAACTGCATCGATACGTTGATTACGCCTTCACCTTTGCATTCATCACATCTTCCGCCATCTACATTGAAAGAAAAATGCTTGGTTTTGTAACCCATCATTTTCGATAGCTTCTGTTTGGAAAACAGATCGCGAATGTCGTCGTAAGCTTTCAAGTACGTTACAGGATTGGAGCGTGAAGATTTTCCTATCGGATTCTGGTCAATCAGTTCAATATTCTTTACGAGTTTCTTTGGGAATTCTACCGAATCGTAATCGCCCTTTTTGCCGCCCATTCCCAACTGAATCTGAACATCATTGGTCAGAATTTCTTTCATTAATGTTGATTTTCCCGAACCGGAAACTCCGGAAATAACTACCAGATTTTCAAGAGGTATATCAACATCGATATTTTTCAGATTATTCTGTCTCGCACCTTTTATCTGAATGAACTCTTTCGCTTTTCTGCGTTTTTCCGGAACTTTAATTTCAAACTGTCCGGTTAAATATTTTGAAGTGAGCGTATCGGCATTTTTCAGTTCTTTGAAATTTCCTGAGAAAACAAGTTCACCGCCTAAATATCCGGCTTCAGGACCGATGTCGATGATGTAATCTGCAGCGCGCATCACGTCTTCATCGTGTTCCACAACAATCACCGTATTTCCTAAATCGCGTAGATTTTTCAAGACCTGAATTAAATTCTCAGTATCCCGGGAATGCAGGCCAATTGAAGGTTCATCGAGAATATAAATGGATCCGACCAGTGAGCTTCCCAAACTTGTCGCAAGATTGATTCTTTGAGATTCACCGCCGGAAAGCGTGTTGGAAGTTCTGTTCAGCGTGAGATAACCCAATCCAACTTTCAGAAGAAAATCCAAACGAGTCGTGATTTCGTATAAAAGACGTTTGGCGACTTCCTGGTCGTGTTTTGATAATTTTAATGATTTAATCAGCGGTAAAAGTTCGTCCAGAGGAAGCTCAATCATCGACTGAATATTATGACCGTCGATTTTCACCCATTCCGTTTCTTCACGCAAACGCAAACCTTCGCAGGTTGGACAAAGAGTTTTTCCACGGTAACGTGAAAGCATTACGCGGTACTGAATTTTATACAGATTTTCTTCCACCATTTTGAAGAAATTATTGATGGAAGGAAAGTTCCGCGATTCGTCACCTTTCCACAGCAAATTCCGTTGTTCTTTACTGAGTTCAAAATAAGGTTTGTGTACCGGAAATTCGCCGGAAACACGTTTAATGAAAGCTTTTTTCCATTCGCTCATGCTTTCGCCTTTCCAGGCGACAACGGCATCTTCATAAACTGAAAGATTTTTATTCGGAACCACCAAATCCTCGTCGATTCCGATTACTTTTCCGTAACCTTCACAAGTCGGACAAGCGCCATACGGATTATTGAAGCTGAAGAAATGGACATTCGGTTCAAGAAATTCCATTCCGTCCAGTTCAAATTTGTTGGAAAACTCTCTGATTTTTCCTGAATTCTCATTTTTCAATGAAAGATAACCGTGACCTTCGTAAAACGCCATCTGAATAGAATCGGCAAGACGCTGCAGAAAATGCTCATCATCTTCGTAGGAAAAACGGTCGATTACCAGAAAAATTTCCATCTCTTTTTCCGGAACAAAACCGAAGCTTTCAAGATCCTCAATTCCGACAACATTTCCATTCACTTCAAGCCGCGTAAAACCGGAAACTTTCAGTGAATTCAAGGTGTCTTTGAAACTTTTTATTTCATAGGAAAGCGGTGCTCTTAGGAGAAATATTTTGCCTTCGTTACTTTTGATAAAATCTACTACATCGGTTACAGAATCCTTTTTTACTTCATCTCCGGAAACAGGAGAATAGGTTTTCCCGATTCTTGCGAAAAGCAATTTCAGGTAATCGTAAATTTCTGTGGAAGTTCCGACTGTTGAACGCGGATTGGAAGAAATTACTTTCTGCTGAATGGCGATAGAAGGCGCTAAACCTTTGATATCATCAATTTTTGGTTTTTCGAGTTTGCCCAAAAACTGACGAGCATAAGAACTTAAACTTTCAACGTAACGTCTTTGTCCTTCCGCATAAATGGTGTCGAAAGCGAGTGACGATTTGCCCGACCCGGAAACTCCCGTAATCACGACAAGTTTGTTTTTAGGAATCGTTACATCAATGTGCTTCAGGTTGTTGAGATGCGCATTTTTGACAAAGATTTCCTTTTTTATATCGATTTTATCTGCTGTAGCCATGGTGAAATTAAGACTGACAAAATTACGGAAAAAATATCACGAACTTGAAGGACCTCTTGCATGGAAAAAAGAATTTTTGTAATATAGGGTTAACACATGAAGCGACTTATCAAAGCACGGGTTACACAATTGATGAGGAAAAGATAATTAGAAGAGACTTGCACTGCAGGTCTCTTTCTTTTATTACTTTCTTTTCGTATAGCTGATTTTTTCGAATGCGGATTATTGTTGATAACTTTTTGTTCAAAACTGTTTTTGAACTGATTTGAATGCAGGTTTTTGAGGCGGAATTTTATATATTTGTCCAAATAATTTAACTAAATTTTTATGAAATTTATTGTTGCAAGTGGGGAATTGCAGAAAGCTCTCGGTACAGTAAGCGGCGTTATTTCCAGCTCACAGTCGAGACCGATTCTCGAGAATTACCTTTTTGAACTTGAAGAAAACAATTTGAAAATAACTGCGTCCGACGGTGAAACTACTTTAATTACTTCCATCGAAGTAATTTCTGATGATACCGGTAAATTTGCAGTACCAGCCAAAATTTTTCAGGATTTTGTAAAAACTTACGGCGAGCAGCCACTTACTCTTTCTGTAAAAGAAGCAGGTGATGGTAACGGAAGCATTCTTGAAATTTTGGACGAGAAAGATAACTTCGCAGTAGCCTTGGATAATGCAGAAGATTATCCGGAACTTCCTGAATTTGATGCCGCACAAAGTGTGAAGATTTCAGCGGGAGTTCTTTCAGAAGCGTTAAACAATACACTTTTTGCAACCAGCAACGATTCGTTGAGACCTGTAATGACGGGAGTTTTATTTCAGTTCAAAGAAGATGAAACCAATTTCGTTTCTACCGATTCTCACCGTCTTGTGGTTTACAAAAGAACTGATTTAATCAACGCGGATCCGATTGAATTCATCATGCCGAAAAAGCCATTGTCTATCTTTAAAAATATTCTGGCAAGCTCAAATGATGATGTAACAATTGAGTTTAACGAGAACATGGCGAAATTCACTTTCGGGAACAATACATGGATTTGTCGCCTGATCGACGGAAAATATCCAAATTATTCTGCCGTAATTCCAAAGGAAAACCCGAACGTTCTTACCATCAACAGAAATTTACTCTTAAGTTCGATCAGAAGAGCGTCCATTATGTCGAATAAATCCACAAATCAGGTTCGTTTCAAGCTTTCAGGAAATATTCTTCACCTTCATGCAGAAGATACAGAATATGCAAACAAAGCAGATATGCAGATTCCGTGCGATTATAACGGTGAAGATATCAACATCGGTTTCAGTTCAAAATTTTTGACGGAGATGCTTTCAGTGCTTGGTTCAGATGATATTACGATGAAAATGTCTCAGCCTAACCGTCCGGGAATTATCGAACCGGTAGATGGTCTTGAAGACGAAGAAAATATCTTGATGCTTTCCATGCCGGTTATCGGTATGTAACGCCTAATCGAAAAAAAAGATTTATATTGAGATCCTGAAAAATTAAGGATCTCTTTTTGTATCCTAAACTAGAATATGGAAATATTTATAATCATTGCATTGGTGCTGCTTAACGGTATTTTTGCAATGTCGGAACTCGCTCTCGTTTCTTCCCGTAAATACAAGCTTGAGCGCGCAAAGGAAGACGGAAACGCCGGAGCAAAGAAAGCGTTGGAACTGATGGACAATCCAGCGAAATTTCTTTCAACTGTCCAGATCGGAATTACACTCATTGGTATTGTTCTCGGTTTTTACAGTGGTGAAGCACTCTCGGAAGATTTTGCAGCCATAATTTCCAAAGTGAGTTTCTTGGCGCCTTACGCTAAAGAAATTGCCGGACCGGCAATTGTAATTTTCATCACGTACATTTCCATTGTTTTTGGTGAACTTTTTCCTAAGCAAGTCGGGATGACGTATCCTGAGAAAATTGCGACGGCGGTTTCCAGACCGATGAATATTCTTTCGAAAATCACTTCACCGTTTGTGTGGTTGCTTTCCGCTACCAATTCACTTCTGTTGAAAATTATTGGAATTCAGAAATACAGTGACAGCCAGATTTCTGAAGAAGAGATTAAAGCGATTGTCAAAGAAAGTGCGGAAACCGGTGAAATTGAAAACATTGAACAGGATATTGTTGAACGGGTATTCGAACTTGGTGACACCAAAGCCAACCATCTTTTTACGCACCGAAGCAAGGTAGATTTTCTTGAACTGGAGGCAAGCCGTGAAGACATGGTGAAGAAAATTAATGAAGATCCACATTCCGTTTATCCCGTAATTGAGGACGGAAATCTCGATCAGATTAAAGGCGTGGTGATGCTGAAAGATTTCTTCAGGAATTACGATAGCGCAGATTTCTCGCTCGCAGGAATTTTGCGTCAGCCGGTTTATGTTACTGAAAATACAAGCGCATACCGTATTCTGGAACATTTCCGCCAGCAAAAAATTCACTTCGGAATTGTAGTAGACGAATATGGATCTACCAAAGGAATTATTACGATGGATGATATGATGGACGCTTTGGTTGGAGATATGTCCGACGAGGAAGCTGAAGAAACTGCGCTGCAGCGTCGTCCGGACGGTTCCTGGTTAGTTGACGGACAGTACAGTTTAAGTGCTTTCTGCAAAGAAACCAACATCGAAATTGATGAAGAAATGTATGAAGATGTGAAAACAGTAGCCGGTTTTGTTATTCATATCGCGCAGGATTTACCGAAAGTTGGCGCAACGGTAATCTATGAAAATTATGAGTTTGAAGTTGTGGATAAAGACGGACAGCGTATTGATAAAATGCTCGTTCGGAAACGAAGCGGCGAACATCAGGAAAAAACAGAAAACTAAATACTGAGAGAGGCGAAAGCTTCTCTTTTTTTGGCTTTATTTCCCCAACTTCCCGATGAGGTTTTTGAAAAAATTCCGATATTTGCAACTGCCTGAATCAATAGAATTGAGGCTGTAACAACCGAAACGAATCGAAAATGAAAATCTCGAATTACTGGCTTAAAGAATACATCAATACAGAACTGAAACCTGAGAAAATCGGGGAATATCTTACCGACACCGGACTGGAAGTGGAAGGAATTGAAAAATTTGAATCCATCCGCGGAAGTCTCGAAGGAATTGTGGTGGGAAAAGTTCTTACCTGCGAAAAACATCCAAATGCCGATAAACTAAGCGTTACCACTGTTGATGTAGGCACTGGAAATATTCTGAATATCGTATGTGGTGCTCCAAATGTTGCTGCAGGACAAACTGTTCCGGTAGCGACTGTAGGAACAAAGATTTATGCAAAAGACGGAAGTTCATTCGAAATCAAAGAAGCGAAAATCCGGGGCGAAAAATCTCAGGGAATGATCTGTGCAGAAGACGAATTGGGTCTAAGCGACGATCACGGCGGAATCATGGTTTTGGATGATTCAAAATATGAAGTAGGAAAAAATTTCGCAGATTATTTCGAGTTGACCAGTGATGAAGTTTATGAAATCGGACTAACTCCAAACCGAACCGATGCGATGTCGCACTACGGCGTTGCGAGAGATTTGAATGCATTTCTAAGTTCCAATCATATGCAGTCCGGTTTCGAGAAAGTTTCGGCGGTGGCTTTGGATATTTCTGGAAATGCAGATTTTGTGCTGGAAGTTGAAGATTCCGATTTGTGTCCTCGTTACATTGGTGCTATTATCGAAAATGTAAAAGTTGAGGATTCGCCGGAGTGGCTGAAACAGCGACTGAAAGCCATCGGTTTGGCTCCGCTCAACAATGTTGTTGATATAACGAATTATATTCTTCACGGTTTAGGTCAGCCGCTGCACGCATTTGACGCAGATAAAATTTCGGGTAGAAAAGTTCGTGTCGGTGTGAATGAAGCGGGTACCAAGTTCAAAACTTTGGACGGTGTTGAAAGAACGCTGAACGGTTCCGAAATCATGATTAAAGACGGAAATAATCAGCCGATGTGTATTGCCGGAGTTTTCGGTGGCGAATCGTCTGGAATTTCTACAGAAACCAAAACTGTTTTTCTGGAAAGTGCCTATTTCAATCCGGTTGCGGTTAGAAAGGGTGCAAAAACACACGGATTAAATACTGACGCTTCTTTCCGCTTCGAAAGAGGAGTTGATCCGAATATGACGAAAATCGCCATCACGCATGCGATTAAAATGATGGAGGAAATTGCCGGCGGAAAACTAAAAGGTGATCTTCTGGAACACTATCCTAGAAAAATTGAGGACCACTATATCATCGTTCGTTTTTCAAGGATTGAACAGATTTTAGGAACAAAATTCCATCGTGAAAGAATTAAAGAAATCCTCAAATATCTTGACATTCAGATTCTTAACGAGATGAATAACACGCTTGAAGTTTCTGTTCCTGCGTATAGAGCCGATGTGACGAGAGAGATTGACGTTATCGAGGAAATTCTTCGTATTTACGGGTATAACAAAATTGATGCACCACAGAAAATTTCATTTTCAGCGGTAAAACTATCAATTCTGGATCAGGACGAACTGGAAAATTCCTGGGCAAGAGCGCTTCAGAGTCAGGGTTTTAATGAAGTGATGAATAATTCGCTTTGTTCTGTAACAGACGAAACTGATGCGGTAAAACTTCTAAATCCGCTGAGCAACGATTTGGCTTTTATGAGAACTTCGCTTCTCGACGGACTTTTGCAGAACGCAGCTTATAACATCAACAGAAAAACTCAGGATATTAAATTTTTCGAGCTGGGAAAAATTTATCATAAAAGAGAAAAATACGAGGAAAGAAAACAGTTGGCTTTGTTGGTTTCTGGAAGAAATCTGAGCGAAAACTGGCTTCAGCAAAAATCGGCTACAGATTTTTATTTCCTGAAATCGTATGTGAAGATTCTGTTGGAAAGACTGAACCTGAACTACGAAGAAAAACCGTTGGAAGATGCCAGTTTTTCTGAAGGTTTGGAAATGGTGTACAACGGAAAAACTTTGGCGCGACTTGGAAAAGTTTCTACGGAAATGCTGAAGTTTGCTGACGTGGAGCAGGAATGTTTCTATGCTGAGATTGAAGTTGAAACCTGCCAAAACCTTCGTACTTCAGAAAACCTGAAGTTTGTGGATATTCCGAAATTCAACAAAATCAGAAGAGATTTGGCTTTGCTGATCGACAAAAATATTTCTTACGCCGAACTTTATAAATCTGCCAGAAAAAATCCTTCGAAATATCTTAAAAACATCAATCTTTTCGATGTGTATGAAGGAAAAAATCTTCCGGAAGGCAAGAAATCTTACGCAATGAGTTTCGAACTTCTGAATGAAGAAAAAACCCTGGAAGAGAAAGAAATCTCTGAAGTGATGAACTCATTAATCAGTACTTTCCAGAAAGAGTTTTCTGCAGAGTTAAGATAATTCAACAATAAAATAATACAGAAAAGTACCTTTGTTAAGGTGCTTTTTTTGTGGCTCAATGGCAATTTAAGTGTGTATCGGCCGTTGTAATTAAATATTATTACTTACATTTGGTTGAGATAAATTTTAGAAATGAAAAATATTTTTTTGTCAATATTCGCTGCTGTAGTTTTGGTTTCGTGTGGATCTATTCCGGGAATTGGTTCTAAAGTCGGCAGTTCGCAACCTTCAATTATCGACTCGAAATGGGTGCTTGCAGATAACGTAAAAGGTATTTCGCCAACAATGGTTCTGGAGAGTGGAAGAGTGAATGGAAACAGCGGCTGCAACAATTTTTTTGGAGAATTGGTTCTGGATGCTACAGCGGGAAATTTTAAAGCCAATAATGTCGCATCAACTAAGAAAGCTTGCGAAGATATGTCGGTAGAAACCAATTTTTTACAGATGCTTCAGGAAGCGAACAAATACGTAGTTTCCGGGAACACTTTGGAGCTCTACAAAAATCAACTTTTACTGATGAAATTTAACAGACAGTAATTATAAAAAAAGGAACTCAACTGAGTTCCTTTATTATTTTTTATTCTTCATCTTCTTCGTCGTCATACTTGGCGAGTTCTTCATCGCACCAAACAAAGGCCTGTTCAACTACTTTGGTTGCTTCATCTGCCATGGTTTCTTCGTCGTCTCCTTCAAGATCATCCAGCCATTCCACTTCTTCTTCTTCAACATTCAGGATAAATCTTGGGTACTCTGTATGCACCACGAAAAGATCTTCAGGAAAATCCGAATTGTCCGCTAATAAAAACTTAGGTAATTTCATTTTTGTAATGTTTAAACTTTATCAAAGATAGAAAATATTATTGAAATCTGTTGGTGTCGATTTTTATTTTTCGCAAAACTTTATATTGTGTTAATGTTGTTTTTTGCAGCGTATCTTTCGGTTGAAAAGTGATGTGTACATTAGGATTTACGGTACTTATCAATTCCGCGATCTGGGTTTTGTCGAGTTCTTTTTCGCTTTCAATAAAGAATTTCAGCGGAACGTTTTTCAGGTTTTCTTCCTCAAGAAATCCCGTCATTACTTTTCGATTTTCAAGGTAATTTCCTCTGGAAAGAAAGGTGAAAACTAAACCGGTAAAAAGACTTAAAACCGCAAATGCATAAGTGAACCTACCGATAAACAGCCGGATTTTCTTAAAAAAAACCAACCAAATCGGAAATGAAAATGGAGCTAAAAGTCTATAATCCAAAGCATTGACAGAATAAAAATACTGTATGAAAAACGAGCAGATAATCCCGAAAATTCCGGTAAAAACCAAGAATTTCTCAGTTTCTGAAAGTCCTGATTTTAAGAAAATGAATACAATCAGTGCAACATTCAGAAATCCAATGCCGTAAATTCCGTAATTAATCATTCCTCCCGCAGGATTTGCGATGTGAATGAACGGATTAAATGTGGTGAAAATTCCCTGGAAAAATTCCGTTATGAGTTTTGAAGTTGAATGTAATCCGATATTCAGGAAAGTATCTACATAGGTTTCGTTAAAATAATCTATGAAAAGAAACTTATAGAGAACGATAAAAACCATTCCAACCACACCGGAAATCATAAACGTTTTTGCGTAGTGTTTCTTGAAATTCAACAATCCAAACAAAAAAGTAGCACCCATAAAAAACAGCGCCGGATAACGGATGTTGAAGAGTGCAATTAATAATAAACTGAGCAAAAATACGGCGGTGAAACCTCTCAGTTGGTCAATTATTATCTGTCTTGCGATATAGAAAAAAACGAAAACAAAAGGCAGCATCAAAGCTTCGCTCATCGTGAATGAAAAGATGGAAACAAAACTGAAAAGCGCGCTTACAATTACTGTTTCCTTAAAATAGAATTTCTTTTTAGCTGCAAAAATTATGATGAAAAGCAGTGCTAAAATTCCCAGGATTTTACTTGCCCAAAATTCGTCCAACCCAAAAAGTGTGAAGAATTTTAAACTCAGCGGATAACCAAGCGGAGTTGTTGTATTGTCAATCACCGGGAAAACTTCCGAAGTCCGCATAAACCTTATTGAATCTGGACTTACACGTCCTTTTTCATTTAGCAGAAAACGAAGAATGGTCATCACCAAAGTGGCAATGACCAACATTATCTGTATTAATCTTTCCTGTTTTCTTCTGCTCATGAAAACCTGTCGGGCTTATTACTTTGAGAACATTTTCGAAACTTTCTCTGCTTTTTTCGATTCGGAATAATCGTAGAACCCTTCGCTGGATTTCACACCCAGTTTTCCTGCGGTTACCATGTTCACCAGCAGCGGATTCGGCGCGTATTTAGGATTTTTGAAACCGTCGTACATCACATTCAGAATGGCAAGACAAACATCAAGTCCGATAAAATCGGCTAATTGCAGCGGTCCCATCGGATGCGCCATTCCGAGTTTCATTACGGTGTCAATTTCTTCAACACCTGCAACGCCGTTGTACAAAGTCTCGATGGATTCATTAATCATCGGCATTAGTATTCTGTTCGCTACAAATCCCGGATAATCGTTCACTTCAACCGGAACTTTGCCCAGAGTTTTCGACATTTCATAAATAGCATCAAAAGTTTCTTTCGAAGTGGAGTAGCCTTTGATGATTTCAACAAGTTTCATGATCGGAACCGGATTCATAAAGTGCATTCCGATTACTTTTTCAGGTCGGCTGGTTACCGATGCAATTTTTGTGATGGAAATGGACGAAGTGTTGGTTGCCAGAATACAGTTTTCCGGCGCCAGTTCATCCATATTTTTGAATATTTTCAGCTTCAGATCGAGGTTTTCGGTAGCCGCTTCCACAATAAGATCTGCGTTTCCGGATGCATCTTTCAGTTCTGTAAATGTGGTGATATTTCCAAGGGTTTCTGCTTTTTGCTCTTCAGTAAGGTTTCCTTTGGCAATAATTCGGTCAAGATTTTTTATGATGGTGGAAAGTCCTCTGTCGATTGCTTCCTGCGAAACATCAACCAGATTCACCTTAAAACCGGTTTGTGCAAAAGTGTGAGCAATTCCGTTACCCATGGTTCCGGCTCCGATTACGACGATGTTCTTCATGTTATTTTTTCAAGAATTAAATTTCAGAATTCAAAGTTTTCAAAAATACGGATTTATTAACTTTTAGAAAATGAAATCTGAACTTAATAATCTCTGGTATAGGATTTTTTCTCCTGCAAAACCGCATTTTCAGATAGTGATGTTCTGAATTTCGTTTTAATGTACCTTCTTTCTCCGCTGATGCTGTTGATGAATACTGAAAAATGCAGATGCGGTCCGTTTGAAAAGCCGGTGTTGCCGCTGTAACCAATCAGCGCGCCTTTTTCTACGGTGTCACCGGGTTTTACAGCAGCACCATTCAGTTTAAGATGGCTGTAGACCGCAAAAGTACCGTCGCTGTGCATGATGAGGATGTAATTGTTATATTTGGCGCAGGAAATATCGGGACAGGACTTGGTATTTTTTGCTACAACTTCGGTAACCAGCCCTTCCCGCGCAGCATGCACGGGATCTCCGTTTTTAAGATTGAAATCGAGCGCCAAAGTATTCTGATGTGAAAAATTTCCATTGTATCCCTGAAAAATCAACTGAGTGCGGCCTTTTTCAAAAGGCAGCCAGTACTGGTAATCTTCATCGTATTTTTCAATATGCACATTACCAAAATTAATCGACATATCGTATTTAAAACCATTTGCAGCGTTTGGTTTTATGGGAGTTAATCTCGCGACTTCAATTTTCTTGGATTTTGCTGGAATAACTACTGTCGTGCCGTCAGGAAGAGAAGACGACATATTGTTGAGTTTAAAGCTGAACTTCGTCGACATTGGCATCCATTCTTCATTATCAGCATAAATAACGGCTTCCCGGCCTTCGATTTCGTGATAGTAACGGATGTTCCATTTATTTTGAGAAAAAATAGAAGTGAAAACAAAACTGAAAATAAAAAGAAAAATTCTTGCTGAAACCGCCATTAATATTTGTATTGGTGCAGTTTAGATTAGAAAAATCGGCAACAGTTAAGCGCCACTACTGCTTTTTCATATTGAAAAAGTCCCAAACCGTTTTAGAAATATCCGAAATCATTTTGGTGTTCATTTCATTACTTTCACTGGAATTACTAACAAAAACTGATAATGCGTAGTGTTTACCACTGGGCAGTGTAATGATGGCGATATCATTTTCGGCGGTAACCAATCCATCTTGATTTCTGCCAGATGCTCCGGTTTTGTGTGCGACAGGAGTTTCTTTTGGAAGTTGCTCAACAATTTTATTGGTTCCGGTCGTTGTGCCAAGCATTACATTCATCAGATATTTTGTTGAATTTTCTGAAAGGATTTTTCCTTCAAAAAATTTCTTCAAAAGTTGATTTGCAGATTTGGTTGTAGTATAATTATCGTATTGTACATCCCAATCTTTATGCATTTCTTCCTCGTTAAATTTAATCTGAAAATCTTTCACTCCTTTCGAGTTCATAAAATCCTGAACGGTTTTTGTTCCACCAATTAACCGTAATAAAATATCACAACCATTATTATCACTTTGTGCAACCGTAAGACGGATGATCTCGCTTAACGGAAGATTTACATTTCCGGTTGGATATTTATTACGAAGTGGACTGTGTGTATTTTCAAGTAAATCAGATTTTTTTATGAAAATGTCTTGGTTCAGTTTCAGCTTTCCTTTATCCACAAAATCCAAAACCGCAGCTGCAATATGAAACTTAAAAACACTTTGCATCGGCAGATGTTTCGAAGCATTTTCGTTGTTGTAGTTAAATGGAAAATCGATGCCCTTCACTGAAACTGCAACGGTGGCATTTTTTCCCGAGGTAATATTTGAAATTTCTTTTTTCAAAACTGATTTTTGAGCGAAAGAAAAAATTGAAAACAATAGAAATAATATTGTGAGTTTCTTCATCTAATTTTTTTTGAATTGTAAATACTGTCAGCTTTAGTTCTTAAACTGTCAAAATGTGATTTTCCAAATTTAGCTAAAACCAATCTATACATTGTATTGCGGTAACAGCTTTTAAATTGCGCTTCGGGAAAATAATCATCTGAAGATATTTCCGTTTCAAATCTGAAATTTTCTTTTCTTAGTAAAATTGCGAACTCCTCATTACTATACTCTGGATTCTTTGTATTTGGCACATCCGAAATCGCACCATTCAAAAATTCATAATAAACATAATTACCATTTTCAAAATCTTGCCTTGCTAATTCAGTGTAATCCGTGCAATCCAAAATTTTGTTTTCATTACTTTTCTTGCATGACAGTACTGAAAAGAAAATCATGACAATAACAAAATGTTTTTTTATTTTCAACTGATTAACTTCATAATTTCCAAAGCCACTTTCAGTGCTTCCGTTCCATCTTCAATGGAAACTTCTACATTTTTGTCCTGTCCAATGGCATCGGCGAAGGAATTCAGTTCATCCAGAATGGCATTGTTCGGCTGAATGTTTGGATATTCAAACAGAATCTGATTTTTTTCGCCATCGGCATTTTCGATAATCATATCGAATGGAGTAGG
>JAEWZO010000046.1 GCA_023458415.1 Bacteroidota bacterium
TCAATGCCTTGGGCGTGACGCAGTACGGACAGATGACCGCCGGAAGTTATATGTACATCGGTCCGCAGGGAATTGTGCACGGAACGACGATTACGGTGCTGAATGCCTTCAGAAAAATCAATAAATCGCCAAAAGGCGGACTGTTTGTGACTTCAGGTTTGGGCGGAATGTCGGGCGCACAGCCAAAAGCCGGAAATATCGCAGGTTGTGTTACCGTTTGTGCGGAAGTGAATCCGAAAATCACGAAAATCCGTCACGATCAGAAGTGGATCGATGAAATCCACGAGAATATGGATGAGTTGGTTGAAAGAGTTAGATCTGCACAACAAAACGGAGAAACAGTTTCGTTGGCATATCTCGGAAATGTGGTGGATGTGTGGGAACAGTTCGCTGAAGCCGGACTGAAAATCGATATCGGTTCCGATCAGACTTCACTTCACAATCCTTGGGCGGGTGGTTATTATCCAGCCGGAATTTCTTTTGAAGAGTCCAATGCAATGATGGCCGAAAACCCGGAGCTTTTCAAAGATAAAGTTCAGGAATCACTGCGAAGACACGCTGCTGCGATCAACAGACATACGGCAAACGGAACCTATTTCTTCGATTACGGAAATGCATTTTTGCTTGAGGCAAGTCGCGCAGGAGCTGATGTTCTGGCAGAAAAACCAACATTGGGAAGAGAATTCAGATATCCGAGTTATGTGCAGGACATTATGGGACCGATGTGTTTCGACTACGGTTTTGGGCCGTTCCGTTGGGTTTGCACCAGCGGAAAACCAGAAGATTTGCAGAAAACCGATGACATTGCCTGCAAAATTCTGGAAGAAATGATGAAAAATTCACCTGCTGAAATTCAGCAGCAGATGGCCGACAATATTCAGTGGATCAGAGGCGCGCAGGAAAACAGACTGGTTGTTGGTTCACAGGCAAGAATACTTTACGCCGATGCTGAAGGCCGAATGAAAATCGCAGAAGCTTTTAACAAAGCCATTAAGAACGGTAAAATCGGTCCGGTGGTTTTAGGACGTGACCATCACGATGTTTCAGGAACGGATTCGCCGTACCGCGAGACTTCCAATATCTATGACGGTTCAAGATTTACGGCAGATATGGCAATTCACAATGTGATTGGCGACAGTTTCCGTGGTGCAACCTGGGTGTCCATTCACAACGGTGGAGGTGTCGGTTGGGGAGAAGTGATTAATGGTGGTTTCGGAATGTTACTTGACGGTTCTGAGGATGCCGACCGCAGACTGAAATCAATGCTGTTCTGGGACGTTAATAACGGAATTTCCCGCAGAAGTTGGGCAAGAAATGAAGGCGCTATTTTCGCCATCAAACGTGCGATGGAAGCCGAACCGAATCTGAAAGTGACGCTGCCGAATCTGGTGGATGAGAAATTGCTGTGATTCCCCTCCTGTGGAGGGGTGCCTGCGAAGCAGGCGGGGTGGTTTACGAGAAATTCACCATGATAAAACTTTCCAAATGCTGCATTACCTGTGCGGGATTTTTCTTTAAGTCAACATCCTGAATCACAAAAACCTGCAGACCTAAATTTTTCAGAAAGGAAACTCGCTTAGCGTCGTATTCTTCTTTTTGTTCGTGGGTTGTACCATCAATTTCAACCACTAACCCAAGTGCTTTCACATAAAAATCAACGATATAATTACCGATAATACGCTGTCGATCAAAATCAATCTTGTGAAAAGTTCTGTTCCTGACCATTTTCCAGAAAAGTACTTCGGAAAGAATGCCGGCTTTTCGTTTTTCCCTAGTAAGTTTGATGAGCGACGGATCGTATGGAAGATTTTCCACGAAATTTCTGTAGATGGCTACTCCTTCGATATGCGTCAGAACTATCTTTTCGGTCATCGGTTTTTAGTAAAATTACAATTTTTTTTGACCACCCCGGCCTTCGGCCACCCCTCCAAAGGAGGGGAATTCCAATATTTTCGCTATTTTAGATGATGTAATTACAACTTTAATGAAAAAACTTGAATTCTCAATAGAAATTAATTCTCCGAAAGAAAAAGTGTGGGATGCTCTCTGGAAAGATGAAAACTACAGCCAATGGACTTCCGTCTTTTCGCCCGGCTCTTATGCCGAATTTGATTTTGTGGAAGGATCAAAATTCCGGTTTATGTCGCCGGAAAACCACGGAGTTTGGGGAGTGATTCAGAAACTTGTTCCTTTCGAAACCATTCATTTTCTGCATAAAGGCGAGGTGCACAATGGCGAAGAGCAGCCTGAAAAGTACGATGACGATGCCATTGAAAATTATGATCTGACCGAGAAAAATGGTGTAACCACGTTGGTTTCAACACTAAAAACAACAGAAGAATATCTTGATTTCTTTGTTCAGGTGCTGCCGAAAGCGATGCAAAAGATAAAGGAGATTGCGGAAAAATAATGACATTCTTAGTAACACGAAAATTATTTCACCAGCTGCCAAGTTCTGATTCAAAAAGATTAAAATGTCCTTAGAAGAAAGTCTCAACTTCCGGCGTTCCGTGCGGAAATACGATCCGGAAAAACCCATCGATTCCGAAAAGGTAAAGAAGTGCATTGAGCTCGCAACATTGGCGCCCAACTCTTCCAATATGCAGCTTTGGGAATTCATTCACGTGACCGATCCGGAAATGCTGAAACGTCTATCTGTTGCCTGTTTCAATCAAAGTGCTGCAACCACGGCAAAGGAAATGGTGGTTTTTGTTACAAGGCAAGATTTGTATCGGAAAAGGGCCAAAGCCAACCTCAATTTTGAATACGGAAACATCCGAAAATACAGTCCACCCGAAAGACAGGAAAAGCGCATCAAAGACCGTGAACTCTATTACGGCAAGGTGATGCCGCTGCTTTATGCCAGGTTTTTCGGGGTGATTGGATTTTTCAGAAAACTGGTTACTTCCGCAGCAGGATTTTTCCGACCAACGATGTACCAGGCATCGGAAAGCGATATGCGCGTGGTGGTTCACAAAACTTGTGCTTTGGCTGCCCAAACCTTTATGATTGCTATGGCAGAGCAGGGTTACGATACCTGTCCGATGGAAGGCCTGGACAGTCACCGAGTAAAAAAGATTCTCAATTTGCCTTCTGGCGCGGGAATTAATATGATTGTTTCCTGCGGCATCAGAAAAGGCAATGAAGGAATCTGGGGCGAGCGATTCCGTGTTCCGTTTGAGGAAGTTTATACAAGAATTTAACTAATTTAGCCGATCGCAAAATATTGTTATGACCGCATTTTTTTCAAGATTCACTCTTTTAATTGCTCTGTTTTTGGTGACGACTGTCGCAGCACAAACCGGCAGTATAAACATCAATGTTTACGATGAATTCACGAAAAAACCATTGAAAGCAGAAGTAGCAACTGTAGAAGGTAGCGACGAAATTTTTCTTGGCGAAGGAACGGTTTTGTTGCCGGAACTTCAGGTAGGAAATTACAGCTTTCATATTTCTTCAAAAGGATACGAAACCGGCTATCTGAACGACATCAGCGTTGTTCCCAATCAAAATCTTACCTATTCGGTTGGTCTTGTTAAATCTGTTCAGAATGCTACAGATATTGATGAGGTGGTGATCAGTAGGAGAGTTTACAAAACCACGGCAGAATCACCGGTTTCGCTACGGAATATCACCAGTGAAGAAGTGCAGAAAAATGCCGGCTCCAACCGTGATGTTTCGAAAGCGATTCTTTCGCTTCCGGGAGTTGGAAGCACGGCGACGTTCAGAAACGACTTGTTTATCCGTGGCGGAAGTTCGGCGGAGAATAAATTTTACATCGACGGAATTGAAGTTCCGGTTATCAACCATTTCCAGACGCAGGGCGCAAGTGGTGGTCCACGCGGACTGATTACCATTGATTTCATCAAAGATGTGGATTTCTACAGCGGAGCATTTCCGGCCAAAAGAAACGGGACGCTTTCCTCACTTTTCGAGTTTAATCTGAAGCAGGCGAGAAGGGACAAAATGGGTTACAAAGCCGTTCTGGGATTGGATGATATGCAGCTGATGATGGACGGACCTTTGAGTAAAGACCAGTCGTGGAGCGGATTGTTTTCGGTGAGAAAATCGAATCTGCAGTTGCTTTTCAAAGCGATAGGTTTGCCGTTCTTGCCTTCCTATTATGATACTACGTTCAAGGTTTCCAAAAGGTTTAAAAGCGGTGACGAACTGTATTTCATTGGTTTAGGTGCGATTGATGAATTTAAATTCAACGAAAATGCAGAACCGACGATGTACAATCTCACCTTAATTGAAAGACTTCCTGTTTCGCCACAGTGGAATTATACCATTGGTGCGGGTTACCGTCATTTGGTGGACAACGGAAACTGGCTGTTCACCTGGAGCCGAAATATGCTCGACAATAAAGCCACGAAATATTACCGCAACATCGAAACTCCCGATAATCTGCTCACCGATTACCACTCGCAGGAAAGCGAAAACAAAATCCGTATCGACCGTAATTTCCGTCTGGGCGATTTCCAGTTCAGTTCCGGTATGAATGCCAATTTTGCGACTTATTTTAATGATTCCTATTTGAGATTCATCACTCAAAACGGACCAGTTTTCGACAATTATCAGTCTGATTTGAACCTTGCGCAATACGGTTTTTATCTTCAGACCGCGAAAAAATTCGGAGGTGACAGATTTGAAATTTCCGGAGGAATCCGTTTGGATGGTAGCAATTATTCCGACAACACTTCCAATCCTTTGGAGCAGTTTTCACCAAGAATTTCGATGAAATACAAACTTTCGGACCAGTTTGCTCTGAATTTCAATTCCGGAATTTACCATATGCTGCCTTCGTACACGGCATTGGGCTTCATTGAAAACGGAAATTTCATCAACAAAAATACCCTGAAATACATTCAGAATTCGCAGGTTGTCGGTGGTGTGGAATTCAACGGTAAAAACAATCTTCGGATTACTGCCGAAACGTATTTCAAGAAATATAAAAATTATCCGTTCTCGTTGCGCAATGGAATTTCCCTGGCCAATATAGGTGGTGATTTCGGCGTAGTTGGCGCTGAACCATTGGACAGCAGAGGCGAAGGTGAAACCTATGGTTTTGAAGTTCTGGCGCAGAAAAGAACGACGAATGATTTTTACGGAATTGCTTCCTATACTTTTGGTCAGTCAAAATTCAGTGATATCAACGGTGATTTGCAACCTTCAAGTTGGGACAGCCGACACATTCTGTCATTAACTGCAGGAAAATATTTCAAGCGCAACTGGAACATCGGTGCGAGGTTCAGAGTGCAGAGCGGACTTCCGGAAACGCCCTACGACATTGCCAGAAGCCAGTTCGTGAATTTTTGGAACATCGCGAATTCACCGGTTTACGACTACACTTTGCTGAACACCCAACGCGGAAATCTGGTTCACCAACTCGACATCCGTGCCGAGAAAAAATGGATTTTCAACAAATGGCAGATGACCTTCTATGTGGATGTAGTGAATGCTTACGGATCTGATAATCCAAGCGCGCTTCCTGTAATCGCTCTGGAACGCGACGCGAACGGAAACGGAATCATCACCAATCCGGGCGCTCCGCAAAACCAGCAAACCTACCAGCTGAACTACGGCGAAGCCGACAGAACAACGCCACTGCCGTATTTTGGATTTATTTTTGAGTTTTAATTTATCAATCCTGAACGGATTTAGAAATATCCGCCATCACCCAATCCATCACACGATCGCGGCCCACCGCTAA
>JAEWZO010000047.1 GCA_023458415.1 Bacteroidota bacterium
TAAGTGTCAAATAACAAAACTGTTTCATTATGAAAGCATTAGTATATCACGGCGATCATCAGATTGCACTGGAAGACAAACCAAAACCAACGATTGAGAAAGCAACGGACGCAATTATCAGAGTTACCAAAACTACTATTTGTGGTACCGATTTGGGAATTTATAAAGGAAAAAACCTTTATATGCGCGACGGAATTATTCTTGGCCACGAAGGAGTTGGAATTGTTGAAGAAGTGGGCGACAGCGTTTCCCAGTTTAAAGTGGGCGACAAAGTAATTATTTCCTGTATTACTTCGTGCGGATCCTGTGAATACTGTAAAAAACAGCTGTATTCTCACTGTAAAGACGGCGGCTGGATTTTAGGACATATGATTGACGGCGTTCAGGCAGAATTTGTAAGAATTCCTTACGCTGACAACAGTCTGTACAAAATTCCATCAACAATTGATGATGATGTTGCAGTAATGATCAGTGATATTTTACCGACAGGACACGAAATTGGTGTTCAGTACGGAAATGTAAAACCTGGAGATGCCATTGCAATTGTCGGAGCCGGTCCGGTTGGAATGTCTGCTTTGCTTACTGCTCAGTTTTATTCTCCGTCAACCATTATTATGATTGATATGGACGATAACCGACTTGAACTTGCAAAACAGCTTGGCGCAACACACACCATCAATTCCGGAAAAGAAGATGTTTTTGCGAAAGTGAAAGAAATTGCAGGCGATGAAGGTGTTGATGTCTCTATTGAAGCAGTGGGAATTCCGCAAACGTGGGATGTTTGTCAGAAAATCGTGAAACCGGGTGGAAATATTGCCAACGTTGGTGTTCACGGACAGAAAGTAGATTTTGAAATTCAGGATCTTTGGATTAAAAACCTTACTATTACCACCGGTTTGGTGAATACAAATACAACTCCGATGCTTCTGAAAGCTGCTTCTACAAACAAACTTCCGCTGAATAAACTGATTACGCACCACTTCAAACTCAGCGAAATTGAACATGCGTACGACGTTTTCATGAATGCGTCCAAAGAGAAAGCGATGAAAGTGATTATTGATGCTGATTAAGCGCAATTTTCAACCATAAAAAAAAGACGGAAATTTTTCCGTCTTTTTTATTTTAATTTCTCAGGATTTTCTGCATTGCCTTTCCTTTTGCGAGTTCATCAATCATTTTATCGAGATAACGGATTTGCTGCATTAAAGGTTCTTCAATTTCTTCAACGCGGTAACCGCAGATTACGCCCGTAATTTTCGAAGCTTTTTCATTGATCTTGGCTTGTTCAAAAAATTCCTGAAAAGAAGTTTTGTTTTCAAGATGCTGATTTAAAACTGCTTCATCATAACCGGTAAGCCAGAAAATAATTTCGTCCACTTCCGCTTTTGTGCGTCCTTTTTTTTCCGCTTTCGTGATGTAATGCGGATAAACCGAAGCGAAAGACATTTTGTAAACGCGCTCGTTGTTTTTACTGTTCATTTCGGGAAATTTTAAGTGAAGATTTTCTGGCCGACTCTAGAATTTACGTTCAATCACGTAATCCAGCATCAAATTCAGAGAATGTTTGGCTTCAGAATCCGGAAAGTCATTCAGAATATTTTTGGCTTTCTGCTGATAATCTTTCATCACACCGATGGCATAATCCAGTCCGCCCGATTTTTTCACAAACTCGATGAGTTCTTTCACGCGTTTCGGATTGTTGTTGTAACGTTTAATCGTGTTGAAATAATACTTTCTGTCGGTTTCGCTGGCTGTTTTCAAAGTATGAATCAGAGGAAGCGTCATTTTTTGTTCCTTGATGTCGATTCCGACCGGTTTTCCAATCACGTTCGAACTCAGATAATCAAAAAGATCGTCTTTAATCTGAAAAGCCATTCCGGTATACGTTCCGAAATCCTGCATTTTCTTTGCGAGTTGCTCATCGGAAACATTCGACAAAACTCCGATTTCACAACAGGCAGCAATTAAAGTAGCCGTTTTCTGACGGATGATTTCGTAGTAAACATCTTCGGTGATATCCAGTTTTCTTGCTTTTTCCAGCTGCAGCAATTCACCTTCCGACATTTCGCGGATGGTTCTGGAAATCACGGCAAGCAAATCGTAATCTTTATGATCGGTTGAGAGCAAAACCGCTTTTGAAAGCAAATAATCGCCCACCAAAACCGCAATTTTGTTCTTCCAAAGTGCGTTAATCGAAAAGAAATTTCTGCGTTTAAAACTTTCGTCCACCACATCGTCATGAACCAGCGTTGCGGTATGAATCAACTCAATCATTGAGGCGCCACGGAAAGATTTATCGGTAACCTCTCCCACCAGTTTTGAGCAAAGAAATACGAACATAGGCCGCATTTGCTTACCTTTCGTCGTCACAATAAACCGTGTTACCTTGTCCAGTAGCGGAACGTTGCTTTGCATTGATTCATAAAACTTTCTCTCAAAAAGTTTCATTTCACCGGCAATGGGTTTCTTAATTTCTTCTACAATGTTCGGCACGGAAAGTTATAAATGATAATATTGAACGATATGTGATGTACAAATATAAATTATTTACCTGAGATTTTCTGAGGGTTATTTCAGGGCTTTTTCCATTCGGTTGTGGGGAATAAAATAAAGCGTCTGCGGAACATTGAACGGCTTAATTGAAAAACGCTCACCGGAAATATAAATTCCGTCAGCGCTTACAGAGATTCCTTCGATTTGTCCAACGGCCGTGCTGCTTCCCAAGTAAAACTTTTTTGGTTTCTGCGTGAAGAACAATCCGTTTTCATCTTCGTTGAAAATGGTTAGGAAAACTTCTGTTTTCTTCGTATAACCTACGATATATAGTTTTCCGTCAAAATAGGCAGCATCTGTTGACGCGTAACCGAGGTCGAAATCTTCCAGTTTCTGTGCCCCAATTTTTTCGTTCTGAATGGTGGTCGGGATTTCGTAGCGAGTCGTTCTGTAAGATTCCCATTCCTTTGTGAAAAGATTTAATTTTCCGTCGATGTGAATCAAACTTTCTGCATCCCAGTTATTGGCCTGCGGTTTCTTCGTAAAATCGGTCTGTTCTGGATAATGGTATAAAATTTCTCCTTTATACTGAAGAGAATCCGTACTTACTCTGTAAATTTTCAGATCTTTCCGAACACCCCAATTGTTTCCGATATCGCCGATATAGAAATAGTTTCCGTCATTGGTAAGCGCTTCCCAGTCGAAGTTCCGAATTGAATCAATTTTAGTTGAACTGATTGTTTTCCCAGTGGAAAAATCAATTTCATGGAGTTCTGCAGGATGGCCGCTGTCGTTCAGTGTAAACAATCGGTTTCCCAAAAATGATAAGGCAGAATTTTCTTCAATTTTATCATCAAGTTCAGCGACTTTATATTTCTTGATTTTCAGCCATTCATAGTTTTGTTGTGCGGAAAGACTGATAGAAGTAATTATTGAAAACAGTATAAAAAGTTTTTTCATTTATAGCTCATTTTTCGTTTGCGCAGGAGTAAGCGGATTTTTATGAAATCAAAAAGAATTCCGAAAATAAGAAGAAAACATCCAAACAGCAGTGTTTTAATGCCTGCATATCCGAAAACAATTGCAGCAAAAATTCCGCCGATAAAAAAGCAGCCAATAATCGTAAGCCGCAATCGGATTGATTTTACTAGTTTGCTTTTATGGCTTTCATCTTTATAGAAAAAGAGTTGGGAAAACTCAATTCCTAAATCGGTAAAAAGTCCCGTAAGGTGAGTTGTTCGTACTACCGCATTGGAAATTGTAGTCACAAGCGAGTTCTGCATTCCCATTGCAAACAACAGACTAAACGCAATAAAATCCGGATATTCTTGAATAAAATATTCTCCAGAAAAAGCAATTCCTGCTAAAATAACCGCTTCCACGAGAACCGGAAAAACATAAATCAGATTCTCCCGAATGCGCGAATAAATTTCAACCAGAAAATTCGCCAGGAAAGCACCCAGAACGAAAAAGAAAACATATAGCGCAACATGAAATGCACTATGTAGATTCAGTTTGAATGCCTCATCGATGAAAACGGCGAAATGTCCGGTAACGTTGGTTGTAAGTTTCTGAACGGCAAAAAATCCAACTACATTGACTAAACCTGCCACGAAAGAAAGCAGGGACGCGATGCCCAAATTATGTCGGTTGGTTCTTGTTTTTCCGCGGTGCGCGAACATTACTCTGCAGTTTTGTTGGCCAATTGACCGCACGCTGCATCAATATCTCCTCCTCTGCTGCGGCGAATTAAAACGTTGATTCCGGCTTGCTCCAATTGGCGTACGTAACGTTCTTCAGCTTCTATGCTGCGATGGTCAAATTTTCCTTCACCAATTGGATTGTACTGAATAAGATTCACTTTGGAAGGTACTTTTTTACAGTATTTAATCAGCGCTTTGATGTCTTCATCCTTATCGTTGATTCCTTTCCAAACGCAGTATTCAAAAGTAACTTCCGATCCGGTTTTCTGATACCAATACTGCAAAGCTTCCATAATTTCCGTCAAAGGAAACTTCGTGGAAAACGGCATGATTTCATTGCGAGTTTCCTCAATAGCAGAATGTAAACTCAAAGCTAATTTCACCTTCAGTTCCTCATCCGCAAGCATTTTAATCATCTTCGGAATTCCTGAGGTCGAAACTGTAATTCTTCGCGGCGACATTCCCAAACCTTCAGGTTTTGTGATTTTCCTGATGGCTTCGACTACATTTTTGTAATTCATCATCGGCTCGCCCATTCCCATGAACACAATGTTTGAAAGTGGTCTGTCGAAATACATTTTACTCTGTTTGTCAATAAGCGCAACCTGATCTACGATTTCGGCAACTTCCAGATTTCTCATTCTTTTGAGTTTGGCGGTTGCACAGAATTCACAGTTTAAAGAACATCCAACCTGAGAAGAAACACAGGCCGTAGTTCTTGTTTCTGTAGGAATAAGAACTGATTCCACCAACAGTCCATCGTGCAGTTTCACGCCGTTTTTGATGGTTCCGTCTTTGGATTTCTGCAACTGATCTACTGAAACAGGATTAATGATGAATTCCTGAGAAAGTTTGTCGCGCAGGTCTTTGGAAAGATTCGTCATTTCATCAATCGAATGGAGGTTTTTGCTCCACAACCAGTCGTAAACCTGCTTCGCACGAAACGGCTTCTCCCCGATTTCCTTGAAGTAATCGGTCAACTGATCGAGTGATAAAGTTCGGATGTCTTTCATAGAATGGATTTAAGAAATAAAGAGCAAAGACCTCTTTATTCTTTGCTCTTTTTCTTTAATAGTTTATAGAATCAGCATTGCATCGCCATAAGAATAGAATGTGTATTCATTCTTAATCGCTTCTTCGTACGCCTGCATAACGAAATCTTTCCCGGCAAAAGCGGCAATCATCATCAACAACGTTGATTTTGGTGTGTGGAAATTGGTAATCATTGCGTTTGCAACACCGAAATCGTGTGGAGGATAAATAAATTTATTGGTCCATCCGTGGTAAGGTCCGATTTTCTTGTTGGAAGAAACAGAAGTTTCCAACGCACGCATTGTAGTAGTTCCAACCGCGCAAATTCTGCGGTTTTCTTCTACGGCTTTGTTAATGATATCGGCATTTTTCTGATCGATAATCGCTTCTTCAGATTCCATTTTATGTTTGGATAGATCTTCTACTTCAATTGGATTGAAAGTTCCTAAACCAACGTGAAGTGTAATTTCCGCGAAATCAATTCCTTTAATTTCAAGACGCTTCATCAAATGTTTCGAGAAGTGAAGTCCCGCTGTAGGAGCTGCAACCGCACCTTCATGCTTTGCGTAAATGGTTTGGTAACGTTCTGCATCTTCAGGTTCAACCTCTCTCTTGATGTATTTTGGAAGTGGAGTTTCACCAATTTCTTTCAGTTTAGCACGAAATTCTTCGTAAGTACCATCGTATAAAAATCTCAGTGTTCTTCCTCTTGAAGTTGTGTTGTCGATAACTTCCGCAACCAAAGATTCATCTTCGGTAAAGAAAAGTTTGTTGCCAATTCTGATTTTTCTTGCCGGATCTACCAATACGTCCCAAACACGGGTTTCTTTATCGAGTTCTCTCAATAGGAAAACTTCAATTTTGGCTCCTGTTTTTTCTTTGTTTCCGTACAGACGTGCAGGAAAAACTTTGGTATTATTGAAGATGAAAAGATCTTTCTCGTCGAAATAATCTACTACATCTTTAAAAAGTTTGTGTTCAATAGTTTGTGCTTTTCTGTCGAGAACCATCAGTTTTGCTTCGTCGCGGTGTTCCGATGGGTGTTCTGCCAATAGATGTTCAGGCAGATGAAAATTAAAATCAGATGTTTTCATAAAATTTACGGATTTTACGTTTAAAAATTTAAGTCTGCAAAGATACGGCGATAAAAAGCGAAAGTCAAGTAAAATATCAGTCCGGCGATTTCAGCTTTTCCGGAAGGCGGATTTCGAGATATACATTTTTGTATTCTTTGAGCTCAAATTTGCATTCCACCTTTCCTTTTCTGTACACCGCTTTTTCCACGATGTAATTTCCGGGAAAATTAAGTGCATCTGTAAAATTATAAGGATGCATAAATACCATTCGCGACAGAAAGAACAGATCTTTGTTGGCTGGTTTTAAAGTTAAATCATAAGTGTGTTCGGGCTTTTTCTGATTTTTCCGGGTGAAAATACTGAGTTTAGTTCTGTTCGAATTCAGTTCAGAAAATTCAAATCTTGTATTTTTTGGAGGTTTGATATTTACAAAATTTCTCACAGTAAAAATATATTCAAAGCTTGAAATTATTTCTTTGCCCTGTTTGGTTTCAGTAACTTTGAATTGATGGACCTTACCGGTTAGTCTGTCGTAAAGCCTGCATTTCATCATGCCATTTCCCACCGAAAAAAGTTTGAGGTAATAATTAGGATTGTCTGAATTGAAATACGACACAGACTCTGAAATCTCTCCGTCGGATTCATTTTTAACAGAGTATTTTACGGCGAAATCAAATTCATAGCTCTTTTGGGCAAATGCTGCCGTAAACAGAATGAGAAAGAACAGAAAAGAGACTTTTTTCATGTGAGAAGTTGTTTTATGATTTTCCATTGTTCCACTTTTTTCTCCAGCGAAATGGTGTGCAGCGGACTGGTTGACGGCAAAAGATGTACAGGTACAGGTGGATTTTTTCCTAAGATTTTTTCGAGGTTTTTGAATGATTTCCGGCCGTTGCAGAAAATGGCTTTGATGTTTGGAAAACTCTTTAGCAAATCTTCAATTCGGTTGGCTTCTTCATTTTTGATTTCGGAATCGAGACTTCCTTTTCTCTCGCAACTGTCAATCACGTCCCACAACGCAACACCGTTTTTATGCAGAATTTTTAATTTCTCGTTGTAATCGGAAGTGAATTCTTCATCAAAGATCTGAAACATAATCTTCCAGAAAGCATTTTGTGGATGCGCATAATATTCCTGCATTTCAAGAGATTTCACGCCCGGAACCGAACCCAGAACCAAAATCTGTGAACTTTCCGAAACAACAGGTGGGAATGATGAAATTCTTACTTCGGTATCCATAATACATCCAAAAATAGAAATAATAATTTTGATTTTCATGGATCATATTAATGCATTTTTTTCGATCGAAGATGTCTTGAAAGCAGTTTTAGCTTTGGCTTCCGGAATTATTTTGGGCTACGAAAGAGAGTCCAAAGACAAATCTGCAGGTTTGAAAACCATTACATTAATCTCCGTAGGATCCTGTCTTTTCACTATTCTCTCAGCAAATTTTTCAGGCGAAGGCGATAATTTCGCCATTGCAGCAGGAATTATTAGCGGCATCGGATTTTTGGGAGCAGGCGTAATTTATAAACAGGGATTCTCGATTTATGGACTTACCACCGCAAGTATAATTTGGGTTTCTGCAGCAATTGGAATGGCAATTGGCTTTGGCGAATTTTACATTGCGCTTTCCTTTCTCATCACTACGCTTGTTGTAATTTATGGACTGAGCTTTTTGGGAAAAGCATTGGTTCCTAACAATAATACGCGTTTTTTAATATTCGAAATCAGAAAGAAATTTGCAGGGAAACGCACAGAAATTCTTGATGACCTGGAAAAATTTTCGAAGTTTCAGTCCGTTAATAAAACAGAAAAGAAAGAGAACGGAAATGTAGTGCTTAGTGTAGACATCAGTTTAAAACAAAGACAAACCGAAGAACTGGAAAATTTTCTACTCGACCATCCGGCGATAGAATCTTTCCAGCTTTAATAAAACTAAAATTATTTAATATGAAAAAATTAGCACTTCTCACAGGAATTCTCATGATGCTATTTGTGACATCGTGCAGAGATATTGTCAATTCGGTGCTCGATGCGCTTCCGCCTTTTACGGTTCCTTTTACAACCAATGTTCAGGTACCTTTAGCTGCGGTGAGTACAACCGATTACACCCGAACTCCGCAAATCCCGATGAACATTAATCTGGATGCAAAAATTAAAGAACAGAATCCAAATTTTTCCATCAATAATCTGAAACATGTCGGACTGAAAACATTCAAGATAGATTATGTTTCCTCACAGTTGGGAAATCAGCTGGATGTGATTAAAAATGCAAGAATTTACATTAAAGCGCCGAACAAACCCGAATTCCTTATAGCAAGTGCGATGAACAACACGAATCCAACTTCAATCGTTTTCAACACAGTGAATGATAATATTCTTGAGTACTTCCGAACTGCAGAAAATTCGCTCATTTTTGAAATACAGGGCAATGAAGTAACTGCAGATCAAATTACAATGAAAATCAGTTCTGAGTTTGAAGTCAAAGTACAATTGTAAGTTTGTCCCTTTCGGTTCAAGCTTACTTGGAATGAACTAAAAACAAAAAACGGACTGTAATCAGTCCGTTTTTTTCATTATAAAGTTTCTTTCAGCCAGCTGAAAAATTCGCGTTGCCAAACCAAAGCATTGTGAGGTTTCAATACCCAATGGTTTTCATCCGGGAAGTAAAGGAATTTAGATTTCAAACCTTTTAGTCTTGCCGTTTGAAATGCCTGATTTCCTTGCTCGTAAGGTACGCGGAAATCTAAACCTCCCTGAATAATCATAATAGGTGTATTCCAATTTTGGGAATAATTGCTCGGATTAAACTCAGTATAAGCTTTTGGAGTTGGCTCCTGCCATGGCGCACCGATATCCCAGTTGGCAAAGAAAAGTTCTTCGGTTGTTCCGTACCAGGATTTCATATCATACAGTCCGTTGTGCGAAATAAAAGTTTTGAAACGGTTCTCGTGAACTCCTGCAAGCATATAAACACTGTAGCCACCGTAACTTGCTCCTACTGCACCCATTCGGTCGCCGTCTACAAACGGTAAAGTTTTTGCGTAATCTGCCGTTGCGAGATAATCACGAACCGGCTGTCCGCCCCAATCCTGAGAAATATCCTGATTCCATTTTGTTCCCCAACCGGGCATTCCGCGACGGTTTGGCGCAACAATTACATAACCGTTGGCTGCCATAAGTGCGAAATTCCATCTTGTTGAAAAGTATTGAGTTAACGCAGATTGTGGACCGCCCTGAAGATAAAGCAAGGTTGGATATTTTTTATTAGGATCGAAATTTGGCGGATAGTGGAACCACACTCCCATTTCTTTTCCGTCCGAAGTTTTCACCAAGCGAAGTTCGGTTTTTCCCTGATCAAGTTTATCGTAGGTTTCTTTATTCACATCGGTTACCTGCGTCATTTTCCCATTTTTAGGATTCACAGAAAAAAGATCAGCGCTGTGGTTGATATCGGTTCTGGAGACCAGAATCTCTTTTTTATTTCCAAAATAAACATCATTCACATCCCAGTTTCCGTTCGTTAACTGTGTAACTTTTTTGTTGGTCGGATTAAGAGAGAAAAGTTGTTTCGTGCCTTTGATTGCGGCTGAGAAATAAATATTCTTCGAATCTTCGCTCCAAGCAATGCTTCCGGTAGCACTTTCATCCCAGTTTTCGGTGAGATTGGTTTTGGCTCCGGTTTTCCAGTTCATAATCTTGATGTCATTTTTATCTGCTTCGTAACCGTCTCTTTTCATTGAGGTGTACAGCAAGAAACTTCCGTCCGGACTGAAAACAGGATGGTTATCATATCCCTTGTTTTCCTCAGTTAGATTTCTAGTGTTTCCGGTGGATAAATTATAGGCGAAAATATCTGTATTGGTAGAAGTTACATATTCGGCTCCACTGAATGGTTTTACTACATACAGCAGTTCCGTAGAGTCAGGACTCCAAACAAAATCCTCACCTCCTCCAAACGGACGCTGTGGTGAATCCCAGCTTTTCCCTTTCAATAAATCTTTGGCTTTATCAGCGTTTTCTGCAGTATTCACCACAAAAACGTGGTTGTACTTTCCTTCGTTCCAACTATCCCAATGACGGTGATTCAGGTCGGTATAAATCTGCGCCGTAGAGTTTGGTGTATCGCTGTACTTATTTTTTCCGTAAACGGTTTCCACCTGAACTTCTCTGCTGAAAGCAATCTTTTTCCCGTCCGGCGAAATCTTGATGTTATCGGCGTCTCCAAGTGTATAAAACTCAGTCCAGGTTTTTCCTGCGTCTTTGGACAGAAATATTTTGTCGCCTTCTTTAGCGTACAGCCCGTTTTTATCCCACTGAAGCAAAGATTTTTTGCCCAGATCAAGCGTAGTAGCCTGTCTGTTTTTTAGATTGAGAAAATAATTCGTAGAACTTGATTTTTCTGTTTTCAGATCCGTGGAACTCAATCTGTAAACCAAAGAAGAGTTTTCCGGAGAAACTGCCGAAACTCCCAATCGGTTCATGGACCAAAGAATTTCCGGCGTCATAACATTTTGTGCATTCATCAGCAAAGGTGCTGCAAGAGCAATTATTGTGTGTTTAAGTTTCATATCTTTATTAAAGGTTAATGCTATTCTGTAAGTGGTGGATGTGACCAATAAATTTCTTCGTTTCTTCTGGTGAAACGACATACGTTTTTGTATCTGTCACAATTTTTACTTTTTTGTTACTGTTGGTAACCAGCCAGAATTCCTTTCCGTTGAAATATCCAAAATTTCCAAACAAACCGCCAATCCCAAAAGTGCGTGTGTAAAGCTTCCCTCTCTCCAACTCACTTACGGACTGAATACTTTCAACCGGAATTTTTACCGTGCGGAAAGTATTGCTGATGAAAAGGTTTCTTTGCTCAAAGTAGATTTTGGGTATAAAGAGATAACTGATTAAAAGTATAGCAATTAGAATCAGCGAAATTACCCAAAATGCCTGGTTCTGAAACTGAATAGCAGCAATTAGGTTAGCGAGTGCAACAAGTCCCACTACCACTGTAATGGCCTTGGTTGCTTTGTCCATTGTTGCTGTTCTAAATTCCATATTGTGCTACTTTTTTGTTTTGCGAACCGGTTTTTTAGTTTGTGAAATATTTTGGTAAATCCAGTCATCCAGCTGAATGATGTAGTGATTTCTGTTCAGTACCATTCGGGAAAGAGCAATAACTCCGGCAAAAATCACACTCAAAAATAACGAAATTATTCCGAACGAAAGGGCAATGCTGCTTCGCTGCTCTTCATTCAGAATGATCTTCAGCTGTCGAGAAATCCAGTCTAAGAAAATCTTCCAATCGAACCACGCTTCCATCAGCAACGAAACACCCATGATAAAAAATATCGCGGAAAGGATGATGGAAATTACATAGAGCGAACCGACCAGAAATGTATTTCCGTGAACCGACGGCTGATTGTCGAGCAGGGTTTTAAGTTCTTTAAGTTTCAAATAATGAGTGTTTTTTAAAGAATATTATACGATAAGATCAGTGAAAACGTTGAAAGCTCACCTAACCAGTGAATGTGATTCAGGGTCTGGTTTTTCGCATAATATCTGAATTCTGCTCCATACTTGTTTTTAAAGCTGTAACCAGCTCCTACCGAAGCGTGAAGACTTTGTTTAAACACAAGTTCCTGGTAAACCGTTCCGTTACCATCTATCAGATTTACTTTAGAATTCATCGGGAAAAACATCGCCGCCTGCGCATTCAGGAATAATCTGGAATAATCATTCAGGAAAAAATAGTGACGCAAACCTAAAGGTATTTCAATCGCTTTGTAATCAACTTCTGCAATTCTTTGGTTACCTGCATGTCCAGATCTTCCTTCACCTTCAGCTTTGTACTGTCGGTAACTTGGCTCGGTAATAACACTCCATCTGTTTTTGTTGAAAGGTAGAATCCATTCTACTTCAACTCCAAAACCGAAATGAGGTTTCGAATCCAAATTGTTATGATAATTTATGATCTCGTTGCTGATTTCATATGAACTGAAATTTACCCTTGGACGCAGATGAATATTGATTTTCCCCGAATTTTTTTCTTTAACCGCAACTGCAGTGTTTCCTGTTTTACAATTGTGGTATTCGGTGAATGCTTTGGTAAGATCATTCTGTTTGTACTCTACATTGTTGTAATTGGAAGAGGTTCCGCTACAGTTTAAAGCAGAGCTCATCTGTTTTCTGAAGTCGTTATTGTAGGATACCTTCATGTCACTTATGTAGTAGGGTTTGTACACAAGCTGCTTGATGCTACCATTTTCATCTGTGTAAAAAAATCGTGTTTCTGCGCCGTCGTTGTAGCGAAAAAGTCTTCTGTCGCCACCAACCAATTCTTCTAGAAAAATTGTTTTCTCTACATATTCCGGTTCGCGCATTTCATCGGCATTGTTAATGTTAAAGCTGGATTTATCAACCTGAACCGTGGATCGCAGATATTTCAGTTCACCATCGATCTCAAAAAGTTGATAATCTTTAATATCGCCGGTTAGAATTTCACTGGAGTTAAGATCCGTTTTATACTCAAAAGTAGTCGGGTTTTTCTTCCAGTCAAGGTTTTTAATGTAAACAGTTTTTTGCTGTCCGGTGTTGTCGGTTACGGTTCCTTTTTCAAATTTTATTTGTGCGAAAGCCACTTGTGCCATCACAGCACAAACAAGGATAAAAGTTTTTTTCATAAAAATTGTTGGTATTGTAAAGTTTTAGTTCAGTTCGAAATATTGTAAACAAAAAATTCTGAAATACATCAGAATTTTTTGAAGGTTCTATTCATCGCCGGAGAAAATTCCGCTCAGCAATGAAGTGAGAATTGAGAGAAGTATACTGAAAATCAGTGCCCACCAGAAAGTGTCAATCTGCATTCCATCGATAAAATAATCTGCAAGATACACTACAGCTGCGTTAATAATCAGCGAAAAAAGTCCGAGCGTAATAACCGTCAGCGGAAATCCTAAAATTTTTAGAATCGGTTTAACGATAATGTTCAGAATTCCCAAGACAATTGCAAAAACGATGGCTGTACCGAAACTTTGAATATGTACGCCTTCAAGTACGTAAGTAAGGCCGAAAGCAACCGCAGCGGTTACCAGTAAACGAATAATAAGTCCCATTGTATATTTTTTACTAAAATAAGAATTAATGTGAAACCTGAAAAGCACTATTTCATCGGGAATTCCTGAAGCTGTTTTTTATTAAGATCGAACTCGTAAAGTTTCTGAGAGTTAGGTTCGTAAAACAGCCATTGCAAAGTAGAAACATTGCTGCCCGATTTATTGAAGATCCCAATTTGTGTATAATCCACATCTTCCCAGTCGTTCTCTTCAACTGAATAACCCAAAGAAGCATCCGGATTTTCCAGTTGATATTTCACCAAACTCTGTTGAGTATTGGCCAAATAATACTGTGCAATTTTTTCAAGTCTTGCTGCGTATCCTGTACTGTATTGGCTTTGGTCCCGCTTCATTTTAATCAGCGGAACGTGATGCTTTTCGAAAGTCAATACGGTTCCGTCTTTTTGCAGAAGTGTATCAGTTTTTGCAGCGCTTTCAGTTATTGTGGCGGTTTTCTCTTTATTGCAGGACAAAATAAACCATGCAGAAATCAGTAGAAATAAATAACTTTTCATACCCATTGAATTTACTCAAATGTAGAAAATTCTAACGGTTTGCTAAAAATAAATCTGTGTTTGCGGCATCAGTTTACGCAGTTCTTCCACCCGGGTTTCAGGGATTGGGTTACCGTTGAGAAGAAGAGTTTTGAGGTTTTTCAGTCGTGTGATTTGTTGCGGAAGGTCTTTCAGCTGATTATTCGCAAGGTTTATGGAAACTGCACCTTTCAGCTTTCTTATTTTGGGTGAAATCGATTCAATCGAATTATCACTCAGGTTCAGAAACTGAAGATTTTGCGCATTAAAAAGTCCGTCAGGAAGCATGGTCAATGCATTCCTTTGTAGTTCCAATGAGTTGATGTTTTTCGGCAGGCGGATTTCACTCAGTTCATTCAGTTGGTTATAAGCGAGGTTCAACGACTTCAGGTTGGTAATGGTGTGTAGCGCCTCCGGAACAAAATTAATCTGATTGCTGCTGAGATTGATTTCTTCCAGCGTCGGGATTTCCAAAAGGGCTTCGGGAAAAACATTCAGGTTATTGGCATCAAGATGAATGATTTTGAGTTTCTTGAGTTTACCAAGCTCGGGATTAATCTGCGTCAATGAATTAATGCTCATCTGCAGCGTTTCCAGTTGCTGCAGTTGACGGATTTCAGCAGGAATATATTTGATGCCGTTTTTATTGAGATTGAGATACTGAAGTTCGGTGAGGCTGAAGATTTCCGGACTCATCTTCTCCAGATTATTTCCCATCAGATTCAAGAAAAACAGAGAATCCAGCTGACCAATTTCTTTGGGAACATCGAAAATTCCGCGTTCACGAAAGCTCATGCTTTTCACCGGCTCTTTGCTTGCAAGCGCTTCCTGAATGTCCGTGAATACAGGATATTTCACGGGATCTATCTGTGCACTCAACTCAGATGCAAAAGCAGTAACCAATAAAAACAGAAATCTTTTCATGCCGTTCCAAGAAAAAGAACCGCCGGAAAAATCCGGCAATTCTCATTATTTTTCTTCATTATTTGGGTTGCTGTGTGTTTGGGTTTCCTAAGAATTCGCTTAAGGAAAATACGACGGTGGCTGATTTTGCACGGTAATCAATCGTTCTTCCGGAGGCATCAACATCGGTGGAAATGGCGTCCGAAGGATGCTGAATCGAGAAGAATCCAAATTTATGATCAGGCGTAAACGTAAGTCCTGTCGGCTCCGAACCAATCGGCATCGAAGAGAAAAGTCTTACCTGAGGATTTTCTTTGTTGTGGTTCGGTGCAACTACCCAAATGTAGTTTTTGCCGCCGTCCTGAAGCACCCAAAGGTTTCCAAGTTCGTCGAAAGTAAGGTTGTCATTACCATCGCCCCATCTTTCTGAGGTCATTCCTTTCTCGGTCACAAAGGAAAATTCAGATTCACTGCCGCCTACAAAAGTCTCAATCTGCGAAGCTGTTTTTCCGTCATCTTTCAAGCGGTAAACGCGGTCCAGACCTTTGGCGGTAAAATATACCTTGCCGTCCAGCGGGCTGATTTCCACATCTTCAATCCCGTTGAATACGGTTCCGCCAACTGAAGCAGCCAGTGCGGAAGTATTGTTCTGGTCGGCCTTAGTTTTATTCGGTACCTGAATCCATTTTCCGGTGCTTACCGTTGGGTCGCCGTTGGTCAATCCCTGATCCAGCTGCAGCACATAGAGGTTTCCTGAAGAAAGGTCACCTGCTTTGTCCATCACATATTTGTACACCATATGCGTGCCGCCGTCTTCACCATAATAAGCCGTTTTTCTGTCGGCGCTGATTACGGCATTTTCGTGTTTCATGGCGCCCATCTGCCAGAGTTTTCCGGGAGTGCCGTCTTCATTCTTACTCACCACGTTTGCGGTTACAGGATCTATTTCCACCAGCCAGCCGTAATCTTTATATCCGTCGTTGTTGGAATCTGCAGCGCTTACTTCCTCTTCAGCGGTGATGATGGTTCCCCACGGAGTAATTCCTCCCGAGCAGTTTCTTGCAGTCTGCACCAGACTTGGCAAATTGAAAGGAACTGCGCGCGAACGGGTAACTTCCCAAAGTTTGGATACGGGATTATACTGAATCTCGGCCATCGTCACACCACCCGGATTTGTTTCGTGGTTTACGGAAAGATAACCCTGCGTGCTGCTGCCATTTTTGCCAACATATCCGGTGAAATCGTTCAGTCCGCCAACTCTGCCGCCACCTTCAGAATAAGGATCTCCTTCTTTCAGAATCAGCTGGAAACTGATTTCTTTCGGAAAGATTACTTTTTCGGTCTGTACTGTCGGAGTAATGGAGGTGAAATTACTGATGTGCTGATTCGGGCTTGGTGCAGTCTGCGCATCGGTAAAACCTATGGCCATACTCATTAAAACTGCAGATAGTACAATATTCTTTTTCATTTTTTTCTTTTGGTGATATTTTTTATTCCTTGCTTTTGCTGTTGTCGGTCAGGGCTTTCATAAAGGCGATGATCTGTTTGATCTCGTCGTCATAAAGGTTCAGTTTATCGGGTGAAAGTGTTTGGTTGGTCACCTTCAGGCCAAGTCCTTCACCGCCGCCCTCATTGTAAAAATCCATCACTTCTTCCAAGGTATTGAAAGCACCGTTGTGGAAGTATGGTGCCGTGAGTTCAATGTTTCTTACCGTTGTAGTCTTGAAAGATTTCTCGTAAATCCACGATGATTCCTTGCTTACCGGACTTGCAATGCGGCCGCGGTCGTCATCCAGAACGTAGGGTGGATTATTGACCGACGCTTTGGTTACCCCAAGAATTTCCGATTCATTCTCATTGAAAAATGGCGGAACAAGACCTGAGAAATTCGGTACGAAATGACAGGTCGCACAGTTGGCTTTGCCCATGAACAGGTTGAAACCTTTCTTCACGTCTTCGGAAACCTCTTTTTCATTTCGCATAAAATTGTCGAAATCGCTGTCGAAGGAATAGAGAGACGCCACATAAGAACTCAGCGCCTTGGAGAAATTCTGCCGGTTGATTTCACTGGTCCCGAAAACATCACGGAAAGCCTTTCTGTATTCCGGCTTTTTACGGATTTTATTCACGATGCTTTCATAGGTAGTATTGAATTCATCTTCATTGTAAATCACGTGTTCGGCCTGCTGTTCCAGGTAGAATGCACGCATGTCGTAGAAAAACCGTTTCGCGAAAACAGAATTGTACAGCGTAGGCGAATTGCGCATCACGGTTTTGCCTTCCACATTGCTCTCCGATTTGGCTTTCAGGTCGGTGAAGGCGTGCTCCGGAAGGTGACAGGTGGCACAGCTCATTTTGCTGTTTCCGCTGAGGGATTCGTCATAGAAAAGGGTTTTTCCCAGTTTTCGCAGTTCGGCACCGTCTTCATTTTTCGAAAGTAAAGTGTAGAAATAAGGATTCAGGAAACCGCTTTCAAAAAGGTGACTGCTGTTGCTGTTCCATCCGGAAAACTCTTCCAGATCATCTTTTCTGCCGTCCCAACTTCCTAATTCTTCATAGAGCGGTTGAATGGTTTTTTTATAGAATTCAATGCGGTCCAGTGTGTTGAAATCACGGTTTTTAGAAAGCCAGGTCATTCCTTCATTCAGTATTTTCCTAGCTTTCGAGACATCATAATTTTGGAAGTATGAATCCGACTCGATATGTTTCAGAATCCCTGAGAGCGAATGTTGTGCTTCCTCCGAAACGTTCAAAGAACCGGGCGTATCATAACCTGAAACACCCATTGAAAAAATGCGGATCAGCTGCATCCTCAGCGGCAAAGTTTTGTTGGTTCCAGAACTCAAACCGTTCTGCATTGCACTGAGATAAAACCTGGAATATTGATTGTGCAGAAAACCCGCAATCTCTGCAATCTCATTGCGCTGCTTTTCAGTATCCACAGAGAAAATCAGTTCATCCAACACCTGCAATCCTTCGGGCGGCAGTGTATAAGCAGATGTTCCTGCAGCTTCCAGCCGGTAGAGCGGTGCTGCATTCATATGATTTTTGGTAAAATCGGGATAATAGTAGGCGATGAAAAATTCTATTTCTTTGTAGGAATTCCTTGTTTTCCGAAGCGATTCCTGTAATTCCTTGGTCGTTACTTTCTCCGCTTTGTAGTTCTGGCTATCAGTATTCAGCTGTTCGATATGTTGACGAAGATTCAGGAGTGCGGTATTGACGAATACATCTTCCGGCGCTTTTCCGCGATCCTCCGCAACAAAGGAAAGCAGTAATAAAACCACCAAAGAAACCAACGAAACAGGAAGAAGAAATCTCATCACAACTACTGATCAGCTAAGATACAGTTAGTAGATTACGTGAATTTTAATAGAATGTTAATTAATGTTTACAGCGGCAGTTGTGCTCTTGATTCCCACTTTTTTGTTCACCGACCGATGGATTTCATTCAGATAATCTCATAAAAAAATCCCTTCTACCAAAGTAAAAGGGATTCCTGTTTAAGTTTAAGTAATTTAGTTGGGATCGTAACGGTCTGCGTTCATTACTTTAGTCCACGCCTTGATGAAATCTCTTGCAAATTTCTCCTTATCGTCATCCTGTGCATACACTTCAGCATAAGATCTCAGAATGGAATTCGAACCGAGTACCAGATCCACGCGCGTTGCAGTAAATTTGGTTTCTCCGGAAGCGCGATCCACTGTATGTCTTCAAAAGATACAAATAACAACTAATCAATCAGAAATTATTTTTTATAAACCACTGATTTAAAGGGATTTTTTAGTGTTTATAGGGTTTAATTACTTTCCGATGCAGTATCTTAACTTTCCTTTATTAATAAGCTTTTACGTTAAATCATGTAGTACTAAAGTAGTACAGTTCCAAGGTGCTGCAACATCTTTTGGGTGTAGATACCGTCAACATTT
>JAEWZO010000048.1 GCA_023458415.1 Bacteroidota bacterium
CGCATTGCCATGGAACTTCGCGATATGATTACCGAAATACTTATCATTTTTGCAGGCGGAGACCCCGGAAAGGTATTCAAAACTTAGTCATAAAAAATGGCCGGAATTTCTTCCGACCATGACTAGCTAAAAGCCGGCTTTCTTATTTGTAATTAAAAGTTGCTATTCGAATTCGATGTAGATTTTTTCCCCGACATTCATTCCGAAAAGTGCTTTTGCACCGTTGTGAATATTGCCTTTGTAAATGGAAAGTTCCAAAAGTTCTCCGGCATTGAAAATTACAGCCGGCTTTCCGTGGAATTCCTGTTCGCGTTTCCAGTCGGTAACAATATCCGAGTAGCTTTCATGAATTTTTGAAAGTACAATATTCCGGAAACGAATTTTATAGTTTTCGAAATTTGCTTTACTTTTTGTAAAAAACTTCTTAGATATATTGGACACTACATTTCCAAAATTATCAATATAGAGAACTTCACCCACAATCATTTTTTCACTTTCGTTCATCACTGCGCGTGCGAAAGAAATCTGTTTCGGGTTTTTCAGGATTCTACCAATCACTTCAGGAAGTCCGCCATTTTTTAAGTGCACTGCAGCGGGCACAAAAATGTCCGTTGTGGTAGAACTCACGACATCATCAAAACGGTTGTTGAGTGTAATTTCATAAACAGCTTCAGGTTTCTGATCGAAGAAAACCAAACTAAGTAAACCATTGTCTGCCGCGATAAAATAATGTCCATCGGCTTTGTAAAGAACGGCTTTTCTTTCCTTAGCATAGAAACTGTCCACCGAAATTATGTGCACTGTTTCTTTCGGAAAAAAATGATAGGCATTTTTCACAATATAAGCGGTTTGCTGTAAATCATAAGCCTGTATTGTGTGTGAAATGTCCACAATCTGCAGGTTTTCGTTTCGGTTCAAAATACTGCCCTTTATCGCTGCAACGCGGTAATCGGTAAGTCCATAATCCGATGTAAGGGTAATGATTGACATGCTGAAAACTGTAATTCTTAGTGAATCGCAAATTTACGGTAATTCCTCTTAAAAACTAAATTGTGGAAAAGTAAAATCCCAAGTGTAGATTATTTATTTTAAATTTAGACAATAAACAAACTAAACAGAAAAAATTAATGTTTGAACTGCATTACGAAATTTCCGGCATTGATGCCAAAACTTTTTACGGTGTAAACAACCAATATTTCAACTTAATAAAAGCCATATTTCCGACGCTTAAAATTACAGGAAGAGATCAGCACGTTTTCGCGATGGGAAATCAGGAAGCTCTGGATGTACTGAAGAAAAGACTGGATGATATTGTAGCTTATATTTCTAGAAATAATCATATCACTCTGAAGGATGTTGAAAATATTCTAAATCTGAAAAATGAAAGCGAAAAGCAATTGGTTTTCGATCAGGACATCATTGTGAAAGGTGTGAACGGAAAAGTGATAAAGGCAAAAACTACCAATCTGAAAAAGCTGGTTCGGGAAGTTGAGAAGAAAGATATGGTATTTGCGATTGGTCCTGCTGGAACCGGAAAAACTTATACAAGTGTGGCATTGGCGGCGAGAGCTTTGCGCGATAAAGAAGTGAAAAGAATTATATTGACAAGACCCGCTGTGGAAGCCGGTGAAAGTTTAGGTTTTCTTCCGGGAGATTTGAAGGAAAAATTAGATCCATATTTACAGCCACTGTACGATGCTCTTCGCGATATGATTCCGCATGAAAAACTGGAAGGTTTTATTGAGAAGAAGGTAATTGAAGTAGCGCCGTTGGCTTTCATGAGAGGTCGAACCTTGGATGAAGCTTTTGTGATTTTGGATGAAGCCCAGAATACGACGCATGCGCAGATGAAAATGTTTCTAACCAGAATGGGGATGAACGCAAAGTTTATCATAACCGGAGATCCAAGCCAGGTTGACTTACCGCTGAAACAGAAATCCGGACTGAAGGAAGCGATGAGAATTTTGAAAGATGTGCAGGAAATTGGGTTTGTACACCTTACCGAAGAAGATGTGGTAAGACATCCCGTAGTGCGGAAAATTATTACCGCTTACGGAAACGAAGAGAAAAGGCAGAGAGAAGAGTAATTCATGATAAAAGTCATGTTAAAGGAATGTTAAATAAACTTATCTTTGCAGCCAAATTAAATTAAAAATTATGAAAAAATTATTGCTAGTTGGAACGTTAGCACTTTTCGCGGCTGTAAATGCACAACAAACAAAATTTGGTTTGAAGGCAGGTTATGCACTTTCAAGCATTAATTCAAAAGTATTGGAAGAGAGTCTAGAAGACGAGTTTGGTGTAAATGGAGACAACAAATCCAAATCTGGATTTTTTGTAGGAGCTTTTGTAGAGCATAAATTGAATGAAAAATTTGCACTGCAAGGAGAAGTTCAGTACGCAAATTTAGGAGGTCAAGTTGAAGCGAAATATGATGAATCGTTTGATGGTGAAAATATCAAATTTACCATTCAAGACAAGATGAATTTTAATCAAATTTTGATTCCAATTTCTGCTAAATATTTCGTTACGCCTCAATTCGCATTTTTTGGTGGGCCTTCTATTGCGTTTAATGCAGGGTATAAAAGTGATTTTAAATTAAAGGATCATAATATTCCTTCGGAATTTATGGGGGAAATTAATGACGCACTTTCAGATCTTGAAAATACTCAAGATGAGGTATTTGAAGATGAACTTAAGTCAACTAATTTTAATATTTTCTTTGGTGGTGAATACACTTTTTACAAAGAATTATCCCTTGATGTAAGATATACTGTTGGTTTGACGAATTATATTAAGAAACCAGTAGATAACGAAGAATTGAAAATGAATTATCTTCAAATTGGTTTAGGTTACAAATTCTAATAAAGGAAATTACACCCTAACAAACATTCCCGTTTCGCAAGAAGCGGGATTTTTTTTATTTTAAAATTAATTTTACCGGAAAAAGCAGAATTATCTTTTGTAGTCCATGTTTTAAATGATATTTTTGATGAAAATTAAAAATTTATGAAAAGAGTAGTACTGGCTTTTGCCATGATGATGTTTGGACTGATGAATGCTCAGGTTAAATTTGGGATAAACGGTGGATTTTCGTCGGCTGTAGTTTCTGATGATTTTGATGAGCTTACTGCAGGTTATTATGCGGGAGTTTTTACAGAATTTGGAATTCCTGGATTTGCCAAAATGCAACCTGCGCTGAATTATGTGAAATTTAAAGATGATTCTTATCTGCAGATTCCGGTGATGATGAAATTTTATTTCCTGCCGAAAGTAAACGTGCAGTTGGGTCCGCAGTTCGCCTTCAGGCTCGATGATGTGCCGGATACCATTAACAAATCAAATTTTGGTGCGGCTGTAGGCTTGGGCGCCGACTTATTTTCAGGGCTGCTTATTGAGGCACGGTACGCATTTCAGCTGAATAATGCTTTTAAAAGCCCCGCGACAGGCGAAAAGCTTCATTTCAATCTCTTCAATGTTGGTTTAGGTTTACGACTTTAAAGATTAAAAAATAGCTCACAAAAAATCCCGAATCTGAAGATTCGGGATTTTTTATGTCGAGTTTTTAATATTATCTTCCGAAAAGGTTGCCACCCATTCCAGGCATTCCGCCGCCCATTTTGCTCATCATTTGCATCATTTGTTTTCCTTGTGGTCCCTGCATCATCTTCATCATTTTTCCCATTTGGTCAAACTGTTTCATCAGCTGGTTTACATCTTCAATTTTTCTTCCTGCACCTTTTGCAATTCTGGCTTTTCTCTGCGTATTGATGATGGAAGGTTTTCTTCTTTCTTCCGGTGTCATCGAGTGGATAATGGCTTCAATATGTTTAAAAGCATCATCAGAAATTTCGACATCTTTAATGGCTTTTCCAACACCTGGAAGCATGCCCATTAAATCCTTCATATTACCCATTTTCTTAATCTGGTTGATTTGCTTTAGGAAATCATCGAAACCAAATTCATTTTTGGCAATTTTCTTATGAAGTTTTTTAGCTTCTTCTTCGTCGAACTGTTCCTGAGCGCGTTCTACAAGGGAAACTACGTCAC
>JAEWZO010000049.1 GCA_023458415.1 Bacteroidota bacterium
TTAAAATCCGGACTGCTAACGTAATTGGCAACCATGAGTGCTGTTCCAATTTTAGCAAATTCAACAGGTTGCATGGTGATGCCTCCGAATTTATACCAATTTTTCTGCCCTAAAATTTCAGTCCCGAAAGGGAAGAGTCCAATCAGAAGTAAAACACCACCTATATAAAATATTCCGGCAAAATTTTCGAAAAATTTGGTGCGCAGAAAGAAAATGATCAGCCCAACAAACAGAGAAATCAGAAAGAAAATAGCCTGTTTTGTGCCCAAACCTTCATCCACGCTATAAATATTCACGACAGCAAAAAGACAGATAAGGAAGTACAGTCCAAGTCCGATTTTATCAATTCCCTGTGTCCACTTCATTTTAATCAGTTTTGGTTACGTTAAGTTTGCTTCTCAACTCATTTCTTTTCAGAAGAAGTCGTGCTCTTATCTGTTCGTCAGTAATTGTTTTCAAACTGTCTTCCACGCCTATCAGTTGAATGGAATCCTTATTTGGTTCCTTATACAAACCTTTTCTTTTCAGATCGGCAACCCACTGTCTTTTATACTCGGGCATAAAACTGGCGTTCACCATCTTCTTATATAGGTGCTCCCTTTTGATGTCTCCGGTCAGATATTTTTCCGCAATTACCGTAGCTGCAGGTCCGGCCCAGGTTGCTCCGAAACCGGCATGTTCCATCACAGCGGCCACCACAATTTTAGGTTTGTCTGCAGGTGCCGCCAAAATAAAAATGGAATTATCTTTCCCTTGAGGAACCTGTGCAGTTCCTGTTTTCGCAAGTTGGGTGAAATCATTTGATTTCAAACTACGAGCTGTTCCGCGTAAAACCACGGCTTCCATTCCTTTAATAATCGGTTCGAAATGTTTCGCATCAACCAACGTTTTGTGTTTTACCTTGAATCTTGGATCCGGATTAGGTTTGCCGTCGATTGATTTTACGATGTGTGGCGTGTAAAACCAACCTCTGTTGACAATTGCAACGATAGAATTGGCCAACTGTAAAGGTGTGAGGAGAACGTCGCCCTGTCCCATTCCATTGAAAATAGAACCGTTCATTGTGTAACTGTCGCTCCAGTCTTTTTTACCACTTCTTCTCTCATAGAATTCGCCGGAAGGAATTTTCCCGGGTGCGCCGACTGCCAAATCGTTATTCAGATATTCTCCCAAGCCGAAACTGCTCATGATTTTTTTCCATTCATTTACACCTTTGGTTGGATTGCCGGGATATTTATTCATAATAGAAATGAAAGCATACGAAAAGTGGCAGTTACTGGAAACCTGAATCGCCGGAATAAGTGGATCTGCTCCACCGTGACCTTTTACACGTAAACCTTTATAATTAAAGCCTCTTCCGCAAGGATAAATGGTATTTTCATCCATTACGCCCATCTGCATTGCCGCAGCTGCTGTAAGAAGTTTGAAGGTTGAACCTGGAGGATACGCGGCTTGAATAGAACGGTCGAAAGTCGGACGGTTGTTGTACAGTGTGTCTATCTGAAGACGGTACAGATTTTTACTTTTATCCGGGCCTGTGAACAAATTCGGATCGATGTCCGGACCTGTGGCCAAAACAAGAATTTCTCCGTTACTTGGATCCAAAGCTACAATTGCGCCGTGTTTGTTCACAAGCATTTCTTCGGCAATCCGCTGCAGATCGTAATCAATGGTTAACGTAATGTCTTTTCCTGTAATTACATCTTTATCAAGACTTCCGTTTTTGTATGGACCTACATTGCGCAGCTTTATATCTTTCTGGATGTAATTAATTCCTTTAACGCCGCGAAGTTCGGTTTCGTAAGATTTTTCAACGCCGTTTTTCCCAATGAAATCACCCGGAAGATAGTAGAGAGAATCTTTTCTGATGTCGCCGTCATTCACTTCGTTGGTGTATCCTAGAAGGTTTCCTGAAGTTGAAACTTCATATTGACGCTGCGGTCTGGAAACAATGCTGAAAGCTGGATACTTAAAAATAATTTCCTGGATTCTCGCAATTTCCTCACGACTGATGTTTTTCATAAACGTCATCGGCGTAAGTCTTGAGTAGTATCTCTGCTTCTTAATGTCGTTAACGGTTTTGATAAAATCTGATTTTGAAATCCGCATCAGATTACAGAAACCTATCGTATCGAAATCGGGTTTCAGAAGGGCCTGTGTGAAGGAAATTTCATAAGATGGCTGGTTGCCGACTAGAATTTTTCCGTTACGGTCGAAAATTACACCACGCTGCGGAATGATGTATTCAGTTTTGATGGATGTATTGGCCGCATTGAGCGCATATCTGTCGGTAAACAGCTGTAAATAAGCTAGTCGCGCTACAAAAATAACAGCGATGATGGCAAGTATGGAAATAATTTTAAGATATTGAGATTTCAAACTTTCTGCTTGATTTTAAAGGCAAAAGCATAGATCAGAATAAAAACAAACGAAATACCACTTGTCGCCAGAATGTTAAGAAATACTTCTAAAATACGACTGAATTTGAAGAATTCCAAATACTGAACTAAAAACTGATGCAGAAAAATACTGGAAAGTATGAAAAACAGAAACTGAGACCACTGCAAACTCTGAAACGAAAAGAAATCTGTTGAAGTGTCCGTTGAAGTTCTGAAAATAATTGTCCGGAAGTAGGCGATAACCGTGGTGGCAAATGCATTAATTCCCCATGTTCCTAAAAAAGCATCAACAGCCAGCCCAAGAATAAAACTTAAGGCCAGAAACTGAATTCTGTTCCGGAAAAAAGGATAAAACATCACAAAAACCGGATAAAGCACAGGCGTAAACTTTCCGAACAGCGTAATGCGGTTCAGCACGAAAATCTGGAGTGCCACCAGAAATGTAATCATCAGAAGGTCTGTAAATAAAGTTCTGCTAATCATTTTCGCGTTGTATTGTTACCTGCAGTGTATCCTGAATTCTTTGTACTTCAGCTTTTTTCATATTTTTAACGACATAAACTTTGTTCAACTGTCCCATTTTCTGGTTCAACTCCACCGAAATATCCCAGAATCCGGTTTGGGTATCCACGTGGAATCCGGCTACTTTCCCAACCATCACACCCTGCGGAAAAATCGCTGATTTACCATCGGTTACCACAGTATCTCCCACCTGAAGAGGAACATATTTAGGAATATCGGACAAATGCATCACTCTTGAATTGTCGCCTCTCCAAGTGAGTGTTCCAAAATAGCCTGATTTCTTCAATGCTGCATTAATTCTGATTTTATTCACACTCAAAACCGACTGCACCAATGAGTACGAGTTGGTGGTATTGATGACAATCCCTGCAATTCCGTTGGGTGCCATTACGCCCATTTTTGGAAAAACTCCGTCCCGTTTTCCGCGGTTAATGGTGAAATAATTGTCTTTTCTGTTTATAGAGTTGTGCACAATTTCTCCATCAACAAAGGTATAAATCTGTCCGCCTCCAATGGTGTCGTGCACTTTTCTGAAAACCGGAACATTTCGTGCATCTTTTCCGTAAACCTGCTCCATGAGAGATTTGTTTTGCGCAACAAGCTCCTCGTTGATTTGTTTCAGTCTCAGGTACGAAGTTCCTTCATCAATGTATCCGGAAACCCATGAATTGAAAGCTGCCGTTTGTGCGGCGACCCAAGACTGCTGCATGGAATTTCGCGTGAACATCAATACCAATGCAATAATCTGCAAGAATATAAAGAAGACGAATAATCCGTTCTTCGAAAATAATCTCAGCAAAAATCCCATCAGTTAGTCGTAAAAAGTTTTAGAATTGTCTTACTTAATCAGGAAATTAAATTTGTCCATGTTCTTAAGTGCGATACCGGTTCCGCGAACTACAGCTCTCAACGGGTCTTCAGCAACAAATACAGGAAGTCCGGTCTTACGGTGCAGTCTGTCCGCCAAACCTCTTAGAAGCGCTCCTCCTCCGGCAAGATAAATACCTGTTTTGTAGATATCGGCCGCCAATTCCGGTGGTGTTAAGGAAAGAGTTTCCATTACAGCGTCCTCAATACGGATGATTGATTTGTCCAAAGCGCGGGCAATTTCTTTGTAACCCACCATAATTTCTTTTGGCTTACCGGTAATCAAATCTCTACCCTGTACCGGAATGTCTTCAATGTCAACATCAAGTTCTTCCACGGCAGATCCTACTTCAATTTTTACTCTTTCTGCAGTTCTTTCACCAATGTAAAGGTTGTGGTGTGTTCTCAAGTAGTAGGCGATATCGTTTGTGAAAACGTCTCCTGCAATTTTTACAGATTTGTCACAAACAATTCCTCCAAGTGCAACCACTGCAATTTCTGTAGTACCACCACCTATGTCGATAATCATGTTACCTTCAGGCTTTTGTACGTCGATACCAACACCAATTGCTGCAGCCATTGGTTCATAAATAAGTCTAACTTCTTTGGCGTTTACTTTCTGCGCGGAATCTCTTACAGCTCTTTTTTCAACCTCCGTAATTCCCGATGGAATACAGATTACAATTTTCAAAGTTGGCTGGAAAAATTTACCTTTAATACCTGGAATTTGCTTGATGAATTCCTTAATCATGTGCTCAGACGCGTGGAAATCCGCAATAACACCGTCTTTCAATGGTCTGATGGTTTTGATGTCTTCGTGGGTTTTCCCCTGCATGTGTTTGGCTTTCTCACCAACGGCAATTGGTTTTCCTGAAGAACGTTCTATGGCAACTATCGACGGCTGGTCGATAACTATTTTATTGTTGTGTATAATAAGTGTGTTCGCAGTACCAAGGTCTATCGCAATATCCTGCGTGAACATATCAAATAACCCCATTATTTTCTATAATTTTAAAGTGTACAAAGATATGCAATTAGATGCATACCGGAAATTGAAGCGCTGTGTAATTTGGTTAAAATTTTATTAAAATTTAGACTCCATTAGTCTAACATTTTTTCTGCTTATTTATTGTTTTTCATAGATCTTACTGATAATCATCATAGCTTCCGATAGTCTCTGTTAATTTTAAAAACCGTAAATTTGCGGTTGCTTCAGATGGGTCAGAATTCTAACATACATCAAACCTCAAATTTTGCCGTACTTTCAGTAAGCTTTGAAAAAGCTGATGCTGAAACACGCAGCAAATTTGCCTTTTTTGATGAGCATATTAAGAGTTTCGTCAACCAGATTCACGATGAGAGTTTGGGTGATGCCTTTGTGGTTTCTACCTGTAACAGGACTGAGATTTACACCACAACACCCAATTATCTGCACGTAGCCGAAGAATATTGCAAATCTGTAGGCGTTTCGCTTACCGATTTCATGAAGTACGCCAATATCCTGAAAAGGGAAGACGCGCTGAATCATCTCTTCCGTGTCGCTGCGGGACTTGAAAGCCAGATTCTTGGAGATTTTGAAATTATCGGACAGATAAAAAATGCTTACAACCGTTTCAAGAAAGAAAAGAAAAACTCTAATCCATACCTGGAGAGAGCCATCAATTCATCGATTCAGATTTCAAAGAAAATCAAAAACGAAACGGGGATATCGAATGGTGCCGCTTCGGTTTCCTATGCCGCTGTACATTATATTTTAAGCAGTCAGAAAAACATTTCCGACAAAAATATTCTACTTCTTGGTGTTGGTGAAATTGGCCAGAATACCGTAGAAAACCTTGTGAAACATATTCACGAGCCTAAAATAAAAATTGCAAACCGTTCTGCTGTGAAGGCAGAAAAAATTGCTGAGAAATATAATATTCCACACATTCAGTTTGAAGATATTGATACAGAACTGAAGAACACGGATATTCTTATTGTTGCAACCGGAGCGCAGCATCCGATCATCAATAAAACAAATTTCCCTAACGGAAAAGAAACGCTGGTTATCGATTTGTCCATTCCAAACAATGTTGATAAAAACATTACCGAAAATAATAATGTAAGTTTGGTTGATGTAGACGAACTTTCGCGACATATTAATGAAACTATCGAGCAGCGCAAGAAAGAAATTCCTAAGGCTGAAGCCATCATTAAAGAGATGACGAAAGATTTTCTGGAATGGGAGAAAAAACGGAAACTCGCTCCCAATATTCACCATTTCAAAGCTGTTCTGAAGAATATGGAGCGCAACGAAATGCACAATATTCATAAAAAGCACCGTTATGTTGCGGTTGATGATATGGAGCTTTCGGATAAGATGATTCAGAAAATCACCAACCGTTTTGCAAAATACATCATCGATAACCCTTGGAAAGCCGAAGAAATTAGTAAATTAATGCACGAAATTTTAGTGGAACAGCCTAACAAAGAATTCAATGAAAAGCATTAAAATAGGAACAAGAAATTCTCCGCTCGCGATGTGGCAAGCAAGGGAAGTTGCCAGAAACCTTCAGAATAACAATGTCTTAACCGATATTTTACCAATCGTGGCAACCGGTGATAAAAATATTACCCAACCGCTTTATGCGATGGGCATTACGGGCGTTTTTACAAAAGATCTGGATATTGCGCTTCTCAATGGAGAAATTGATGTGGCTGTACACTCGCTGAAAGACATTCCGACGAAACTTCCCGAAAATATCGAGATTATCGCCGTCCTCGAAAGAGATTATCCACAGGATGTTCTCGTAAGAAAAGAGGATGCAAAAACGCTTGAATTGAAAGACCTGAAGATTGCGACAAGCAGTTTGCGCCGAAGAGCTTTCTGGTCCAAAGAATTTCCGGGAACTGAATTTTCCAATATTCGTGGTAATGTTCAAACCCGTTTACAGAAACTCGAAGACGAAGATTTCGACGCAACACTTTTTTCGCTTGCTGCCATTGAAAGAATTGGTCTAAATGTAGAATACGAACATCTTCCGATGATGATTTCTGCTCCTGCACAAGGCGTTGTTGCCATTTGTGCAAGGAAAGACGATCCGGAAATCAAAGATTTTTTCAGAGATCTGAATAGTCGCGAAACAGAAATCTGTACAACTATCGAAAGAAATTTCCTTCAGACTTTAGAGGGAGGTTGTACTGCGCCAATTGGTGCTTTTGCTGAGATTAATGAAAATGATGAGGTGCGTTTTACAGGACGAATCTGCTCACTCGACGGACAGAACTGTATCGAAACTGATGAAATTTTTACCTGGAACGAAACCGAAAATTTCGGTGAAAAACTTGCCATCAAAATCCTGGAAAACGGCGGTCGCGAACTGATGCAGGAAATAAAGAATCAGACGGAATTGCAATGAAAATACTTTTCACAAAAAAGCTTGATAAAATGATGATTTCCAAACAATTAGGGAGTCATTTTTCTTATGATTTTGTGGAAGTCATCAAAATAAAGCCTGTCGCAACCGAGCCATTCGAGCTGAGAGATAAATCTCTGATTTTCACAAGTGTAAACGCTGTGGATTGTTTTTTCAGCAATAAGTTTTCACCCAATGAAGATTTTACGGTTCGCAATTACAATAAAATTTACGCAGTTGGGCAGAAAACCAAAAAGGAACTTCGAAAACACGGTTTCGGGACTTTCAAAGTGACCAAGCACGCCAGAGAACTTTCCGAATTCATTATTGAAAACTGTTCGCGCGAAAGTTTTTTACACTTTTGTGGGAATCTTGCGCTGGATGTTTTGGACAAAGCTTTGCCTTTGCAGAATATTGGTTACAGAAAAATCCCAATTTATGAAACACATCTGCTTTACCCGGAAATAAAAGGAAATTACGATGCAGTGTGTTTTTTTAGTCCAAGCGGAGTTCGTAGCTTTGCGAAATTCAATTCTTTAGAAGGAAAAAAGCTTTTTTCAATTGGTGAAACCACATCAAACGAAATTAGAAAATATACAAAAAATACCATCTACACCAGTTACGAAAGTAATCTTGAAGACCTGTTGGAGGTGATAAAAAAAAGTTATGATTAAGAACGATTTATACCTGAAAGCGCTTCGTGGCGAAACTGTTGAAAGACCGCCGGTTTGGATGATGCGACAGGCAGGAAGATTTCTTCCGGAATTCCGCGAACTGAGAGATCAGTACGATTTTTTCACACGTTGTCGTACTCCGGAACTTGCTTCAGACATTACATTAATGCCGATAAAAAGATATCCGCTGGACGCTGCAATTTTATTCTCGGATATTTTGGTGGTTCCGCAGGCGATGGGAATCGATTTCCAGATGAAAGAAAACGTAGGTCCTTGGTTGGATAACCCAATCCGAACATTAGAGGATGTTAAAAATGTTGAGGTTCCGGACGTAAATGATACTTTAGGTTACGTTTTTGACGCCATCGAACTTACACTTCAGAAACTTGACAACGAAATTCCGCTGATTGGTTTTGCAGGTTCACCGTGGACAATTCTTTGTTATTGCGTGGAAGGAAAAGGATCTAAAGCATTTGATGTGGCTAAATCTTTCTGCTTCAGAAATCCGGAAGCGGCGCATTTGCTTTTACAGAAAATTACCGATACGACAATTGCTTATCTGAAAAGAAAAGTTGAAAAGGGAGTTTCTGCAGTTCAGATTTTTGATTCGTGGGGAGGAATGCTTTCACCACAGGATTATCAGGAATTCTCATGGCAATATATTAAGCAGATTGTTGAAGCTCTTGCTCCTGAAACTCACGTTGTAGTTTTTGGAAAAGGTTGCTGGTTTGCGCTGGAAGATATGGCGATGAGCCCGGTTTCAGCTTTGGGAGTAGACTGGACGGTAACGCCGGAATATGCAAGAACGTTAACCAATCATACGATGACTCTTCAAGGGAATTTTGACCCGGCAAGACTTCATTCGACTCCGGAAACTATTAAAAAAATGGTTCACGAAATGATCGACAGATTTGGGAAAGACCGTTATATCGTTAATTTAGGTCACGGAATTTTACCAAATATTCCACTTGAAAATGCAGAAGCATTCATCCGCGCTGTAGTCGATTGGAAACCGAACTAAGATTTCGGCGCGAGCGAAGCGAGCGTCAATAAGGTAAAATATTGAAATAGAAAAACGCACCAATTCGGTGCGTTTTTTTTCGTATAATTTGTGTAATTGATAATCTATTTATAAATAATTAAATTCCTTTTTTACCGGCAAGAATCATTTCAATCATTTTTATTTTTCTCTTTTCCCGCGTTTCCGTTTTTTTGGCTTCCTCAACCCAGCGGATGTACTCTTTGCGATGCGTATAACTCATCTCATCAAACAAAGATTTTGCATCTATGTTTTCATTAAAAACAACTTGAACATCTTCCGGAATTTCTACCACACGTTCTTCTTTATCTTCCCAGATTTTTACCGAAACCTCGTCGCCAAAGCTCTTTCCAATTTCTTTGCGGATTTTTTGTGTTAAACCAAGACAGTGAATCCCCTGTCCCATATTGGCTAGACTTCCGCGGTACTCAACGGTTCCATCAATAACAACGTTAATTTTCACTTGTCCTTTCTTGCCGTAAAGTTCTTCGGTTGAAGAAGGAAATTCTACGTACGCCGCATTCATATTTCCATTCTGCTTTAAGATCGCCTTGAAAGAAACGAAATCCTGAGTCATGAATTTTTTCTTAAAGGTAAAACTTAACGGCACAAAAATGGAATGTTACACATAAATTTTAGGTCATGAAAGATTTTTTTTCCATCGTGCTCATTCTCGCTTCCTTCCTTTTTATAAGAAACTGTACCGCCCAACAAACCAATGAAAATTTGCAGAGGCAGTGGATGATGGTGGAATTTGATCAGTATGATAAAGAATTTCTCTCAAAGGATAAAGCCTATATCGATTTCAGTCCGACCAAGACCAATCCTAATCAGTATGGCGCATATATGGGATGCAACCAAATGTTTTTCACCGCAAAAATGAAATCAGGCGGGAAAATAGAAATTTCGGACATTGGCGCTACGATGATGTACTGTGAAGGTGCGATGGACCTCGAAAAAACCTTTGCTGAAAAATTTCCTACAATGACGAATTATTCTATCGACGGACATTACCTTACGCTTTTCGATTCCAAAGGAAACACCATGAAATTCGTCGCAGCCGATTGGGACTAAATATAAATGTATCGCTGAAGGATATAACTTTTTTCGCCATTAATTGCGTTGATTTGCTTTCATAGAATTACCGCAATGGATTTTAACCCCGAAATTATTGGTTTTATTGCCGGAGGACTTTCTTCCGCGCTTTTCATTCCCCAAATTATAAAAATCGTACGCGAAAAATCCGCTGAAGAACTGTCGCTGGTTACCTGCATTATCGGTGTAGTAAGCTCCGGACTTTGGCTTTGGTACGGATTTCTGAACGACCATATTTCGATGATTGTTACCAACAGCATTTCCGTAGTGGCCACAATCATTTTATTGGTTTTGAAATTCATTTATAAACAACAAAAAAACTAATTTTGTAGAAATGCCGCAGAACCTCTGCAGCGCACAATGCAACTGAAAATTTATGCTGGAAAAAAAAGACCACATTTACGAACGGGCCGTTTTGGTTGGCTTGGTTACAAAAGATCAGGACGAAGAGAAACTGAAAGAATATCTGGACGAGCTGGAGTTTCTTGCGTACACAGCAGGAGCAACAGTCGACAAGCGTTTTACACAGAAAATGTCTCAGCCGGACTCCAAAACGTTTGTAGGAAGCGGCAAAGCCGAAGAAATCCGCAATTATGTGAAAGAAAACGAAATTGGAACCGTTATTTTCGATGACGAGCTTTCGCCGTCTCAACTTAAAAATCTTGAGCGCGAACTGGAAGTAAAAATTTTGGACAGAACCAATTTGATTCTGGATATTTTCGCACAAAGAGCCCAAACTTCATACGCAAGAACTCAGGTGGAACTCGCTCAGTATGAGTATCTTCTTCCGCGTTTAACCAGAATGTGGACGCACCTTGAAAGACAGCGAGGCGGTATCGGGATGAGAGGTCCGGGTGAAACCGAAATTGAAACCGACCGAAGAATTATCCGCGACAGAATTTCTTTATTAAAAGAAAAACTGAAAACCATCGACAAGCAAATGTCAACGCAGCGCCAAAACCGTGGAAAAATGGTTCGGGTTGCATTGGTGGGTTATACCAACGTTGGAAAATCAACCTTGATGAATTCACTTTCAAAATCTGAAGTTTTTGCAGAAAATAAACTGTTTGCAACACTCGATACAACGGTAAGAAAAGTAGTAATCGGAAATCTGCCGTTTCTTTTGACGGACACGGTTGGTTTCATCAGAAAATTGCCGACTCAGCTGGTCGAATCTTTCAAATCTACACTGGATGAAGTTCGTGAAGCCGATTTGCTGATTCATGTCGTAGATATTTCGCATCCGAGTTTTGAAGATCATGTAGCGTCGGTTAACGAAACGCTTCAGGAAATTGATGCTCACCGAAAACCAACAATTATGGTTTTCAATAAGATTGATGCATTCGCGTACGAGAAGAAGGATGAAGACGATTTAACCCCGCCGGAACGCAAAAATATTTCTCTTGATGAATGGAAAAAAACCTGGATGGCAAAATCTAAATTCCCAACAGTTTTCATTTCAGCACTTACGAAAGAAAACTTCCCGGAGATGAAAAAACTGATCTACGATGAGGTTTTGAAAATTCATATTTCACGATTCCCGTACAACGATTTTCTGTTTGAGTATTATGACGATGAAGAGAACTGATTTTATGATTTGTTGATATGAATATGAAATTACTTTTTCCCCTGGTATTACTTTTTCTTGGAGTTTTCGGATCTGCTCAAATTTCAAAAGAAAAGAAAGTAGATGAAATATTGATGAAATCAGGTGTTTTCGAAGCAAGAAAAATGGTTTTTATTGATCATCTGCTAACTCCTTTAGAACAAAGTGCAGATTCCAGCAAAATAAAATCGATTCGTGAGAGATTGACAGACGAAAAACTTCTTGAAGGATTACGCAAGCCTTACTTAGAAATGTTTACAGATAAGGAAATTGATGATTTGCATCGGTTTTATACTTCAAAAACGCTTCAAAAACTTCTCAGTAATTACGAGTTGCTGGAGCAGAAAACGAATGAAAATTTTGATTGGATATATGATGAAATTTCGGCAGTTGTTCGACCGGGAACAGAAGGGTATGTTGCTGAAGAATCGGTGTTCGTTAATAAACCGGATGGTTTTTATGAGGTGAAAAACTACAGTTATCAGCAGAAGTTGGAAGATTTAATTTTAGAGGAAAAAGCAGCGATGGACTTCTCCTCTGTAATTGAAGCTAAGGTGGGAAAAGATGATTTACGAAGCTTTATTATCGATATCAAATTTAATCCGGAAGGCACGAAAGATTTTAAGAATTTAACGGAGAAAAACGTTGGTAAAACAATCGCAATAGTCATCAACCGAAAAATTGTGATGGCTCCCGTTGTAAATGATGTAATCTCACAAGGAAGACTGCAGATTTCAGGTAATTTGTCTGAAAATGAGGTCAATGAATTCGTAAAAAGTCTTAATCTTAGTCGGAAATGATTGTTGAAGAAATCAAATCCGCGCTCGAGTTTCTTTCCATTCCTGAAAAGAAGGAATTTTTCCCGCGTTTCTTCAAAGCCGAACCAGGCGAATATGCGGAAGGTGACGAGTTTATCGGCGTTACCGTTCCCGATCAGCGGAAAATCGCAAAGGAATTTTGGAATAAGATTTCCCTCGACGAACTTTCGGAACTGCTTTCATCAAAAATTCACGAACATCGCCATACCGCTCTTTTAATTTTGGTCACCAAATTTGAAAAGTCAAAAAATCCAGAAGAAAAACGGAAGATTGTCGATTTTTATCTTACCAACAAAAAATTCATCAATAACTGGGATCTTGTAGATAATTCCTGTTACAAAATTTTGGGGCCTTATTGCTTTGAAAATCAAGACGATAATATCATCAAAGATTTAGCGGATGAACACAATTTGTGGAGCAAAAGAATTGCGATGGTTTCCACGATGTGGCACGCGAAAAAAGGGAACAGTTTTGATCTGCTGAAAGAAATCGCCCTGAAAAACCTGTATCATGAACACGATTTAATGCACAAAGCCAACGGCTGGCTGCTGCGGGAAATGGGAGAGAAGAACGAAGCGGAATTGTTGGGATTTCTGAAGAATCATTATCACAAAATGCCAAGAACTACGCTGCGTTATGCCATCGAAAAGCTGGATGAAAACGTACGGCAGGATTTTCTAAAAGGAAGAGTTTAATGGAAGAATTTTACATCCGCGAGATTTTCCATTATTTTCTGCACCTGATTTTCCCGGGATTTTTGGCGTACTTTTTCTGGAGAAAAACCTGGCGCTACGCTTATCTAATCTTGGTCGCGACAATGTTGGTGGATCTTGATCATATTTTTGCCGATCCGCTTTTCGATCCGAACCGTAACAGCATTGGTTATCATCCGCTTCACACCTATCCGATGATTGCACTGTATTTTTTAGGAACCATTTTCCTGAAAGGAAAGTGGAAAATTGTAGCTACAGGATTGCTGTTTCATATGTTTACTGACTTTCAGGATTTTTACTTTTGGCGATGGTTACAGCTTCATTAATGTAATCTTTTTTAAATCTATTTTTGATAGATTTTCTGTATTTTTAACAAATTTTTTTAATGAAACTGAAATTACTAACCCACTATACAGTTCTGGTTCCATTGGCTGCGGCAATTTTTTATCTTGCTAGCTTCTTAAACATCAGCGGATTAACGCAAATTATTGGCGGTTTATTGCTTTTTGGAAGTGTAATGGCGGCGGTCCACCATGCGGAAGTTGTTGCACATAAAGTGGGCGAACCTTACGGAACTATTATTCTTGCCATCTGTATTACCATACTCGAAGTGGGACTGATTATTTCCTTCATGCTTTCCGGAGGAGACGGTGCCATCACTTACGCCCGAGATACAGTTTTTGCAGCCGTAATGCTTATTCTAAATGGAATTCTTGGAATTTCTTTTGTGATTGGCGGCGCAAAATACCGTGAGCAGTTTTTTATGCGAAGCTCCGGTACAACGTATTTAGTGAGTTTGGTGGCAATTTTGGTACTTACTTTAATACTTCCAAATTATACCTCTACGGAAAGAGGTCCGTTTTATTCTGAAGCGCAGTTGGTTTTTGTTTCTATTGCCTGTCTGGTTATTTATGGGACCTTTTTGATGGTTCAAACAGTGCGACACAGAAATTATTTCATTGTAGAAGAGGAAGATCATACCACGCACGAAGCAGATCCGCCTTCACTGGCTAAAACGCTGGTAAGCTTGGTTTTTCTAATCATCTGTTTGGCGATTGTAATTTTTATGGCAAAAGGACTTTCTCCCGTTATTGAAGATTTTGTGGAAAACATTGGTGCACCAAGAGCATTGGTCGGAGTTATCATTGCATGTATGGTTTTGCTTCCGGAAGGTTTAGCTGCGATTCGTGCGGCGCGCAACAACCAGATTCAGTCTTCAATTAATCTTGGGTTGGGTTCGGCTTTGGCTTCTGTCGGATTAACGGTTCCAGCGGTTTCTGTAGTTTGTATTCTTTATGACATTCCGTTTGTATTGGGAATTGACATTAAGTCCATTATTCTCCTCGGATTATCAGTAATCGTTGTAATGCTTTCGCTAAGCCGAGGAAAAACAAATATTCTGTACGGAACGGTACTTTTGGTCAATTTGGCTGCGTATATTTTCGTTACGATTGTTCCGTAATTCTAAAGTCTCCGCGCCAGTTCCATTTTATGCGCCATTAAACGTGCAATGTTCGAAGCTTTGTAAACTGCCAATTCTGCTGTTTCGCCGATAAAATTTTCCTCAACGGTTTCGGTCCAGAGTTTAAGCCAATGCTCGAAGTGATGTTTTTCAATCGCCTGGATTTCGTTAATGGGGAAGTGCACCGCCATCGGGTTACCCTTGTAGGAAACCTGTCCGAAAAGCAGTGTTTCCCAAAACCGGTACATTTTCGGTAAATGCTCGCTCCAGTTAACTTTCGCTATGTCGTTAAAGAAAAAACCAATGCTGCTGTCTTTTCCCACTTTGTCGTAGAATTTGTTTACCAGCAGCTCAATATCTTCTCTCGTTTCTAACTTTTTCATATCTCAAAGATACCAAATTTACAGGTGTTGTAAAGTGTTATGTTTTCAGGGATAAAACTTAATTTTGTCGAGCTAAAATCATTATTGTGGATTTGGATTTGTATAAAAATCTTGCTGTTCAGAAGCATAAAGAACATAAGAAATTTCTTGAAGGGCTGAAGAAAAAGCCGCCCAAAAATCTGGATTACACAGTTCAGGAAGTGCATGACGAAGTTTTCGAAGAAGTTGATTGTTTACAGTGTGCCAACTGCTGTAAAACAACCGGTCCGCTTTATACCGAGAAAGACATTGACAGAATTTCCCGACATTTTCGTCTTAAAGCCTCTGATTTTGAAGCTAAATTTCTTCGTATTGATGAAGATAATGACAAGGTTTTGCAGAATCTTCCCTGTTTTTTTCTCAATAGCGACAATACCTGCTCTATTTACGAAGTGCGGCCAAAAGCCTGCAGAGAATATCCGCATACTGACCGAAAGAAGATTTACCAAATCAATGACCTAATGTTGAAAAATACATTAATTTGTCCTGTAGCTTACGTTTTTGTTGAAAAAATGATGAAAAACTTGCAGAAATAAACTAACATGTTAATAATTATTGATTTTTCATAAATTTTAGTTAAATAGCCTTTTTGATACTTTGTTTTTGAAAGATAATTATTTACTTCGCTTTACAATCAAAAAGAAATATTATGAAGAAATCATTTTTGGCAGTTGTATTTATGGCTGCAGGAGTAACTTTCGCAAGTGCTCAAACTACAGAAAAAAACACTGCGGCCAACGATGCAAAGAAAGAAAAAGCAGCTGCAGCAATGGAAGTTAAAGCAGCAACTCCTCAACTTGAAGAAGTAAAAGCTGATGCATCTGTTGAAAAAGCAGCAGTGAAGCGGGAAACTGCAGCTGAGCTTAAAGCGACAGAGGTTAAGAAAGCCGAGTCGAAAGCAAAAGTTAAAGTAGACTAAAAAAATAAAAAGCACTGATTTCCAGTGCTTTTTATCCTTTCATTTTACTTTTTTCCCATTAACCCGGGACAGGTTTTATGAAGAAAAAAGTCCGGAAATTTTTCCGGACTTTTTATTTTATACTACTCCCTGAGCAAGCATTGCTTCAGCAACTTTTACGAATCCGGCGATATTTGCACCTTTTACGTAATTCACATAGCCGTCTTCTTCTCTTCCGAAGTCGCGGCAAGCTTTGTGAATTCCAATCATAATCTCTTTTAGTCTTGCATCCACTTCTTCAGACGACCAGTTGAGCCTGATAGAGTTTTGAGTCATTTCCAGCCCGGATGTTGCAACACCACCTGCGTTGGATGCTTTTCCAGGAGAAAACAGAACTTTATTTTCAAGGAAATAATTGATAGCGTCTAATGTAGAAGGCATATTTGCAGCTTCAGTTACGCAAACAACTCCGTTGCTCACGAGGTTTTTCGCATCCTCAATGAAAAGTTCGTTCTGAGTTGCAGCCGGGATAGCCACATCACACTTAACCTCCCATGGGCGTTTGCCTGCAAAGAATTCTGCGCTTGGATATTTTTTTACATAATCTTCGGCTCTGTTGTTTCCAGAAGCACGAAGCTCCAATAGATAGTCAACTTTTTCACCGGTAATACCGTCTTTGTCGTAAACGTAACCATCAGGACCGGAAATAGTTACAGCCTTTCCGCCAAGTTCTTCAATTTTTTTGATAACACCCCAAGCAACGTTTCCAAAACCGGAAACAGTTACGGTTTTTCCTTTGAAATCCTGACCGATGGTTTTAAGCATTTGTTCGGCAAAATAAACAACACCGTATCCTGTAGCTTCAGGACGGATTAATGACCCTCCATAAGCAAGTCCTTTTCCGGTAAGAACTCCGGTAAATTCGTTACGAATTCTCTTATATTGTCCGAAAAGATAACCAATTTCTCTTGCGCCTACTCCAATATCACCTGCAGGAACATCGGTTTCAGGACCAATATGTTTGCACATTTCTGTCATAAAAGCTTGGCAAAATCTCATGATTTCCATGTTGGATTTTCCTTGCGGATCGAAATCTGCACCACCTTTTCCACCTCCCATTGGAAGTGTTGTCAATGAGTTTTTGAAGGTCTGCTCGAATGCGAGGAATTTTAGGACAGAAAGATTTACTGTAGGATGGAAACGGATACCTCCTTTGTAAGGACCGATTGCAGAGTTCATCTGAATTCTGAAACCTCTGTTCACTTGGATTTCTCCTTTGTCATCTACCCAAGGAACACGGAAGATAATCACTCTTTCCGGCTCTGCCATCCTTTCAAGAAGCTTCATCCCATTGTATTCTTTTTTAGAAGCAATAAATGGTAAAACCGTAACTGCTACTTCTTTAACTGCCTGAAGAAACTCGGGCTCATTGGGATTCTTTGCCTCAATCTTGGCAATGAACTCCTGGATTTTTTGATCTACATTATAGTGTTCCATAGAGGTTGATTGTAAGTGTCAACAAATTTAATTTTTTTATCAAAACTCACAAATAATCTTTTTTATTTTAGTGAAAATTCAAAACAAATCATTAATTATTTTATTAAATTCATAATTTCAAATGTTATTTTACAAATAATAAACGATTAAGTAAAAAAGCATGAAATATTAACAAACTGTTAATTACAGATTTGCCAAAAATTGTCTCCCGGAAAGTGATTTGATGTATCCTGATAATTCAAGTTCGAGAAGAACAGGTAAAATTTTGCTGGTGGAAAGATCCAGATTTTCGACCAATTGATCTAATGAAATATTTGGATTTTTCAAAATTTCATCATAGATAGTTTGTTGATTTTCAGGAAGGTTTATCTTGATTTCAGATTTAGGAAACAGTTGGCCCGTCTTTTCGATATTATCGTTTAGGCCTAATTGCTCTATTAAATCTTTAATGGTTGAAATGGTTGCCGCTTTGTTTTGCGCAATAAGCATATTGCAACCTTGGCTGTAGCGGTCGGTAATTTTTCCGGGCAAAGCAAAAACTTCGCGGTTGTACATATTGGCAAAAGTAGCAGTACTTACAGAACCGCCGCCAAAAGCAGTTTCAACAATTATGGTTGCAGGAGAAAATCCGGCTATAATTCTATTCCGTTGAATGAAATTTTCTCGGTCAGGCTTTTGCGATGAATTGAACTCGGTCACTAACGCGCCGCCATTTTCAAGAATTTGTTCTGAAAGATTTCTGTTTTTTGCTGGATAAAGAGTGTGAAAACCGTGAGCAAGTACCGCGACAGTTTTTATAGTGTTGTCCAGTGATTTGGCATGAACTTCCGAGTCTGCGCCCAACGCAAGTCCGCTGATGGTCATCATTCTTCGGGAAGGCAGATTTTCCAAAAAATCCTGCACAAATTTTTTCCCGTAAGCTGTGATATTTCTTGTTCCTACAATACTTAGTGGAGAAATAGATGAATCGAGATTTCCTTTTAGATAAAGAATACTTGGTGCGTCATCGCATTCACGTAATAGAGGTGGAAGTTCGTTCTGATTTCTGAGGAGGATTTTTATGTTGTTTTTTTCACAAAACTTCAACTCTTTTTCAGCAAAGCGAAGATGGTCGTCATTGCCAATTTCCTGCGAAATGCGTTTTCCGATTCCTTGAATATTTGTTAAGCCCGATTTGGATAGTTTCCAGACTTCTTCTGCGGATCCTGCTTTCTGCACAAGCTTCCGAAAGATTACATCGCCGATGAGTGGACATCTGCGCAGGGCGATGGAGTAAAGTGCTTCTTCGGAATACATGGTTTTTAGTTTAACCAAATGTAATGAAAAATTTACTCTCCTCTGCGGATTTCATCCAGTCTGTCCCAAATGCTTTCCTTTTTCAGGTAAGGCATTTCTTCAAAATCTTCGGGATGTTTTTCGCGGTATTGCTGCCAAAGTTTATCATCCTTTTCGCTGTAGTAATTCGGGAATTCCCAGATGAATTTTTTCTTTTCTTCACCGTGTTTTCTGTAGATAAAGGCCATAATAACTCCCACTACAGCTCCTGCTAAATGTGATTGCCAAGAAATTCTGCTTGGTTCTTCTAACGTGTTGAAGAGTTCTTCCGGCATCACGCCCCAAACAAGTCCGCCATAATAAAGCGCCACCAGAAGAGAAATGGTAAGCAACTTCATATTCCATCTGAAAATTCCGCTGAAGAATAAGAAAAAGGCAAGAACATACACAATTCCGCTGGCTCCAATGATACAAACGTAACGGTATTCTCCAGTAAAAATATCAATCGGCGGAAGCAGCCAAACTAAAAACGCTGCAGAAAACCAGCCTGTGAATAAAATTCTTCGGGCAATGGTTGGATAAAACTGATAAAGCAAAAATATCAGCACAAAAATCGGCACCAAATTGCCGAAAATATGATCAAGGCCACCATGAAGAAACGGAGAAAAGAAAACGCCTTTCAGACCTTCGGGAACCAAAGGCATGATGGCACCGGAGCATCCGTCGAGCACACCAAGATTCTGCAGCAGAAATCCCATCCACATTGCAGAAACCATAATAATGGCGGCATAAACTCCTTTATAATTCAGCGTTTCTTTAAACATTTTTGTTTTTGCACAAAGAAGAAGCCAGAAAAAAATACTGGTAAATCTGTCGGCATCTATCAAAGATATTCTAAAAAAGAGGACAAAAGGTAATAATTTGAAGTTTTGAGCGTTTCAACCTATTTATAGGAAATTAGTAACTTTGCAGGCGTATGTTTTCGAAAAAAATTATTGTATTATTCTTTTTGCTTGCTTTTTTGCAGGTGTTTTCGCAGATAAATCCGCTCGTTAGGAAACAGATTGATTCCATTTCTCAGGATGGATGGAATACGGTAAAGTTGGATCTGGACAGCTTGGCGAATCCGAAATTTGTTCGTTTCGACAGACATTTTAAAGATACCATCGTCATTCGCGACAAAGTGGTTATTGCGAACATTACCGAAGAAATTCCGGTTACGCCCTATAATTTGCTGAAGACCAAGGACGATAATAAATGGTTTTATTACGGGCAACACAATCTGGTTTTCAACCAGGCCTCTTTTTCAAACTGGAATGCCGGCGGAAACAACAATATCGGGGTAATCGGAAAAGTAAACTATAACCTTAGTTATAAAACCGGAAATCATTATCTGGAAAACATTCTTCAAATGGGATTTGGTTTTGTGGCTTCCAGCGGGCAATCTTCCCGAAAAACAGAAGATTATATCAATCTGAGTATGAATTACGGATATGATATCGGGAAAAATTATTATTTGTCATCGGGTTTTCAGTTTGTATCTCAGTTTGCTCCAGGATTTAATTATACCGAAACACCTGATCCGGTTTTCGAGGACCGCATTTCGAGATTTATGTCGCCCGGTTATTTCAGTGCCGGTTTAGGGATTTCATATAATCCGAATGAAAATTTTCAGGCAATATTCCGTCCTGTAAATGGGAAATTTACCGTTGTTACCGACGCGCTGCTTCAGAAAGCCGGAAGATATGGTTTGGAACGCGACGGTCAAAATGTGAGAAGCGAGATTGGTGCGATGCTGAATTTACTGTACCGCTTAAAAATCTATAAAGACATCCATTTAGTTAATCAGCTGAATTTCTTCAGTAACTATATTTATCATCCTGAGAGAGTCGATATTTCCTACAACGGCGTTTTGAACATTCGCTTTAATGAGTTTATTTCAACAGTGGTGAGTTTAGATTTGCTTTACGATCACGATCAGCTACAGCGTCTTCAACTTAAACAGACTTTAGGAATTGGTCTTTCGTATAATTTAGGTTTTGATCACAAAGAGAGACGTAGCAAACGGATGGTAAAACCGTTTATTACATCGTAGAATAGCTGTAATCGCAAAAATTCATACCTTTGCAGTCCTAAAAAACAGGGTATTAAAAAACTATTATTTTTTGCGCTTTTTGCAGGCGGTTTAATTTCCGCACAGTATTCTTTAGCTGTAGATCAGGATACCGTAAAACACTGGTCGGTACAGGGACAGAATACTTTAATGCTTAACCAAGCCGCTTTTTCCAACTGGGTTGGTGGTGGAGCCAATAATATTGGATGGCTTGCCGGAACCAATTACAACATGACCTACGAAAAAGACAAAGATCTTTGGGAAAACATCGTAATTCTTGGTTATGGACAGAATAATACTGAAGGTGTGGGTAACAGAAAAACTCAGGATGTCATCAATCTTTCTACTAATTACGGAAGAAAAATTTCTAAGAACTGGTATGTTTCTGCAGGCGCGAGTTTGCTTACGCAGTTTGCTCCTGGTTATGAAGACGGAAACAATCCTGCAGCTCCAAAAATTTCAAATTTCATGGCTCCGGGATATGTAAACCTTGGTGCTGGTTTCACTTACAGACCCAACGATAATTTTACGATGACACTGCGTCCCGCCAATGCAAGATGGACTTTCGTTCTTGATGAGGATTTACAGAGAGCCGGAAATTACGGTTTGAAAAACGACGGCGATTCTTCACTTTTCCAGTTCGGTTTTCTGGGTACTGCAATGTATAAAGTTCAGATTATGGAGAATATGCATCTTACAAATACCGCTTCGGTTTTTTCCAATTATTTGGATCATCCGGAACGATTGGTACTTTCTTATGGAGGCGTGCTTAATATGAAAATCAACAAATATGTGTCGTCAATAATCACTTTGGATTTGCTGTATGATCATAATCAAATCCAGAAAACTCAGTTGAAACAAACGCTTGGAGTTGGTTTCGCCTACAATATTGGCAACGGCGTAACAAGATCAGAAAACAAGAACAACCAGACCTGGAAATAGGATGAAATTTTTGAATAAACCGCTTCTTTGAGGCGGTTTTCTTTTTTATACATTCCAAAATTCTCGGTCGAGACTTCGGTATTGAATAGCTTCAGCAATATGTGAGGAAAGAATTTTCTCGCTCGAATCCAAATCTGCAACCGTTCGGGAAACTTTCAAAATTCTGTCGTACGCACGCGCAGATAGATTGAGCTTTTCCATTGCTGTTTTCAGTAGGTTAGTTGAGGTTTCATCCAGGCTGCAGTATTTTTCGATTTCTTTTGGTCCCATTTGGGAGTTGTAATTTATTTCAAGGTTTTTAAACCGCTCGCTTTGCATTTCTCTCGCGTTGAGAACTCTTTTCCGAATTTCGACGCTGGTTTCGCCTTTTCGCTTTTCTGTCAGTTGATTGAATTCAACTTTCTGTACTTCAATATGAATATCAATCCTGTCCAGAAGTGGTCCGGAAAGTTTATTCATATATCTCTGCATTTCTGAAATCGAGGAAGTGTTATTCGGGTCATCCGGAAAAAATCCACTCGGACTTGGATTCATACTTGCAACCAGCATAAAACTCGCTGGATAATTCACGGTAAATTTTGCTCTGGAAATGGTAACTTCTCTGTCTTCCAGCGGTTGCCGCATTACTTCCAGAACGGTCCGTTTAAACTCGGGCATTTCATCCAGAAAAAGTACACCGTTGTGAGCCAGTGAAATTTCGCCGGGTTGCGGATAAGTACCGCCACCAACTAAGGCCACGTCGGAAATGGTATGATGTGGACTTCTAAACGGGCGTACCGTCATCAGTGAAGTTTCTGTCCCAATTTTTCCTGCGACGGAGTGAATCTTGGTGGTTTCCAAGGCTTCTTTCAGTGTAAGTGGCGGCAATATACTTGGAACTCTTTTAGCAATCATGGTTTTTCCACTGCCGGGCGGACCGATGAGTATAATATTGTGTCCTCCCGCTGCAGCTACTTCCATCGCACGTTTTGCCGTTTCCTGGCCTTTTACTTCTGAAAAATCAAAAGGGAAATCATTGATTTTTTCCTGAAATTCTTTCCGGGTATCAATTTGAGTTATTTCCAAAGGAATTCCTTCGTGAAAAAAATCAATTACTTCCTTAATATTTTCAACACCCATTACTTCAAGATCATTTACAATTGCTGCTTCACGAACATTCTGTTTTGGTAAAATAATTCCTTTAAAGCCTTCTTCTCTGGCTTTTATCGCGATGGGCAAAACGCCTTTGATTGGCAACAAACCACCGTCAAGTGAGAGTTCGCCCATAATCAGATAATCGCTGATATTCTCTGCATTAATTTGCGATGATGCGGCAAGAATTCCGAGTGCAATACTCAGATCATAAGCAGATCCTTCCTTTCGCAAATCTGCAGGAGCCATGTTGATTGTAATCTTTTTCCCCGGGATTTTGAAGCCAACATTTTTCAGCGCAGCTGAAATACGGTAACTGCTTTCCTTGATGGCGTTATCGGGTAAACCGACTAAATGATAGCCAACACCTCCGGTGTCAACGTTCACTTCAATGGTGATGGTTTGTGCTGAAACGCCGTGGATGGCGCTTCCGTAAACTTTTACTAACATGGTTTTCGTTTTTTTGTGATGATGCCAACTTTGAATTAAGCATCAAATCATTGTAAAGCTATAAAAAACCAGTGACATTTTTTTGGTACATTGCGGCAAACTTAAAAATGAAAGAAGACGTTGGCGAAATTACCGAAGAGGTAAGTATGACTTTTAAACAAATTCTGGAGTACAATATTTTCACACTTGGTAAGTATTCACTGAGTGTTTATGAAGTTCTTGCAGTAGCGATCATCATTGCAGTGGCTATGGCTGCATCCATGCTCCTGAAGAAATTTATTTACCGTTCGGAGCGGATAGATCTCGGTAAAAAGTACGCATTTTCTCAGATGTTCCACTACCTGATTGTTGTAGTGATGATTTTCCTGGTGTTGCGAACATTGGGAGTAAATATTTCTCCGCTTCTTGTAGGCTCCGGAGCCATTTTGGTCGGAATTGGTTTAGGACTTCAAAACCTTTTTCTTGATTTTATTTCGGGCGTAATTATTTTAATTGACCGAACTGTGAGAGTAGGAGATATAATCGATGTTGATGGAATAATCGGACAGGTTCAGGAAATCAAAATGCGAACAACCACAATTCTTACGAGGGATAACAAAAACATGATTTTTCCTAATTCTATGCTTACAAAAGACCGGCTGGTAAATTTTTCTCACAACGATGATATTGTTACCTTCGATATTGAAGTGGGAGTTCATTATGATACCGACATTGATACAGCGGAAAAACTGATGAAAGAATCTGCTTTGGAGAGCGAACATGTTCTGCAGGATCCTGGACCAATTGTGCGTTTAGAGGGTTTTGGAGACAGTGCGCTGAATCTTAAGATGTTTTATTCGTCCAGAAATCTTTTCCGTCAACCGAGAATTCAGAGTGAGATTCGAAAATCAATTCTGAAAAAATTCCGTGAGAACGAAATCAATATTCCATATCCAATCCGCACGCTGGATTTTCCTCAACATTCAGAATAAAAAAAGCCACCTTTTTAGGTGGCTTAATTTTTTATTTTATTTCTACACAACCAATTCTTCCTCCGGCATTTCCGGTTGGCTGGGTTTTAAAATCATCAGATTTGGAGTGGATGATAATCGATTTTCCAATGAGATTTTTAGCTGGATTGCTACAGCCAATACACCACTTGTCGGTCTTCATTACCAAACGTGCGGTTCCATCTTTATCAGCTCTTAGGTTTCCAAGATCACCTACATGGTGTTCTCCAACGCCCCATTTTCCGTGCTGCTGCGAAGTTGGATTCCAGTGTCCTCCTGCTGAACTTCCATCTGCTGCTGAACAATCGCCAAATTCGTGGATGTGGGCAGCGTGTATTCCGTTTGCACTTAGTTTATACACATTCATATCCAATTCAACAGAGCCACCTTTCTGAACGAATTTTGCTGTTCCCTGAGTGTTGCTTCCGCTTTTTGAATTGATGGTATACGTTTTCGTAGTTCCGCAGGAAACCGCCAAAGCTGCACCGCAGATTACCATAGAAAGATTGAAAATTTTCATATGTTTTATTTTAAATGATGTCCAAAATTACCCAATAAATCAGGTTGCGTTGTTATATCTCAGGAAAAAAAAATTACAAAAGAACAACGTTATAAGCCGTAGACAATACCGATATTCGGGATGAAGCCGCTTCCAAAATAGGAGTTATCTCTGTCGTAAAGCACATTGTACATCGCGCCGATCTGCATATAAGTTCTGTTGCCGAGTCTCTGCATGTAACCGCCACCAAGATACAGTGCCGATTCGTCGCCGGAATGTTTGATATCCAGTGACTTGTTTCTTTGGTTGATGAAAAAATGCTGGAACATCCCGCTAAGGAAAAAACTTCTGCTGAAATAGTAATTGGCAAACGGACCAACACCCAACATGGTTGAAGAGTAATACCTGGAATTCGACCAGGTAAAGTTACCTGCTAAACCGGTTTCAAAATTGTCGGAAACTTTGTAGCCAACTCTTGGTGTGATGTACAAAGCTGTTCCGCCACCGTTCCCAAATGCACCACCTAAGCCTGCATATCCACCGAATGTCCATTTAGAATCGCCTATCTGAGCGGAAGGAAGGTTGGTTCCTATTTGCGCAAAAGCCGTTGAAAAGGCCATCAATAAAGAAAAGAAGAGAAATTTTTTCATCATGTTTTGTTTTTAGTTGTAAGGTCTTTCAATCAGCCAAATTTATACCATAAAATCCACACATAGAAATAATCGTTTTTAATTGTCGTAAATTTGCAGCCGTAAAACTTTCCCTTAACGAAAGCGTAACAGGATTATGAAAATAGTAGTTGGTTTGTCCGGAGGTGTAGATTCCTCTGTAGCCGCATATCTTCTGCAAAAGCAGGGACATGATGTTGTGGGACTTTTTATGAGGAACTGGAACGATGCTTCAGTTACTCTGGAAGATGAATGTCCTTGGATTGAAGACAGCAACGATGCTTTAATGGTTGCACAGAAACTGGGAATCCCGTTTCAGGTAATTGATATGAGCTACCTTTACAAAGAGCGCATCGTGGATTATATGTTTGCGGAATACGAAAAAGGGCGCACTCCAAATCCGGATGTTCTTTGCAACCGCGAAGTAAAATTTGATGTTTTTCTGGAAACAGCTTTGGCTTTAGGCGCAGATAAAGTTGCGACCGGCCACTATGCACAGCTCGACTCGTTCACTGATGAAAACGGACAGGAAATTTACCAGCTTCTTGCAGGAAAAGATAACAATAAAGATCAGTCGTATTTCCTTTGTCAGCTCAATCAGCAGCAACTTTCGAAAGCATTGTTCCCGATCGGGAATTTAACCAAACCCGAAGTTCGGGAAATTGCAAAAGAGATCGGATTGGTTACAGCCGGAAAGAAAGATTCGCAAGGATTGTGCTTCATCGGTAAGGTGAGTTTGCCTCAGTTTCTTCAACAGCAGCTTATTCCAAAAGAAGGTGAAATTGTAGAAATTTTCTCTGATTTTGCAGATTTTCACAAAGAAAATCCCGTTTTTTCTTCCAAATTGGATGAATTACAATATCTCTCTCAAAAAATTCAATATAAAAAAGCAGACGGTAAAGTAATCGGAAAACATCAGGGCGCTCAGTTTTTCACCATTGGCCAAAGCAAAGGTTTAGGAATTGGCGGCCATAAAGAATCCTGTTTCATCGTTTCGCGCGATATGGAAAATAACATTCTTTTCGTTGGAGAAGGCAAGAATTTTCCTGGGCTCTATCGTTCAGCTTTGAAAATTGAAAACACTGATGTCCATTGGGTTCGTGAAGATCTAAGGTTGAACAATGGTGAATCGATGGAAGTGATGGCCAGAATTCGCTACAGACAGCCTTTGGAGAAAGCTACGCTTTATCAGTTCGGCGAAGGTTTCTTTATTGAATTTGAGAATCCACAGTCAGCCATCGCAGAAGGACAATTCGCAGCGTGGTATGTGGAAGAAGAACTTTTAGGAAGCGGAGTTATTAGTTAATTATTCGACTTTGAAAAGTACAGGTCTCAACGCGATTTTTCTCAGCGTACTTTCTTCTTTGTTTTTTGCTGTAACGTTCGTCGGTAACCGCGTGATGTCAGTTGATGGCGGACATTGGGTGTGGAGTGCTGCATTGCGCTATTTCTGGATGGTTCTTGTAATTATCGGGATGGTTCTGCACAGCTTCTATCACTAATCAGCGGGAAATCCACTCCTTAAATTCTTTTACTCTTTCGCGGCTCACGGTAATTTCTTCAGTTGGTTGAAACTGCAGTTCCACTTTAAATAAAGGCGAAGTGTGAATGTTTTTAATGTAATCGATACTGATAATGTATTGTCTGTTGACCCTGAAAAATTTTGTGCTATCCAGAATAGATTCCAGTTCGTCGAGCGTGAATTCTGTCGGAAAAGCACGTTCCGAAGTTTGCGCATAGACGATTTTGTTTTCGGAAAAAAAGCATGAAACTTCCTCAACCTGAATGATTTTCAAATTATAACCTATTTTGGAGACAATACGCTTCAGTTTCGGATTGTTATTCTGAATTAAGTTTTTGAAATTCAGATTATTATAATTCTGGTTTTGCGGAATGAAGGATTTGTATTTTTCAATGGAATTTTGCAGTTCTTCTTCATCAATTGGTTTCAAAAGGTAATCAACCGAATTGAGTTTAAAAGCTTTCAACGTATAATTATCGAAAGCTGTGGTGTAAATCAGAAAACTTTTGGTTGGAATCTTTTCGAAGATGTCAAATGATAGTCCGTCGCCGAGTACTATGTCAGAAAAAATGAGATCAGGATGTTCGTTATTCTGAAAAAAATCAATTCCCTCTTCTACAGAGTTAATTGTTGCAACTAATTCTAAATCAGGAAATAAACCCAACATTCTTTCAAGTTTTCGTGCTGCAGGTTTTTCATCTTCGATGATAAGCGTTCTGATTTTTTCCATTGGTTAAAGTTACCTGTTTTTCTTCATGTATTCGCGGATTTTTCTTTCCTCCCAGTCGCGACCGAAAAGAATTCCCGGAAGAAAAACTGAAAGTCCGTGTGCGGTTAAACCTAATCCCCACATTGCCATACCGAAAACATTTCCTGTTTCATAGGTTTCATTTTGCATATATTTGGCGAAAATGATTAATGCATTTACCAGGATGAAAATCATAAGGTGAAAGTAAAAACCTTTAATTTCTTTTACCCGCTTTTTTGCGCGCTGATATTTGATGTTATCTTCCATTTTGCTGATTTTTTTTCATGAGTTTGTTGATTTTTCTTTCTTCCCAGTTGTGTAAAGCTGGAATAAACAGGTAAAGACCGTAAAGCAGCAGGAAAATCCCCTGCAGAACCAGCATCAGTTCAATATACTCTCTGGAAAAATGAAAAATATTCTGTGCATAATCACGGTAAAGAAGCACGACTGCTATGATAATATAGCCCGCTAAAAACCAGTAATAATTAGTGATTTCTTTCACTCTTTTTTGCGCTTTTTTGTACGCAATACTTTTAGTTTCGGTGTTAGTTTCCATAGTTATTGCCATTTTTTAGATTGTTCTTCTTTCTCCATGTATTTACGGATCTGTTTTTCTTCCCAGTCGCTGCCTATTCCGAAAGTTGATATTCCGTGCGCCAAAACACCTATTCCCCAACCGAGCATTGGCCAAAAAGCCCACCAATAACTAGGAGAAGTTTGCCAGTTAATAAAGAATAAAAACGGAATAAAAATGCAGTAAGAAATGAGATTGCCGTAGAAACTTTTCAGTTGCTCTACTCGTTTCGATGCCTTGTCATAAGTCATCATTTCCTGGTTGTTGTCTGTGTTCATAGCTGTAATTTTTTGTTTTAGAATGGGGATTTTAACTTTAAATGATTCCGGAGATTTTTCTATGAATACATTTCTCTCCGTTAGAATAGAGTAGCGCTGTACAATGTTCGAAAGTCCGATTCCTTCACGCTCTTTTACGATGTCCCGTTGCTGCAGATTATTTTCTATAATTAGTTGGTTATCATTGGAATAAATTCTGATTTGTAGTGGTTTTTGTGAGGTTGCGTAGTTATGTTTTATCGCATTTTCCAATAGAAGCTGCAACGATAGTGGAACCACGAAAGCATTATTTAAATGCTCATCAATATTAAATTCAAAATTAACGCTGGCTTCAAACCTGGTTTTTAGCAATTCAGCGTAGGTTTTTGCAAATTCTATTTCTTCTGCAACAGTAACCAGTTCTTTGTCTTTTTCGTCCAGAACATATCTGTAAATTTTTGACATTCCCGAAGTGAAACGCTGCGCCTGATCCGTGTTTTCGTCAATTAAAGAACTCAAAACATTTAGCGAGTTGAAAAGAAAATGAGGATCCAGTTGGTTTTTCAAACTCTCGAACTGTGCATTGGCCGATTTTGCAATGATCTTCTGTTCTACAACTTCCTTTCTGGATGCGTTTTTCCATTCTTCAATAAAGGATTTTGCATGTAATACCGCAGAAACTAAAAGAGCGATGTTCAATACAATCCAGTTGATAACCGCGATTTTTCCGCGGAAGAAATTTTCCGGATTTTCACCCTGAATAATCACAAAGACAATGTAATTACAGAGCAAGACCAAAACAACGCTTACTAAAAGAGTCGACACAATTCCAAGAATTGCACGTACTTTGGTTTGCGTAACCCACGAAAATTTTTGAGATATAAATTTGTTCGCCAAAGAATTACCCATTCCGATGACGAATGTGTAAAATAATGAGACTGCAAAACTGAGGAATGCGTTTTCAATCGTTTTATCGTGCACAGAAAATGTAAAAATGAACGCTGCGATTACAAACGAAACTGAAATTAAAGTATTTATAGATTTTCTGATCATTGCTTTTTTACTGATAATAAAGATAGAAACTTTACGGTCTCTCCGATTTTTTTGTAAAGGTATTTTGAAGAATCAACGGATAAAAATATTTCTTACTGAACCGTAATTTTTCATCACCGAACCGTAGATAACAAAAAAACCACCGGAAATCCCGATGGTTTTATTTAGTTATAAGCGTTTTTTATTTCGCTTTTTCTTTGGTTTTTTTTGCTGTTCCTTCCAACGCGTCATTGGCTTCGTTCACTTTCAGAACAACGGTTCCGCCTTCTTCAAGCTGCTTGTTTACCAGCATTTCTGCAAGAAGATCCTCGATGTATTTTTGGATGGCACGTTTCAGCGGTCTTGCGCCATAATCTTTGTCCCAACCTTTTTCCGAGATAAAATCTTTGGCTTCGTCGGTAAGTTCAACTTTGTAGCCCAGTTTTTCAAGTCGGTTATACACTTTGGAAAGTTCCAGATCGATAATCTTTCTGATGTCGTTCTGTTCCAGAGAGTTGAAGATTATAATATCGTCAATTCTGTTAAGGAATTCCGGAGCGAAGGCTTTCTTCAAAGCATTCTCAATGGTTCCGCGTGCACGTGCATCAGTTGTAGATTTCTTCGCTGATGTTCCGAAACCAACTCCATCTCCAAAGTCTTTCAAATCGCGGGTTCCGATGTTTGAAGTAAGAATTACAATGGTATTTCTGAAATCAATTTTTCTTCCCAACGAATCTGTTACGTGACCTTCATCCAGGATTTGAAGTAAAATATTGAACACATCCGGATGCGCTTTTTCAATTTCGTCCAAAAGAACCACCGCGTAAGGTTTTCTTCTAACAGCTTCTGTTAATTGTCCGCCTTCTTCGTAACCAACGTATCCCGGAGGCGCACCAACCAATCTCGAAACGGCGAATTTTTCCATATACTCACTCATATCAATGCGGATTAACGCTTCATCAGAATCGAAAAGTTCCCGAGCCATTACTTTCGCTAACTCTGTTTTACCAACTCCGGTTGTTCCAAGGAAAATAAAAGTACCAATCGGACGGTTAGGGTCTTTCAGTCCGGCGCGGTTTCTTTGGATGGCTTTCACCACTTTTTTCACTGCATCTTCCTGGCCGATAACTTTTCCGTTAAGGTTTTCGTCCATTTTTGCAAGCTTGTCCAGCTCGTTTTTACCAACTTTGGTTACAGGTACTCCGCTCATCATGCTTACAACTTCTGCCACGTTTTCCTCGGTCACCACTTCTTTTTTCTCCTTCACATTTTTGTCCCAGGTTTCCTGTGCAAGGTTCAGTTCAATCTGCAGTCTTTCCTCTTCATCTTTCAGTTTTCTGGCTTCAAGATAATCCTGAGCTTTTACTGCTTTTTGTTTCTGTTCCTTTATTTCTTCAATTTGCTTTTCATGCTCGATGATTTCAGTCGGAACCTTCATGTTTTTGATGTAAACACGCGATCCTGCTTCGTCCATCGCATCAATCGCTTTGTCCGGAAGAAATCTATCGGTAATGTATCTCGATGTTAAATTCACACAGGCAGAAATAGCTTCGTCTGTATAAATAACATTGTGATGGTCTTCGTATTTATCCTTAATCTGATTCAGAATCTGAATAGTTTCCTCAACCGAAGTTGGCTCAACCATTACTTTCTGGAAACGTCTTTCAAGCGCACCGTCTTTTTCAATGTACTGTCTGTATTCGTCCAAGGTTGTGGCACCAATGCATTGAATTTCACCTCTTGCTAAAGCAGGTTTAAACATGTTCGATGCGTCCAGACTTCCTGTTGAACTTCCTGCGCCTACGATGGTGTGAAGCTCGTCGATGAAAAGAATAACGTCACGGTTTTTTTCCAGCTCGGTCATAATCGCTTTCATTCTCTCCTCGAACTGACCTCTGTATTTGGTGCCTGCAACCAAACTCGCTAAATCAAGAGTGATAACGCGTTTTCCGTACAGAACTCTGGAAACCTTTTTCTGCTGAATTCTCAACGCCAAACCTTCTGCGATGGCAGATTTACCAACGCCCGGTTCACCGATGAGCAGCGGATTGTTCTTCTTCCTTCTTGACAAAATTTGCGAAACTCTTTCGATTTCTTTTTCACGTCCAATTACCGGATCCAGTTTTCCGTCACGAGCCAACGATGTTAAATCTCTTCCGAAATTATCCAAGGTTGGAGTTTTGCTTTTTCCTGCACCGATATTTCCGGTAGGTTTGCGCATTTGTCCGTAATCTTCGCGCTCTTCATCGTCATCGTACGCACTCATTTTAGGGTTTTGTCCGGAATCTTTAAGCATCGCCTGATATTGACGTGAAACACGCTCATAATCAATATCATAAGAGCCCAAAATATTTGTGGTCGGGTCTTCTGCTTTGTAAAGAATTCCCAAAAGTAAATGCACGGTATTTATTTCTGAAGACTGATATTGTCTGCATTCAAGCTCTGATCTTTTCACTGCCTGATCCGCCATTTTTGTAAAAGAAATTTTTTCTGGTTCCGCAGCAAGTGGGTTGATTCCCGTTGCGGACATGGTTTCAATTTTTCTTTTTATCTGAGTAAGATCGGCACCCAAACTGTTCAGAATATCCTTTGCAGAATTTTCTGTTTTTATGATGCCCATCAGGAAGTGTTCGGTATTCAGAAACTCGTTTTGCAAACGCCTCGCTTCGTTTCTGCTTTGTTTGAAAACAAGGTCCAAACCGTTTGAAAATTTGTAGTCCATATGCTGTGTTCATTAAGGTAAAGGGATTAAAAATGCTTTACCTCCTATCAAAGTTACAAATACTTTACCAAAACTTTACTATGACTTTATGGCAGAAAAAATTTTATTTTACGATCTTTTTCTTTAGGTTTGTCGCACCTTAAAAATCAACCCAATGACGCCGGAAATCGCTAATTATGTAGGGTATGCAGCCTCTTTTTTTGTTGTTCTCAGTTTTGTACTGAAAGATATCCGAAAAATCAGGATTGTTAATCTTATCGGCTGTATTCTCTTTGTTATTTATGGGGTTTTCAGCAATTATCTTTGGCCAATTATAATTCCTAACGCCATACTTTGCGTTATCCAAATTTATCATCTCTTCAAAAAAGCCTGATTGTATAAGTGAAAGTCTTAGTAAGCGTTTTCAATAATCTGTATACTGACCAGCGGGTTGAAAAAATTTGCAGGACGCTTCACGAAAACGGATTTGAGATTGAACTTATCGGAAATAATTGGGGCGGCGCACCCGAAATGCAAAGACCTTATAAATTCTCAAGAATCAGTCTGAATTCCAAAATTCTACGCTTTGCTTATATTGAATTCAACAGGAAACTTTATAAAGAGCTTTTAAAACGCGCCGACCAAAACACAATTCTGCTCAGTAATGATCTCGATACAGTGTTGCCGAATTATTTTGCTTCCAAAAAACTGGGAATTCCAATGGTTTTCGACAGCCATGAAATTTTTACTGAAATGCCTTCTGTAAACGGAAGATGGGTGCAGAAAATCTGGCGACTGGCTGAAAAGTTTACCATTCCCAAACAAAGGTATATGATGACGGCAAGCGAAAGCTACGCTGATTGGTTTGTGAAAAAATATAGAATTGAAAAGCCTGTTGTCATACAGAATTTTCCAAAAAAAATGGTGCAACATCTAGATTATCAAGAAAATAAACAACGCAAAATAATCTTGTATCAAGGTGTAATCAATCCGTCGAGAGGTTTAGATAAGGTGATTCCTGCAATGGCTAAAATTGAAAACGCAGAACTTTGGATCGCAGGAGACGGTCCTCAGAAAGAAAATTACCAAAAGTTAACCGAAAAGCTTTCGCTGCAGAATAAAATAAAGTTCTTGGGAAAACTGCTTCCCGAGGATCTACGAAAAATTACGGTCAACGCTGATGTTGGTTTAAGCATTGAAGAAAACAATGGCGAAAGTTATTATTATTCACTGCCTAACAAGGTTTCCGATTATATTCAGGCGCGTGTTCCTGTCGTGGTCTCCAATTTTCCTGAGATGAAAAAAATCGTGGAAAAATATAGGGTAGGCGAAATCATTCAAAATCATTCCGAAGATCAGTTGGTTACTGTTTTACAAAAGGTTTTAAATCAAGGCAAAAATTTCTATCGAGAGTCGTTGGAAAAGGCCTCTAACGAACTCAATTGGGAGAATGAAGAGCCCAAAATTATTGCACTTTTCGAAAAGGTGAAGCAGGAAATTTTCCGCGGTTAATTTTTTATCTTTGCTGCATGACGATTAAAGAAAAACAGCAGGAAATAATTGATGAATTCGAGTTTCTGGACGATTGGGAGCAGAAATACGAATACATTATCGATTTGGGTAAAGAATTGAAAGGTCTTCCTGAAGACAAGAAAACCGACGAGAATCTCATCAAAGGTTGCCAGTCGAAAGTTTGGATTGATGCTGATTTCCGCGATGGGAAACTGTTTTTTGATGCCGATTCGGACGGGATTTTACCGAAAGGAATCGTTTCACTTCTAGTCTCTATCTACAGCGGACACTCTACTCAGGAAATCCTCCACTCCGATTTTGATTTCATTTCAGAAATCGGCCTGCAGGAATTTCTTTCGCCTTCGCGAGCCAACGGATTAATGGCGATGACAAAGCAGATTAAATTTTACGCTGTTGCATTTCAGTTAAAATCTTGAAAAAAATATTGGCATACCGATTTTCAGCGTTTGGCGATGTGGCCATGACGGTGCCGGTTTTCAGAGAATTTCTGGAGCAAAATCCTGACAGTGAAATCGTAATGGTAAGCCGAAAAAACTTTGCTGATCTTTTTCAGAATGTTCCACGTCTTACTTTCAAAGGCGTTGATTTAGACAGTTATAAAGGTATTCTTGGAATGAAGCGTTTGGCTGAAGAACTTTCTGAAGAATTCCGCCCGGATTTGGTTGCAGATTTTCATGATGTAATTCGTACCAAGGTACTGAACCGTGTTTTTCGGTTTAAAAATTACCAAACTTTCAAAATAGATAAAGGGAAATCAGAAAAAGAAGAGTTGACTGATGTCTGGAATCTCGATAAAAAACAATTGAAACTTACTACTGAGCGTTATGCAGATGTCTTCCGGGCGATAGGTTTTTCACTTGAACTTTCTCATCAACTCCGTCCAGTTTCAGCAAAGAAATCAGGGGTAGGAATTGCGCCTTTTGCTCAGCACAAGGGCAAAATGCTGCCATTGGAAAAATCTTTTGAAATTGCCAGAATTCTTAGTGAAACTCACAATGTTTATTTTTTGGGGGGTGGTAAGGAAGAAGTAAAGGTTCTTGATTCTTGGGAAATTCAGATTCCGAACTCAACTTCATTGGCTGGAAAACTGACCTTAAAAGAAGAACTTCAGAAAATTTCTGAACTTGAAACGATGATTTCAATGGATTCTGCCAACATGCATTTGGCGAGTCTTGTTGGAACTCGCTGTATTTCAGTTTGGGGCGCGACGCATTATTATGCTGGTTTTTTGGGTTATGGCCAAAGTAATGAAGACGCGGTTCATATCAAAGATTTAACCTGCAGACCTTGTTCAGTTTTTGGTGATAAGGACTGTTATCGCGGTGATTGGGCTTGTTTAAACGAAATCGATCTTCAAAAAATAATTGAGATGATATGAAGCTTTGCGTGTGTATTCCTGTGTATAATTTTGATGTTCGTGAACTTGTTTACGATCTGAAAAAGCAGGCTTCGGAAAGTAATATTGATGTTGAAATTCTGCTGATAGACGACGCTTCCGATGATTATATTAAACTGTTGAATAACGAACTCGATCTTTATGTGGAGAGTTTTGTAATGCTTGAAAAAAATGTCGGACGGTCGCAGATTCGTAATTTATTTCTGTACTATTCAAGCGGAGATTATCTTTTGTTCTTAGATTGTGACGGAAAAATCATCAATTCTAATTTCCTAAAGAACTATATTGATTATATCAATGATAATCAAGGTGTTAAGGTGATTTATGGAGGACGCATTGTTTCAGACGAAGAACCCGATAAAGATCATCTGTTGCGCTGGAAATTTGCTAAAGAACGCGAGAATCTTCCGGTTGAAAGCAGGAGAGAAAAACCTTATTTGAGTTTTCAAACCAATAATTTTGTTGTAAAGAGAAGCGTGTTGAAAAAGGTAAATTTCAATCCCCAGTTTCAGAAGTACGGTTATGAAGACCTTCTGTTTGCGATGGATTTGCAGTCGGAAAACATTCAGATTGCCCATATCGAAAATCCCATATATAACAATGATTTGGAGAGCAACGAAGTTTATCTGAAGAAAGTGGAAGAGTCGGTAGAGAGTTTACATAGGATGATTAAAAGCCGCACTATCTATCCGAAAATTCAGGACATAAAACTTGTAAAAGTATACAGAAAGTTTCAGCAGAGTGGGACCGGTTTTGCATTTAAGAAGCTTTTCGCAATTCGAAGAAAACGAATTGCAGAGAAACTGATTTCTGGTGAAGCTTCGCTTCGTTATCTGGATTTTTACAAACTCGGACTTTTGCTGGAGAAGGAATAAAAAAAATCTCACATTTCTGTGAGATTTCTTTTCAAGTGTGGGTCCTGAGGGATTCGAACCCCCGACCCTCTGGGTGTAAACCAGATGCTCTGAACCAACTGAGCTAAGAACCCTTGTTTTTGGTTCGGCAAATATACAATCATTTTTTATTTCTGCAAATTTTTTTCTAAAAAATCTCCCACTACAAAGTTGCTCCCGCCGATAAATATCATTTCGTCTTCCATAACATTTTGTCTTGCAGCAAGATATCCGGACTGTACATCATCAAAAATTTTATAGTTAATATCTGCATTTTTTAACTGTTCTTCGTAATCTTCAGGATGTCGGCCGCGATTAATGGACGGTTTCACAAAATAAAAGTTGGAATCTTTGGGTAAAATCGACAGAACTTCGTCAATTTTCTTATCCTTCACAAATCCTAAAATTACATGCTTTTTCTTCGTAATGTTGTTCAGCTGCTCAAAAACCATTTCAAGACCGGCTTGGTTGTGTCCGGTATCACAGATTATAAATGGGTTTTCGGAAAACTTAAACCATCGACCAATAAATCCTGTGTTTTTCTGAACATGAAGTAAACCGTTCTCAATGTTTTCTTTGGAAATTTCAAATCCCAGAACGCGAAGCTCGTTAATTAAGGCGATAACTGTTTTGATATTTTTCTGCTGATAATGTCCCTGTAAATCAGATGAATATAATCCTTCTATATTTTTTGCTTCAGTAAATTTTGAATTATTTTCATCCGCCCTCTGTTTAAAGATATTTTTCACATACTCATCGTCACCACCATAAATCACCGGAACGCTTGGTTTGATGATTCCTGCCTTTTCTATCGCAATTTTTTCAATGCTATCACCCAGAATATTCATGTGATCGAGAGCGACATTTGTTATGGCTGAGACAATTGGATTGATGATATTGGTGGAATCCAGTCTTCCACCAAGTCCAACTTCAATAATGGCTAAATCAACCTTATTCTGTGCAAAATACTCAAACGCCATCAACGTAGTAAATTCAAAAAAGGAAGGACGAATATCTTCCGGAAGCGATCTCAACTTTTGAATAAATTCATAAACAAATTTTTTCTCGGCATTTTGTCCGTTCACTTTTATGCGCTCGGTAAAATCTACGAGATGTGGAGAATTGTACAACCCAACTTTATAACCGGCTTCCTGCAAAACCGAAGCGAGCATGTTGCTGGTCGAGCCTTTTCCGTTGGTGCCTCCGATGTGTACAGTTTTGATTTTATCCTGTGGATTTCCAAAAAATTCGCACAGTTTGGTAATATTTCCCAGTCCGGGTTTGTACGCTTTTTTACCGTCTATTTGATAATTCGGCGCCTGTTTGAAAAGCCATTCTATCTCTCGCTGATATTCAGTTGGTGTCATTCTGTTGAATAAAAAAATCTGCACAATGGTACAGATTTTTTTCGAATATTTTGCAGTTTTTTAAAACTCCATTTCCACTTCCAGTTTCTCCGCTAAAAGCTTAGAAATTTTAATTTTAAGTGGTTCAATATCAATGTTCTGCATCGCATCGTTCGCGAATGCATATAATAAAAGAGCCTGTGCTTCCTTTTTGGAAATTCCTCTTGCCCGCAGATAAAACAGCGCGTCATTATTCAACTGACCAACCGTACAACCATGCGAACATTTTACATCATCTGCAAAAATTTCCAGCTGAGGTTTGGTGTCTATGGTCGCTCCTTCACTTAATAAAACGTTATTATTCTGTTGGTAAGCGTTTGTTTTCTGCGCGATTTTATCGACGAAAACCTTTCCGTTGAAAACGCCGTGCGACTTATCCTTATAGATTCCTTTGTAATTCTGATAAGATTCACAATTCGGCTGATTATGATGGACCGCTGTATGATGATCAACCAGTTGCTCGTTTCCGATTATCGTAATTCCGTTCATGAAGGAGTTGATGTTCTCGCCATTCTGAATGAAGTCCAGGTTGTTTCTTACCAGTTTTCCGCCAAAAGAAAACGTGTTAACCGTTGCGAGAGAATCCCTTTCCTGCTGCGCAAAAGTATGGTCCACAAGATAAGAAGTGTCGCTGTCATTCTGCAGTTTATGCCAGTCAGCTTTTGCATTTTTACCTGCGAAAATCTCGGTTACTGCATTCGTGAATACAAAAGTTGAGTCGAAATTGTGATGACTTTCAATGATTTCCACTTTTGAACCTTCTTCGGCAATCAGCAAATTTCTTGTATTGTAAAAAGTGTTTACTTCCTGATTTTGAGAAAGATAGAAAACGTGAATAGGTTTCTCAATTACCACATTTTTAGGAACTTTCATGAAGAATCCGTCGCGAACATAAGCTGAGTTCAGATTCACAAAAGCATTTTCCTGATTGGAAAGTTTATTGAAATACTGATCGAAAACCTCACGGTGATTCGCATCATTCAACGCATAACGGAAGGACAGAAATTCCACATTTTCGATGGAAACTTTGGAAAGTTCCTTGTGAAGTTCACCATTAATGAAGACAATCCAGTCGAAATGTTCTTCACCAAGATGCAGTTCGTCCAGTTGCTCCTTTGTGATATTGTGATGTTCGGAGGGAAAGAAATTGTATTCCTTTTCTGTGATTTCCCGAAGATTCGTGTATTTATATTCCTCGTCTTTCTTCGTAGGGAAACCGGCTGCCTCAAATTTTTGCAGCGCAGATTTTCTGGCATCATTCAGAAAAGAATGTTGCAGTTTCCCTAGAAACTCCGAGTGATTATTTAATATTTGTTCGTACAGTGCCATTTAAATTTCTTGATAAAAGAGAAAAGAAAAAAGAGAAAAGATCAATCCGGATTCTTTGTTCTTGGCTCTTGGTTCTTTACTCTAGTTTAGCAGCCAGTCGTAGCCTTTTTCTTCCAATTCCAGCGCTAGAGTTTTGTCTCCGGTTTTGATGATTTTTCCATCGGCTAAAACATGCACGAAATCCGGCTGAATATAATCTAAAAGTCTTTGGTAGTGCGTGATAAGGAGCACCGCGTTTCCTTCATTTCTGAATTGGTTCACACCATCAGCTACAATTCTCAGTGCATCAATGTCCAATCCGGAATCAGTCTCATCCAAAATCGCGAGTTTCGGGTTCAACATCAACATCTGAAAAATTTCATTACGTTTTTTCTCACCTCCGGAAAAACCTTCATTTAATGATCTTGAAAGGAAATCTTTCTTGATATCCAGCAATTCAGATTTTTCTCGAATCATCGCAATCATTTCCTTCGCAGGCATATCTTCGAGTCCGTTGGCTTTGCGGTTTTCGTTCATCGCTGCTTTAATGAAATTGGTTACAGAAACTCCAGGAATTTCAACAGGATACTGGAAAGACATAAATATACCTTTATGCGCTCTTTCTTCCGGTGCTTCCTCCACGATGTCATCACCTTCGAAAAGAATTTGGCCATCGGTCACTTCGTAATCTTCTTTTCCCGCAATTACGGAAGACAAAGTAGATTTCCCGGCGCCGTTCGGTCCCATAATGGCGTGAACTTCGCCCGGTTTTATTTCAAGGTTGATTCCTTTTAAAATTTCAACGCCGTCTTCAATCTGGGCGTGTAGGTTTTTGATTTGTAACATCTTTTACTATTTAAACGCAAATTGCGCAAAGATTTTTGTCATTAATTATTTTGAATTGTGTTTAGCGGTTAAGCCTTTTATCCAACCGATCCTTCGAGTGATATTTCAAGTAATTTCTGCGCTTCAATCGCGAATTCCATCGGGAGTTTGTTCAGGACTTCTTTGCTGAAGCCGTTCACAATCAGTGCGATGGCTTTTTCAGTATCGATGCCGCGTTGGTTACAGTAGAAAATTTGATCTTCCCCAATTTTGGAGGTCGTGGCTTCGTGCTCCAGTTGTGCCGTAGGATCTTTGATTTCAATGTATGGGAACGTGTGTGCACCGCATTCATTTCCCATCAGAAGCGAGTCGCACTGTGAAAAGTTTCTTGCGCCTTTCGCCGTCGGCATTACTTTTACCTGACCTCTATATGAATTATTTGATTTTCCTGCAGAAATCCCTTTAGAAATAATAGTGGAACGCGTATTTTTCCCGATGTGAATCATCTTCGTGCCTGTATCAGCATACTGATGATTGTTGGTCACGGCGATGGAGTAGAATTCACCGATGGAGTTGTCACCCTTCAGGATGCAGCTTGGATATTTCCAGGTCACTGCGGATCCGGTTTCCACTTGCGTCCACGAAATCTTCGCGTTCTTTTCACATAAACCTCTCTTGGTCACAAAGTTATACACACCGCCTTTTCCACTTTCATCACCAGGGAACCAGTTCTGAACCGTGGAATATTTAATTTCCGCATTGTCCATTGCGATCAGTTCCACAACCGCTGCGTGCAGCTGATTTTCGTCGCGGGCAGGTGCAGTACAGCCTTCGAGGTAGGAAACATAACTTCCTTCATCAGCAATCACCAAAGTTCTTTCAAACTGTCCGGTTCCGGCCTGGTTAATACGGAAATATGTGGAAAGTTCCATCGGGCATTTCACACCTTTCGGGATGTAGCAGAAAGATCCGTCGGAAAATACCGCGGAATTGAGTGCTGCGTAGAAGTTATCACCTCTCGGAACAACTTTTCCGATGTATTTTTTCACCAGATCAGGATGTTCACGGATGGCTTCGGAAATCGACATAAAGATGATTCCTTTTTCCTTCAGTGTTTCCTGAAAAGTAGTTTTCACGGAAACGGAATCCATCACGATGTCCACTGCCACACCGGCCAGTCTTTTCTGTTCCTCGATGTTAATTCCCAGTTTTTCAAAAGTCTTCAAAAGTTCGGGATCTACTTCGTCAAGGCTCGCCAATTCCGGCTTTTTCTTTGGAGCTGCGTAGTATCTTATCGCTTGGAAATCAGGTTTTTCGTACTTGATGTTGGCCCAGTCCGGTTCTGTCATATTCTGCCAGATGCGAAAGGACTCCAAACGCCATTCGGTCATCCATTCCGGTTCTTCTTTCTTGGCCGAAATGGCTCGGATGATATCTTCGTTAAGACCAGTCGGGAAATCCTCATACTCGATGTCGGTGTAAAAACCGGCTTCGTATTCTTTTGTTTTGAGGTCTTCTCTTAGGTCGTCTTCTGTGTATTTTGCCATCTTTTTTGTTAAACGCAAAGAGCGCAAAGAAATTTATATTAAATTTTCTGCTTTTAAGGGCGCAAAGGCGCTTCGCTCAGCAGAATTAAAGCGAAAAACTCTCCCCGCAACCACAGGTTCTGTTGGCATTGGGATTGTTAAAAACAAATCCTTTTCCGTTCAGTCCTCCGGAATATTCCAGGATGGTTCCGGCAAGATAAAGGATGGATTTTTTGTCTACGACGATTTTCACGCCGTTATCTTCAAAAACCTGATCGGTTTCTTCGGTTTTATTGTCAAATTTCAGGACATATTCCAGGCCGGAGCATCCGCCGCTCTTCACGCCCACGCGGATGTAATCGGTTTCGGGGTTGAAGCCGTCTTCCGTCATCAGCAGGGCTGCCTTTTGTTTTGCCTGATCGGTTACTTTAATCATTTTGTTTATTTAGAATGATTTTAATTTGCAAAAGTACGAACTATAAAACTGATATTCAAATTTGCACTTTCATTTTAGCTATTATTATCATTGACAGCAAAAACTGCCTCATTTTTAACAGTATCGTTGCATTTAAGTTTAACCTATCTCCCTTATTTGCATCTGATATTAAAAAGGATATGAGAAGATTTTTTTCGGTTTTGCTGCTTGCCGTTTCGGTTTCATTCAATGCGCAAGCAACGCGTTTTGTATATGAAGTTTCGATGAAAACAGATTCTACAGCACAGCCGGTTGTGGAGAATGCTTTTTTGGATGTGAGTGGAAGTAAATCCGTGTTTTACGGTGAGAAAAGAAGCTTGAGAGATTCTTTAATGCAGCGGAATCGTCAAACCAGAAACTTCAGTTTCGACCGTTCGCAGATGGATCAGTTCAGAACGCAGATTAATTATGAAATTGAGAAAAACATAGCCGAGCAGCAAATAATCTATAAAAACAGAATCGCACGCGATCTTTATTCCTATCAGGAAGACCGTAATTTTAACTGGCAAATTCTTCCGGAAACCAGCACCATAGGAACTTATAAAGTTCAAAAAGCGCAAACCGATTTTGCTGGAAGAAAATGGACAGCTTGGTTTACTCAGGATGTTCCGGTGATGGATGGGCCATATAAATTTTCTGGGTTGCCCGGTTTAATTGTAAAAATTGAAGATGCAAAAGGAGATTATTCTTTTGACTTAAAGGAAACTAAAGCCATCGCGAATTTGCCGGAGCTTCAGCAACGTGGGAGTGTTCTTGCCGTGAAGAGAAAAGATTACGAAAAACAACTCGAAAGATTCAGGAAAGATCCCGCTTCAATGATGCAAAGCATGCAGAGAGGTGGCATCCGCAATTCGCAAAGAAATCCTCAAGCAGATCTCGACAGAAAAAAGCGCATGGAAGAAGAGCAGCGGAAAAACAACAATCCTATAGAATTATCATAAAAAAACCGGCTTTTGCCGGTTTTCTTATATAGTTTCTGGTGATTTCAGCCATTTTGACGATGAGAGGTATTTTTCGTCCGGATAATAAATAAACAGACAATTTTTTTCTTTAATCGTGTCGATCAGGCTTTGTGCAATTTCTCTCGGTACTGCGGGACAGCCCCAACTTCTACCGATTCTTTTGTGCTGCGCCGCGAAACTTTCGCTTACATAATCCGCGCCGTGCATTACGATAGCTCGTTTTAGTGCGGCATCGTTATAGCCATTATCCATCCCCAAAAGTTTCAGCGAATATCCGTTTTCACCGTGGTAAGTGACATCGGTAAGATAAAATCCCATGCTGCTTTGGTAAGAGCTTTCAATATTGGAAAATTTTGTCGCAAATTCTTCACCAGTATTTTTACCATGCGCCACCAACGAGTTGAAAACTACTTCTCTTTTATCAACATCAATCACCCATAAACGCTTGGTGTTGGACGAAAGACTGAAATCACAAATGCTGAGCAGATTGCTGTTTTCATCCAGCGCTCCGGCTTTTTTCAGGTTTTGGAAACCGAGAAAGGCTTTTTTGAAAACTTCAGGATTCAATGTGTTCATTCCATCAAAACTGATGGCAGAATAAATTTCTTCAGCTGTAGAAACGGTTGGTTTTTTTATTGGTTGGGGAACGAAGGCACGTTGTGTATTTGTTTTTTCACCGCTGTCTTGCTGTTCAGCTTTTTTTGAAATAAAAAACGAAGTACTGAACATAAAAACGACTGTAAGAACGATAAGTATCTTGTTCATAAAAAACTCTTTTTCTCTTTTTAATTCGGGTGCAAAATTACAATTATTTCATTGTCAGGTATTTAAAATGCGTTTCACTTTAACTAAAATTATAAAACTTTAACGATTTAGGAATTATTTTTAATCATTATCTTTGCAGTTCATGAAAAGAGCAGTAAAATTAATTCTGATGATTTTTCTTTTGGGAGCATTTATCTTCCCAAATCAGATGATTTTTGCTCAACAAACGGAACAGTGCTGTTCTAAATCCTCCGATACTTCTGGATGTTGCGACAGTGCAAAATCCGACTCTTGTCACACATCTTCACAAAAAACAGATTCTCACAATTCCTGTGACGGCAGCTGCAGTTGTGCGTTTGGCTGTCATGCGAACTTCACGTTTTCAGCATTGAAGTATGAAACGAAATTGATTTCCGCAAGGTTTTTTGATCAGAAAAATGCCATGTTCGGTGCGGAGTCTTCCTTTATTTTTTCTGTAATTCAGAACATTTGGCAACCGCCTAAAATAGTTTAATTAATATCGTTTTACTGGGGTGAAAACTTTGGTTAAAGACCGAATTATAAATGTTTCGGTCGGCAAATAATAATTAATACTGTTTAAAAAATGAAAAATTTCCTTAAGTCAGGAATGGCATTTCTGCTTTTCCTTTTAGCAAATAACTACAACGCACAAATCCAAAATGCACGTACAGAAACCGCAAAAGTGTACGGAAACTGTGGAATGTGTAAAACCACCATCGAAAAAGCCATCAACGAAAAAGATGTGGTAGAAGCGGTGTGGAACAAAGACACAAAAATCCTTTCACTAACCTACGATCCGAAAAAAACAAACAGAAAAGCAATTCTGAAAAAAGTTGCCGAAGCCGGTTACGATAACGAAGCTTACCAGGCGCCGAAAACTGCATACGATAAGCTGCATTCCTGCTGTCAGTACGAGCGTCCAAACCTTAATGTTAAAAAACAGTAAGTCATGAAAAATCTTAGAAAAGCATTATTCTTTTTTGTTTTCTTTTTTCTGGGTGCTTTTGTGATGGCGCAAAACATTACGCAGCAAACATTTATGGTTCGTGGTGAATGCGGAATGTGTAAGGACAGAATTGAAGAAAATGCGAAAAAAGCTGGCGCAGCCACTGCAAAATGGGATGCATCTACAGAGCAACTTCAGGTAACTTTTGATGATGCCGTTTCTTCCAAAGAGCAAATCTTGAAGCAGATTGCTTTGGTGGGTCACGACAACGAAATGTTCCAAACAACTCAGGAAGTTTATGATGCGTTACCAGGTTGCTGTCATTATGAAAGAACTCCATTAGTAAATGAGAATCAAACATCTTCCGCTGAAATGAAATCCGAAAAGCTACATCAGTTTTTTGTGAAGGGAAACTGTGCGGAGTGCAAAACCAGAATTGAAGCTACAGCTTTGGAAATGGGTGCTGCAGGAGCCAATTGGTCGCCTTCCACACAAACTTTGACTGTTGACTTCGGGAACTCAAACCTGACGGGAGATTCTCTGTTGGAGAAAATTGCAGAAGTAGGCCACGATAACGAAAAGTATAAAGCAAACGATGAAGTTTATAAAAACCTTCCCGGATGTTGCCTTTACGACAGAAAATCAGATTTTCCGAAAAAAGGAGAAGAGGTTCAGTTAGAAAATGGTCACGCAACAAATCCGCAAGTTTTTGTTAAGAGTGATAATACCGAGCAATCAATTGCAAAAAGAGAAGAAATGCTGCGCAACGAGGAGCATTACGACAAATCTATTGAAGGAGTTACGCTTACAAGAGTTCAGGAAGCAACGGCGCTCAGCAGAAAATCAGCGGAATTAACTTATAATATCGGTCAGAAAGAACTTCTGAAAGCGGCGTGCTGTAATCTCTCTGAAAGTTTCGAAACGAATGCAACGGTGGATGTCTCATTCTCCAACGCAGTTACCGGAACCAAACAGCTAAAAATGTTGGGTCTAGATCAAAAATATACTTCACTAACGAAAGAACTTTTGCCAGAAATCCGAGGTTTGGCAACGCCATACGGTTTGAATTTTATTCCAGGAAGATGGATTGGTGGAATTCAGCTTACCAAAGGCGGTTCCACGGTGACCAACGGTTACGAAAGTATTACGGGACAAATCAATACAGAACTTCTGAAATACAAATCACAGCCTGAAACTTCGCTAAATATTTTTGCCGATATCAATGCAAGAACTGAAGCGAATGTTACGCACACTTCCGCGCTTTCCGGCGACTGGAGCAATTCTATCCTTTTGCACGGAAACGGAACTTTAGCCAAAATGGATTATAATGAAGACGGTTTTCTGGATCAGCCAACCGGAACACAGTTAAACGCAACCTATCTTTTGGATTATCACGGACTGGAAAAATCCGGTTGGGGTTCTCATTTCGGAATTAATTTTCTGCAGGATAAAAGAAATGCAGGTCAAATGGATTTTGATAAACGCCTGGATCAAAGTGAACAGTCTGCGTACGGCGTTAGTATAGATATTTCCAGATTTCAGGTGTGGAACAAAACCGGTCATATTTTCGAGGGAAAACCTTATCAAAGTATTGGTTTGATGAATCAGTTTACTTATCATCAACAGGATAGTTTCTTCGGCTACAGAAATTATTTTGGGAAACAGAAAACGTTTTATTCCAATTTAATCTTCGAAAGTATTTTCGGAAATACCAATCATAAGTATAAAACGGGAGCAAGTTTTCTCTACGATAACTATAATGAAGATTATCTGACACAGAATTTCAAACGCACGGAAACCGTTCCCGGACTATTCTTCGAATATACGCTTACAGGGCTTAAATATACTTTGGTCGCAGGTGCGAGAGCGGATTTTCACAATCTTGCCGGGACGCAGTTCACACCGAGATTAAATTTTAAATACGACATTTCACCGAAAACAATTCTTAGGCTATCGGCGGGAAGAGGCTTTCGTACAGCCAATGTTTTTGCAGAAAGTCAGGCCTATTTTGCATCCAACCGAGAAATCGAAATAATCAATAGCGGTGGAGAAATTTACGGACTAAAACCTGAAGTTGCATGGAATTATGGAGCAAGCCTTCAGCAGGAATTCAGACTGTTTGGAAATAAATCTATGATTGTTGCTGATTTTTTCAGAACCGATTTCCAGGATCAAGTTTTACTCGATTTGGATCAGTCTGCGCAGAAAATTCTGTTTTATAATTTAGACGGACAATCCTGGGCAAACAGTTTTCAAACGCAGTGGGATTTTTCCCTGGTGAAAAATTTTGATGTAAGATTAGCTTATAAATTCTACGATGTACAGGCTGATTATGTTGATGGCAGACGTGAAATACCATTTATGGCGAAACACCGTGGCTTCCTAAATCTTGGTTATTTCACGGATAAAAACGATAAAGGCGGTTTTTGGTCTTTTGACACAACATTGAATTGGGTTGGGAAACAGCGCCTTCCGGAAATGAGAAACAATCCGGAAATGTTTCAGCTTCCGCAGTATTCAGATTCTTATATGACATGGAACGCTCAGATTGCCAGAAACATTAATGAAAAAATTCGCTTATATTTGGGTGGAGAAAACCTGACATCATATACACAGGAGAATCCTATTATTGACGTAGCAAATCCTTTCGGAAATTATTTTGACGGAGGAATGGTATATGCGCCGATAATGCCGTTAAATGTGTATCTTGGTCTGGATGTAACTTTTTAAAAAACAATTGAAATGAAAATATTACCAGTTTTAATTCTGTCGGTTTCGGTAATGTTGCTTTCCTGCGATAAAAAAGAAACCGTGAACACTGAATCTGGAGTAGAAGCTCCGGCTGTTCCTGCAACAGACACTTTGGCTCCTGTTGTTGACACAGTAGCTGTAACTGCACCTCAAGGTGGACAAACTGCAGCAGCTCCGGTAGCAGCAACTGCGGTTCCTCCAACACCTGCAGGGCAAAAACCTGCACTTAATCCACCTCATGGGGAACCTTTCCACAGATGTGATATTGCTGTAGGAGCGCCAATTGACAGTGCGCCTCAACAACAGGCAGCACCTGCTCCGGTTGTTCCGCAGGCAGCGCCACAGGCTGGATTTAATACAACACCGATCAGTCCGGCAATTGCTGCGCCTGCTGCAACTGCTGCTCAGAACAATACCGGTCCAAAACCTGCAGTTAATCCGCCGCATGGTCAACCTTGGCACCGCTGCGATTTACAGGTGGGAGCGCCGCTAACGTAAAACAAAAAACTTCAGGTATTTCCTGAAGTTTTTTTATTTGTCTGCAATAAATTCCAGACTGATCGAATTCATGCAGTAACGCATTCCTGTTGGTGGCGGTCCGTCGTTGAAAACATGACCTAAGTGCGCGTCGCAGCGTTTACAGACCACTTCAATTCTTTCCATTCCGTGAGAGGAATCGCGGAGGTAAGCCACTCCGTTTTTGTCGGCTTCAAAAAAACTTGGCCATCCGCAGGTGGAGGCAAATTTCTGGTCGCTCTTAAACAGATGGTTTCCGCAAGCGGCACAGTAATACTCGCCTACTTCATCAAATTCGTTGTATTTCCCGGTGTGAGGCCTCTCAGTTGCGGCTGTTCTTGCAATACTGTACAACTCCGGAGAAAGGATCTGCTTCCATTCCTCATTGGAAACTTTCACTTTGGAAGTATCGGTACGGGAATAATGTGGATTGTTATTTGATGTATTCATTTCGGTTGATTTTATGGGTTGATTTGCCTGCGAACACGCCTGCAGAAATGTAAAGATGAGGATAAATCTGATAAACTTCATTCTTCCAAAATTAGTAAATTTGATTTAATGAACGACGAGCAAAAACGGAAACAGCTCCGGAAATATAAAGCTTTTGCTACAGGACTCTTTGTTCTGATGGCTGTAATTTTCGTTATCACCACCATACTTCAGAAATCTGATGATTCGCATTGGATTGGTTATGTCCGTGCTTTTTCTGAAGCGGCGATGGTGGGAGCATTGGCCGACTGGTTTGCGGTTACCGCACTGTTTCATCATCCTTTAGGTCTCAAAATTCCGCATACCAATCTTATTCAGAATAAAAAAGAGCAGATTGGCGATAATTTAGGGAGTTTTGTCGTTGGAAATTTTCTTTCGCCACAGAATATCCGGCCGTATATTTTACAACTTAAAGTCTCGAATTTTGTAGGCGAGTGGCTTTCCAAACCGCGAAATCAGGAAATTTTACTGCATGAAACCGCTACGATCGTTCTGGATATTCTTCATAAACTTGATGACGAAGCGGTGGTTAAATTCATTGCGAATAAAGCTCGGGAAATGTCTGAAGACGTGAAAGTTAACCGCATCATCGGAAACGGAATGGATTACATCCTGGAGCGGAACGAACATCAGCGCGTGATGACCAATCTTGCACAGCAAATAAAAAACTACATCGCGAATAACCGTGAAATGGTGCGCGAGAAGGTAAAAAAAGAAAGTTATACGTTGATTCCAAAGTTTGTGGATGATGCTATTGCAGATAAAATCACTTCTGGGTTATCCACTTTTTTTGAAGATGTGGAGCAGGATGAGAGCCATTCGCTGCGTTCGGAAATTACCAGAAAACTTTTCGCATTCGCCAACGAACTGAAGGAAAATGAAGAGTGGGAAGAAGAGTTCCGCAGCGTGAGAGAAAATTTCCTGAAAGAAGAAAAACTCACACAGTATTCCAAAGACATCTGGAATTCTATCAAGAAATCGGTTTCAACAGAACTGGAAAACGAAGACTCTACGCTGAAAAAATACATTCAGAAAAATATTGATGAACTCGCTGTTAATTTGCAGAATGATGAAAAACTTCAATATAAAATTGATCACTGGATTCGGGTAACAGCTTATAAATACATTCTGAAAAACACCCATCAGTTTGGTGATCTAATATCTTCAACCGTCGGAAATTGGGAAGGTAAAGAACTTTCAGACAAACTGGAACTGGAAGTCGGCAAAGATCTTCAGTTCATCCGTGTTAACGGAACGTTAGTCGGTGGTTTGGTGGGATTGGTTATTTATACGATTGCTCATTTTTTCATCTGATGTTTTTATTACATTTGAAAAAAATATTTACGATGAAAAAATTCACCTCCTTTCTTCTTGGATTTGCTTGCATCGCGGTCACTTTCGGCCAGGTTAGTTTCGAGAAAAATAAACTGTACAAAGACGGACAGGAATTTAAGGCAAAAGAGTATAAGCAGGTTTTTACTAATGAAGAGGCCAAAGCACTTTTTAAGAAAGCCAGAACGAATAATACAGTAGGGAGCGTCTTTGGATTTGCCGGTGGGGCCTCGATGGGTTTCGGGATTGCACGTCTTCTTTCGGGTAATAAAGCAACGGTTACTACGAATTCCGGGCAGCAAAATGTAAAAACAGATAATTCTAACGGCTGGGTTTTAGTAGGAATTGGCGCTGGAATTATTGGGGTTGGGATTCCATTTGCACTCTCCGCTAATAAAAATGCAGAGAAAGCGATAGCGCTGGAAAACAATGAAGCAATCGGATTTAGACCCCATTTCAGGATTCAAACTAATGGAGCAGGTTTTGCGCTGAGTTACAATTTTTAGAAAATACTTTTTACAATTAGAAAAGCCACGAAAATACTTACCTGGCTTTATTTGTTTGATGGAAATTGGTTTACATCGCGGTATAACCACCATCTACGTTCAGAACAGTACCTGTAACATAAGAAGACGAATCTGAAGCGAGCCACAAATGGCTTCTGCAACTTCTTCGGCCTGCGCAAATCTTCCAAGCATGCTTAGTTTTTTAGCATACTCTACCGGATCAAAATTAAACTGTTTCAATGCGCCCTGCAACATTGGTGTGTCAATTGCGCCCGGAGCAACAGAATTAATACGGATATTGTGCGGAGAATAATCCATCGCCGCAGATTTTGTAAGTCCGATTACCGCATGTTTTGCTGCAATATAAGCCGGAATTCCCGGTTGTGGACGAATTCCGCTCACAGATGAAGTATTGATGATGGAACCTCCGTATCTTTGCGCCATCATTTGCTGAAGCTCGTATGTAAGGCAAAGTGCAACGCCTTTCAAATCGATGGACATTAATCTGTCCCAATAGGCTTCATCGAAATCGGCACATCCGCAGAATTGGAGACATCGGTTTTTACAAAACTGCATTCGCCTCCTTCTGCTTTAATTTGTTGGTTTGCTCCATTCCTTTTTCTTCATTGAAATCGGCAATGACCACTTTGGCGCCTTCTCTTGCAAAAAGTTCCGCAGTTTTTGCGCCCATACCCATTGCGCCACCGGTGACGATATCGACTTTATCCTGTAATCTTCCCATAAGAATTGATTTTATTTATTCTTTTAAAGTTATGAAGAATAAAGTGATAGAAAAAATTATCAAGTGATTATTCCCCTAAAAATGAGAAGAATCATCAGGAGGTGCGTTCCAGAATTTTTTGATTGATTTTTCTGATGAGTTCCGGACCTTCATAAATAAATCCGGTATACAGCTGAATTAAACTTGCACCGGCTTCAAGCTTTTCAATGGCGTCTTCGGCCGTGTGAATTCCACCTACACCGATAATAGGAAATGCTTTGCCACTTTTTTCTGACAGAAAACGGATCACCTCTGTAGAGCGTTTTGTCAGCGGTTTTCCGGAAAGTCCGCCAGTTTCCTTTTTATTCTCGGATTTTAAACCTTCGCGGGAAAGCGTGGTATTGGTAGCAATAATGCCCGCAATTTTTGTTTCTTTCACAATGTCAATAATATCGAGAAGTTGTTCATCGGATAAATCGGGCGCGATTTTCAGAAGAATTGGTTTCGGCTTTTCTTTTTTTGAATTGAGTTGCTGAAGCTCACCTAAAAGTTTAGTTAAAGGTTCCTTGTCTTGCAGTTCTCTAAGGTTTGGAGTGTTCGGTGAGGAAACATTTACTACAAAATAATCTACATAATCGAAAAGTTTTTCGAAGCAGATGATGTAATCGTCAACGGCATTTTCGTTGGGTGTTACTTTATTTTTTCCAATGTTTCCGCCAATCAGAACTCCTTTTTTGTTTTTCTTTAAGCGCTCCACTGCAGCGTCTACTCCTTCATTATTGAAACCCATTCTGTTGATAATTCCGGAATCTTCAATCAATCTGAACAAACGTTTTTTATCGTTTCCGGGTTGCGCTTTCGGTGTTAAAGTTCCGATCTCCACAAAACCAAAACCCAAATCTGAAAATTCCTGAAAAGCAACCGCATTTTTGTCCAGTCCTGCCGCCAAACCAACCGGATTTTTAAATTTTATTCCGAAAACTTCGCGTTCCAAACGTTTATCTTCAATAGGTTTCGGCAGGAATACTTTTCCAAGTGAACCAAAATTTTTCAGTAAAGAAAATGTGAGATGATGTGCTTTTTCGGGATCGAGGCGGAACAGATATGGCCGCAGAATGCTTTTGTACATGGGAGATTATTGTCCCCCAAAATTACGGAAATTTCTCCTTGAATTGAAAAGTTAATAAAATATTAAAAAACCTTAATAAAATGTTAAAAACGGCATGAAAGTTTCATGGAAAAATGTAAGTAAAATCTAATACAATAATGAAACAATTCCTTTCTTTCGCTCTGTTCATCGTAAGTATCGCTACTTTTTGCCAATCCGCAACACCGTTCGCATTCCTGAAGCGCAGTACAGACAGCACACAGATTTTTAAGGCTACTGTTGCAGGACAGCCGGCTACTTTTTTTATACAAGCAAATGAAATTCTTGAGTGTAAATCTTACGAGTATTATGTGGACGGTTATTACTTTTATAACAAATACCGGGAGAAAATTCCGTTAACGGGCATTTATTCAGCCGGAGATCTGTATCTGTATCATTTTAAGTCGGAGAGAGACGCACACCGCTACCGCTGGGCTGTTATTCCGTCGCTGGTTCTGGTGTCAGACAGTATTGCGAAAGCGTCCGGTGCTGTAGAAATTATCGGTTTCAGAGTTAATCATTACTCGGAGAAGCAGAAATATCCGCTTGATGGGCATTTTGAAAAGAATTCGAATAAACAAAAGGCGCAGCTTTTCACTAAGAACAGCAGTATCTTTAGAAATAATGAACGTTTACTTTTGCCAGGTGGAAGGGAGTACTTAATTTCCGATCTATACACAGTTGCCAGAGGAAATGAGCTGCTTTCCGTAGGAATTGGAAAAGATGAAAACCGAATAGTTCTGAAATTCAATCATCCTTCCAACGAAAATTTTTGTGGAATGTGCGGTGCAGACGGTAACGAAATCGGTTATCAAACATTAACCTTTGATAAAAACTGGAATTTCCAAAAAGTTGATTCATTTTATATCACCAGCTGTTACAGAAGTCTGGAAAATATTCAGCTCTCATCAAAAAATGAGAATCTTTTAGTACATCATGTAAAAGATTCAAACGGCAAAATCGAGCGGGTAACGGTTAATTTAGATCAGTCTTTTATCACGAAGGAAACTGTGCGTTAAACTTTCGCCAGAACAGTCTTTAAATTCAGGACAAATCAGTATTTTTGCACTTCAAATCAAGATTTTATGGCAAAGCAGGAAGATGTTTTCAAAAATGTGGTTTCCCACGCAAAAGAATATGGTTTTATTTTCCCAAGTTCCGAGATTTATGACGGACTTTCGGCAGTGTACGACTACGGACAGAATGGTGCTGAACTGAAAAACAACATCAAACAATACTGGTGGAAAGCAATGGTGCAGCTGAACGAGAATATCGTCGGTATCGATTCCGCAATTCTGATGCACCCAACCACCTGGAAAGCTTCCGGCCACGTTGATGCCTTCAACGATCCTTTGATTGATAACAAAGATTCCAAAAAACGTTTCCGCGCAGATGTTCTTATTGAAGATTACTGCGCAAAACTGGAAGATAAAGCACAGAAAGAAATCGACAAAGCTGCCAAGAGATTTGGTGACGCGTTTGACAAAGAACAGTTCGAGACAACGAATCCGCGCGTGATGGAATACCGCGAAAAGCAGAAAACTATCCTTTCGAGAATGGCAAAATCTCTGGAAACTGAAAATCTTGCCGATGTAAAAGCGCTGATTGAAGAACTGGAAATCGCTGATCCGGATACAGGTTCTAAAAACTGGACCGATGTTCGTCAGTTCAACCTGATGTTCGGGACAAAACTGGGCGCTTCAGCCGAAAACGCAACCGACCTTTATCTTCGTCCGGAAACAGCGCAGGGAATTTTCGTGAACTTTCTGAATGTACAGAAAACATCAAGACATAAACTTCCTTTTGGAATTGCACAAATCGGAAAAGCATTTAGAAATGAGATTGTTGCAAGACAATTTATCTTCAGAATGCGCGAGTTTGAACAGATGGAAATGCAGTTTTTTGTGCCGCCCGGAACAGAACTGAAATTCTACGAAGAATGGAAGCATAAGCGCCTCAACTGGCATTTGGCATTAGGTTTGGGCGAGGAAAATTATAAGTTCCACGATCACGAAAAACTGGCGCATTACGCGAATGCCGCTGCGGATATTGAGTTTAAATTTCCGTTTGGCTTCAAGGAGCTGGAAGGAATTCACTCCCGCACCGATTTCGATTTGGGTGCACACGAAAAGTATTCAGGAAGAAAACTTCAGTATTTCGATCCGGAAAGAAATGAAAATTATGTTCCGTACGTGGTGGAAACCTCCATCGGTTTGGACAGACTTTTCCTTGCATTAATGTCTCATTGTCTTAAAAATGAAACACTGGAAGACGGTTCCGAAAGAACTGTACTATCACTTCCACCGGCGTTGGCTCCGGTAAAAGCGGCAATTTTGCCTTTGGTGAAAAAAGACGGCCTTCCGGAAATGGCGAACAAAATCTACGATGATCTGAAATACGATTTCAACGTATATTATGAGGAAAAAGATGCGATTGGAAAACGTTACAGAAGAATGGATGCCATCGGAACACCTTTCTGCATTACGGTTGACCACGATTCTCTGAATGACAACACCGTAACTTTAAGAGAAAGAGATACGATGAAACAGGAAAGAGTTGCGGTTTCAGATTTGAGACGGATTATTGACGAAAAAGTAAACTTCCGAACGCTGCTTTCGAAGATTTAGTATAAATATTAAGTCCCGTTTTCAGCGGGACTTTTTTATTACATTTGTTTAAACAGATTTTGGGTGAAAAAGTTTTTCAGAATTTTCTTTCTTGCACTTGCTGCGTTGGTCGCACTAACTTATGCTACCGGATACGACTATCTTTTTAAAGCGGTTTCCAAGACCTATCTTCGAGGTGAAACTGGGGCGAATATCAATGACGGCGAGTTATTCAGTTCTAATAAAATCGCCTCAACTCAACCAAGACCGTGGCCAAAAGACAGTATGTATAACAAACAGACGCTTTCTGCTGCGCTTGCTGATAATCTGACTAAAACCAATACCGCTGCATTCCTGGTTGTAAAAAACGGAAAACTTCTGCATGAAGAATATTGGGGCGGATATTCGGAAAACCGCGCCACCAACTCTTTTTCCATGGCCAAAGCAGTAACTGTTCTGCTGCTAGGAAAGGCAATTGAAGAGGGAAAAATTAAATCTGACACACAATTGTTTTCTGATTTTTTCCCCAACTTCAAGGAAACGGAAGGTAAGTCGCTTACGTTGGAGAATCTGGCCAAAATGGAATCGGGATTGGATTGGGATGAAAATTATAAAAACCCTTTCCTCAGAACCGCCGCAGCTTATTACGGCCCTTACGTGGCAAAAACAGTTTTCACTGCCGATTTTAAACAGAAACCCGGAACCGCGTTCGAATATCAAAGTGGTTCGACGCAGCTTTTAGGATTTGCTGTGCGAAACGCAACCGGCTCATCTTTAGCAAATTACGCAACTCATAAAATTTGGAAACCATTGGGAATGACGAATACCGCACAGTGGACTACCGATGATTTCGGTGTTGAAAAAGCTTTCTGCTGTATTCATTCTGTGCCGAAAGTTTTTGCAAAGTTAGGACAACTGTTTCTGGATAACGGAAAAGTAGATAGTCTGCAATATTTCAATCCGGAATTTATCGAGAAAATGAGAACGCCAACTGCACTTTCCAAAGGCGCATACGGAATGGGACTCTGGATTAACAATGATGCGCCGGTAAAACATTATTATTTTTGGGGACTTTATGGGCAGTATATTATCGTAGTTCCTGAAAAACAAATGGTTATCGTAAGAACAGGCAGCTATAAAGATCAGCCTGAAGATGCCAAAGGAAGACCGCAACAGGTAGAGTTTATTGTAAATGAGTCTGTTAAAAATTTCTGAAGCAAAGAACTGAAGTCAAACGGTTTATTATCCTTAAATTTGACGCGTTCTAAATAAGTATCATGTTCGATATTCAAAATATACGCAGCCAGTTTCCCATTCTCAACGAATTCGTCAACGGTAAGCCATTGGTTTATCTGGACAATGCGGCAACTTCGCAAAAGCCTTTGGCTGTGATGAATGCGTGGGAAAAATACTATACCGAAATCAACGCTAATGTTCACCGCGGAATTCACACATTGAGCCAATTAGCTACAGAGGAAATGGAACTTTCCCGAAGAAAAATTCAGAAATTCATTAATGCAAAAAATGATTTTGAGGTTATTTTTACCAAAGGAACGACCGAGGGTATTAACCTGATTGCATACTCACTGGGCAATTCGAACATGCTGAAAGAAGGTGATGAAATCATAATTTCATACCTGGAACATCATTCCAATATCGTCCCATGGCAAAAGCTTTGCGAAAGAATCGGTGCTAAACTAAAGGTGATCCCGATAGACGAAAACGGGATTTTGCAGTTGGATTTTCTGGACGATCATCTTAGCGAGAAAACAAAAATTGTCTCTGTAAATCAAGTTTCGAACGCTTTAGGGATAGTAAATCCTGTTGATGAAATTATTTCAACAACAAGAAAAAATTCACCTGCAATCATTGTGATCGACGGAGCACAGTCTGCGCCGCATTTCAAAATAGACGTTCAGCAGATGGACTGCGATTTTTTCGTTTTTTCCGGACATAAAATGTATGCACCAATGGGAACAGGCATTTTATACGGAAAGGAGGAAATCCTGAGAAAAATTCAGCCTTTTCATGGTGGTGGTGAGATGATTGCCACTTGTTCTTTCGAGAAAACCACCTATGCAGATTTGCCTTTTAAGTTTGAAGCCGGAACGCCGAATGTAGGTGGAAATATTGCTTTGGGAGCTGCCGTGGATTTTATCAAAAATATTGGTCATCAAAACATTCAGCAGCACGAAAATGCTTTATTGAATTACGCCCAGGAAAAACTACTGGAAATTGAAGGATTAAAAATATACGGTGAAAAAGCACACAGAACCGGAGTTGCTTCATTCAATCTGCAAGGTGTGGGGATTTCTTCCGATGTTGGGATGATTCTGGACAAACTGGGAATCGCTGTAAGAACCGGCCATCACTGCACACAACCGATTATGAAATTTTTCAATATCGCAGGAACAGTTCGCGCGAGTTTTTCGGTTTATAACACTTTTGAAGAAATAGATATTCTGGCCGAAGGTGTGAAGAAAGCACAACGAATGCTTGCTTAAGCTTCCTCCAGAATTTGTTTTGCGGCTTCTTTGGATTTTACTTTTTCGATTACTCGGACGCATTTCCCTTTTTCATCAAATAAGAAGGTCGTCCGCACGATTCCCATATAGGTTTTTCCGAAAGTTTTCTTTTGTTGCCAAACGCCAAATTTTTCGATGATGTCGCGGTTTTCATCAGCAAGAAGATCATATTTAAATCCGTGTTTATCATGAAACTTTTTCTGTTTTTGGACAGAGTCGCCGCTAACTCCGATGAGTTGAAATCCTGCTTTTTTCAGCGCTGAGAAATTGTCGCTGAGGTTACACGCTTCCACGGTGCAGGTCGGTGTACTTGCCTGCGGATAAAAGAAAACCACTAGTTTCTTCCCCAGAAATGAAGAAGAATGAACGGTTTTTCCATCCTGATTTATACTTTCGAATTCGGGTAATTGATCGCCAACTTTCAGCATTTTCTTATTTTTGTTTCAAAGATAGCCCGAAAATGACCAAAAAACAAAGAGCACAAACGGTAATGCATGAGTTGGAAAAACTCTATCCCGAAACACCAATTCCTTTGGACCATCACGATCCGTTTACGCTTTTGGTGGCCGTTGCTCTTTCTGCTCAAACCACGGATAAAAAAGTAAATCAGATTACACCAAAACTTTTCGAAGCGGCTCCAACATCGGAAAAAATGGCGGCACTACAGGTAGAGGAAATTAAAGAGCTGATTAAAGAAATTGGACTGAGCAATCAGAAAGCCAAGAATCTTAAAAGAATGTCGGAAATTCTGGTGGAAAAACATAACGGAATTGTTCCGCAAACTTTTGAGGAACTTGAGGAACTTCCGGGAGTTGGCCATAAAACAGCAAGCGTTGTGATGAGCCAGGCGTTTGGGGTTCCGGCTTTTCCGGTGGATACTCACATTCACCGTTTAATGAAGCAATGGAAACTTACCGAAGGAAAAAATGTAGTTCAAACGGAAAACGACGCCAAGAAACTTTTTCCAAAAGAAACCTGGAACAGGCTGCATCTGCAGATTATTTTCTATGGACGTGAATATTCCCCGGCGAGAGGAAAGAAAGATTCAGATTTTATTACGAAAATGCTTTTTGAAAAAAATAAAGATTAGGAAATCAGGTTCTGAACTTTTTCAACAAGTTCATCAATCTCGAAAGGTTTTTTCAGAATATCATCGGCGCCTACGCTGTTGCCGATATTCACCACATCAGCATGAGCAGACATCATAATTACTTTAATGTCTTTAGTGATGGGATTATTTTTCACTTCTTTGGTTAGCGTTCTGCCGTCGTAACCGGCCATCATTAAATCGGTAATGATAAGAGTGGGTTTTTCCTCTTCGATGATTTCTCCGAATTTCAGAGGATCTATACAGGAAGTTACATCGTAACCTTCGGAAACCAGAATATTTTCAACCAGTTTACAGATTTCTCTGTTATCATCCACTACAAGTATTTCCATAAAGCAGTTATAGTTTTTTTAAGAAAAATACAGAAACCGCTCGCTCCTAAACTTCTCTTTTATGAAATTCTGACTTACAAAATTTCATTCCTTGATATATTCGGTGAAATTAGAAAAACTGTAAGGGCAACAATTATATAATATTGGGATAATGTTTTATTTTGATGGGATTTTATTGCTTCTTCGCCCACAGCTGCATTTTTCTTTCTAGAACAGCCAATGGAAGACAACCCTGGTTCAGAACTTCATCGTGAAAACTGGCAAGATTGAATTTTTTTCCTAAATCTTTTTCATACTTCGCACGCAGTTCTCTGATTTTTAATTCCCCGATTTTATAGCTCAGCGCCTGTCCAGGCATTGCCATATAGCGTTCCACTTCGGCGGTTGCTGCTGCTTCATCGTACGCAATGTTGCTCAAAAAGTATTTGATGGCTTCCTCTCGGGTCATCGTTCCGGTGTGAAGTCCGGTATCAATCACAAGTCGTACCGCACGAAGCATTGAATCGCTTAAAGCACCCATTTTCTGATACGGATCCTGATAAAGACCAAGTTCCGGTCCTAAAGATTCGGTGTACAACGCCCAACCTTCACCATATGCGCCGAACCATCCAAACCGCATAAACTTTGGAATATCCGTGTTTTCCTGCTGCAATGAAACCTGATAATGGTGTCCCGGAATTGCTTCGTGAAGAAACAGAGATTCCATTCCGGAGGTAACATTAAATTTTGCCGGATCGGGAAGTGGCATATAGAAAATCCCCGGTCTTTTTCCGTCGGGAGTTCCCTGTTTGTATTCGGCTGAAGCTGTTGCTTCACGGAATTTTTCTGTCTGGCGAATTTCAAACGCTGTTTTTGGAGTATTGTTGAACATGGTTTTCAGCTTTGGAGAAATTTTCGCCAATACAGAATTGAATGCGTCCAGAACTTCCTTGCTGGTTTTGTAAGGCATGGCTTTAGGATCCGATTTTACGTGGGTAAGAAACTGTTCCAGCGTTCCGGAAAAACCTACCTGCTGTTTTACTTTTTCCATTTCAGCGCGCAAACCGGCCACCTGTTCCTGCCCGATTTTGTTGATTTCTTCCGGTGTTTTGGAAGAAGTTGTCCAGCTTTTTACGTAATAACTGTAAACATCTTTTCCTTTAGGAAGTGCGTTGATGCCATCAGATTTTCTTGCTTTCGGAAGGTACTCGCTCTCCAGGAAATCGCCCATTTTTTTGTAAGCAGGAATGATCTTTTTCTCAATCATATCCTTATACAAAACGGTATATTTTTCGCGTTCCTCCGCTGTGAAACTCTTTGGGAAATTTTTTACTGGGCCGTAGAAAATATTGCTTTCAACTTCCGGATTAGTAATTTCCAGAGCTCTCATTTGTGGAATCATTTTCAGCACAAGTTTTTGCGGAAGTACGTAATTTGTTGCCATTCCTTCGCGGAAGTTTTCAACAGCGGCATCCATCCACTCCGGAAATTTTTCGGTTCTTTTTAGCCAGTTGTCGTAATCTTCCGTGGTTTTGAAAGGCTGGCTTCCTTCACCGCTTCCCAACAGCGGAAAATCAAGCGGTAAACCACCAAACTGCGTAAACGGAATGTATTCCGGGTGATAAGCGTAACGTTCAACTTTGTCTTTCAGAGTATAATCCAAAACGTCATAAACAATTTTGTCTTCATCGCTTAGTTTGTCATAATCCAGTTTTTTCATCTGATCGTGAACTGAATTGTAGAAGGCAATTTCACCGGCAATAAAATCTTTATCAATATCAATAGGAAGAAGGTCATTATAGCGCAAATCGCCCTGTGCAGTAGCTTCCAGCGGATAAAGTTTCAGATACTGTTCATAGTAATTGGCAGCGATGGAATCGATATCAACAGGTGTAACTTTCGCCAGTGGAGAGTCGGATTTTTTACATGCACCCAAACCAAAGATTACAGCCCAAACCAAAGTGAATTTTATGACGATGTTTTTCATTTCCGAAATTTTGAGTTGCTAAATTAATTCATTTTACGATATCGGTGTGTTAAAAAGTTTTAAACCTTTGTCAGTCGTACATCCGTCAAATTTCAATTAAAAAATTTTTCACATTCGATCTATTTTTTATCTTTGCTCGAGAAGATTAATAATCAATTATTTAACACCACTTTTTTCTTTGCCTAATGAAAGGGATTTTAAAAATTTATCACCCCGAAGAAACCCTTAAATACAACATTAACAGCACTTACTGCAAAGCGGTTTACAGCAATAGCCAACATTTTTTGGAGGTGGAGCTTATTACGGATGATTCGGTGGATCATGTGGATGAAGATTCTTTGCAGAACAATTTTCCGCAGCTTTCTCTAAGCATTTCTGATTTTCCAATGGAAGACGGCGAATTGGAAGGTAAAGACTTGAAAGTTGATGATTCGGGCGAAGAAACTTACACTGAAATCGACCTTTTCGACGATGAAGACGCTTTTCTGTATGAAAACGATTTGGCTTTCGACAGAAATGCGGAAGGCGAACTTCAATTGTGTTGGTCAGGATCGATGAATGATTTCTATACCGGTTCCGACGAGCCGATTCCGTTCAAACTGAAGTGTCATTTCAAACAGGACGACATCGACGTGGAGGAAGATTAACCCTCGCAATATTTTCAAAACTTATTTTTTCGTGTTCAGGAAGTCTTAAGATATTCCTAAAAAAGCTTTAAACATCGGCATTGTAACAATATTAGTGTATTTTTGCCGTTCAATTTTAATACAATTCAACACAATGTTTTTACAGGCACCTACACAGGTCATCAACACAGTTCAGGAGAAACATGTTTTTTCTCTGTGGGACATACTTTTCAGCGGAGGTCTAATTGGGAATACCATCATGATTCTCATTTTTCTGCTGGGAATTTTAGCAACATACATTTTTTTCGAAAGATATTTTTTTATTCGCCGTGCAGCCCGAG
>JAEWZO010000050.1 GCA_023458415.1 Bacteroidota bacterium
TGGGTGATGCTGTGTTCCTCTTTGTCTTACGATAATGTTTCCGGCAATTGCTTCCTGTCCTCCGAAAATCTTCACACCAAGTCTCTTTGAGTGAGATTCTCTACCGTTTTTGGAGCTACCAACTCCCTTTTTGTGTGCCATTTTACTTTAGGATTATTTTTTTGGAGTTAATTTTTCAATGTTTTCTTTGATGTAAGCATCAAATTCTTCAGTTGCTAAAACTCTTTTCTCAAGTTTTTCTTTCAATTCTTTTCCAAGTTCTACCAACACTTTTCTGTTTTCGATAGATTGTGAAAGATCATTTTTCTTAAGAAGGTAGTTCAATTCGTGATCTTCGCTGAAGTTTACTGTTGCAGCATCACCGCTTACAGCTTTAGTTTCCTCTGCTGTTTCCGCTTTTGGAGCCTTTTCTGCTTTTGGTTCAGCTTTTACAGTTTTTGCTTCAGTAGATTCCGCTTTAGCAGTTTCTTTCTTAGCCGATTTTTTAGCACCGTCGAAACCGGTAATTCCAGTAATCTGGATCTGAGTTAAAGACTGTCTGTGACCGTTCTTTTTCTCATAACCTTTTCTTCTTTTCTTTTTGAAAACGATTACTTTATCCGCTTTCACGTGGTCTAAAATTTCAGCATCTACAGTGATACCGCTTACAGCCGGGGCGCCAACTGTTGTAGAACCGTTAACTGTTAGAAGAACTTTGTCGAAAGAAACTTTCGCACCTTTATCTCCCGCAAGACGGTTTACAAACAACTTCTGGTCTTGCTCAACTTTGTATTGAAGCCCTGCTATCTCTACAATTGCAAACATTGTTTATAAATTTTAATGAGTTAATATTCTTATTTGAGTGTGCAAAAATACAATTTTTTTTCTGTAGTACAAACAACTTATTTAAAGTTTTTTTACTGAAAACAAACCACTTATCCTACCATAAATGAAAATTTGAACCAAACTTTTACTTAATTTTGAATGATAACTCAACTATGAAAAGAGATCTCTATATTGATTTTGCCAAAGGTCTGGCTACCCTTTCCATTATTTTCATTCACACCGCGTACTGGAGCGGGCAGTATTATATTCCGGCAGAAGTACGGATTATGTCTTTGCTGTTCGATGTTCCGCTGTTTTATGCTTTAAGCGGAATTACCTCAGGAGGCAACCTGGAAAAAACTTTGTACAGACTTTTGAAACTGCAGATTACTTACATGATTTTTGTGACCTTCCTATTTTTCATGGATTACTTCTTTAAAGTTTTCGGACTGAATCTTTTCGGTTTGGAATGTATGAAAGACTTCTACTCTACTTTTGGTGCGAAGTACGTTCCGATGCACATTTCCGATATACCGCAGTGGCAAAATCTTGGAAACTGGTATCTACACAAATACACCAATGCTGATTTATTTCCGGTGGTGATGGGAAGTTTCTGGTATCTGAAAGTTTATTTTATCCTGGCTTTCTTTGGTGCACTTATTTTGAAATTTTTTCCTCGACACATTAAGGCATTCATTATTTTATGTTTTTCACTGACTTTAATTTTCAACTTATTTCCGCATTTCTATCCACGCGGACAGGTTGGATACGTCGCTTTATACTTAGGGATTTTTCTCTTGGCCAATCAGTTGCGGGGCAAAAAACTGGAAGCAAAACTCCTTTTCGGAATGTATGCAGTTTGGTTTGTGATACTTAGTTTTCTTATATGGAATTCGGGTTCCGACATTCTTTTCCAAATGAACAAAGCTAAATTCCCACCGAAATTACTGTACGCATTTTGGTCAGCTTTTTCATTAATTACATTGTTCGCGCTGTACAACCGATTAAAAATCAGCAAAAGCAACTTTATCACTTACATTGGAAAAAATGCAATTTTCTACTATTTTGCGCAGGGCATAAGTTCTTCGATTGTTTATTTTCTGGTGGTTCCACTACATACTTCTGTGTCTTGGTGGATATTGATGATTATCATTTACCTCATCAATGTAGCTTTGGCTATTATCATAGCTGAAGGACTTAAGAAAGTAGACAGTTTTGGATGGAACACGCTCGAGTTTCTGAGAAAAAAAACTGCTTCGTAAAACACGAAACAGTTTTCTGATATATGAATTGTAAAGAGTGAGTTTTAAGCTCGTCTGTTATTTCCTCTTGCTACTACAGCAACAAGGATAATTAGTAGTATTGCACCGATAATCCAGTACAGCGGATTCGAAAACCACTCTTCAGTAGTTGTAGTAGTGGTAGTATTTGTAGTTACCACGTTAAGTGAATCCTGTGCGAAAGTAAGCACTCCTAAAAACACTGTCATTGCGAAAATAACAAGATTTTCCATTTTTCTTTTTAGTACGGTTACGCCTTTCATAATTTATTTTTTAAGTTGTTTGATATCGAAACCTCAATAGATATGCCATAAATATAGTTTTGTGATAAAAGTGTAAACAATAAAAGAAATCCTGAAAGCACCTTTTCTTTATTTGATAATTTTTATTTTTACAGAAAATACAGATTGTCATGTTTAAATTAAGACTTCTTACGGATCCGAGATGGGCCAATATTGCAGAAGGAAACCTGGAAGAAATTCTTACAGATCACGCTTGGTGCGAGCAGAAAGCAACGACCAATGCAATAACGCTTATAACGATGCTGCCGGAATATCCCGCCATTGTGACCGAACTTCTTCAGATTGCAAAAGAAGAACTGGAGCATTTCCAGATGGTGCACGAAATCATAAAAAAACGTGGCTATGAATTCGGGCGCGAAAGAAAAGACGATTATGTAGGACAATTATATAAATTCATCATCCAAGGTTCCAGAACCGAATATATTGTGGACCGAATGCTGTTCGCTGCAATGATTGAAGCAAGAAGCTGCGAACGTTTCCGTGTGCTTACTGAAAATATCAAAGATGAAGAGCTGAAAGTTTTCTACCGAGATTTAATGGTTTCCGAAGCCAATCATTACACCACTTTTATTGGTTTTGCAAGACAGTTGGGCGATCCGGAAAAAGTGAACAAGCGCTGGGAAGAATGGCTCGATTACGAAGCAGAAATCATAAAATCTTACGGAAAGAAAGAAACCATCCACGGATAAACCACTGCAATGCAACGCAAAAGCTACGATAATATCATCAATCTTCTGGTTAAATCTTTTTTCCAGGGATTGCTTATTGTAGGGCCTTTTGCCGTCACGATTTGGATTATCTGGTATCTTGTTTCCAGTATCGACAATATTATACCGGTACTTTCCGAGAAGTTGTATCCGGGAATTACCTTTCTTATTGTAATTGCTTCCACCACGTTAATCGGTTATCTCGGTAACAAATTTATTATCGGTCGTTTTATCGTTGATGCTTTCGATTACATTCTTGAGCATACACCGGGAATTAAATTCATCTACACCTCACTGAAAGATGTAATGACCTCCTTCGTTGGTGATAAAAAGAAATTCAACCGTCCTGTGCTTATTAAAACTTCAGAAAATCCGGAAGTTTGGCGCGTTGGCTTTTTAACACAGAGTGATTTATCTTCGGTTGGTTTCCCGGAATACGTTTCGGTTTATCTTCCTCATTCTTATGCGGTTTCGGGATGGGTTGTTTTTGTTTTGGCTACCAACATCAAAATACTCGAAAACGTAGGCGCAGCCGAAGCCATGAAGTTTGCAGTAAGTGGTGGCGTTGCCGGCTTTCACTCGGATGATAATATTTTTAAAGCACCGGAATGAGTTCGTTTTCAGCAAGAAAACAATAATTTATTCCACAAACTTCTTTAAAACAATCATCAATGAAATTACCATACGCAGAACCTTACCGCATAAAAATGGTGGAAGAAATCCGCCAGTCTACACGAGAAGAAAGAGAACAGTGGCTGAAAGAAGCCGATTACAATTTATTCAATCTAAAATCTTCACAGGTTTTTATCGATTTACTTACCGATTCCGGTACCGGCGCTATGAGCGACCAGCAGTGGGGCGCTTTGATGACCGGTGACGAAAGTTACGCCGGTTCCAAGAGCTTTACTCAGCTGCATGAAACTGTTCAGAATATTACCGGTTACAAATATCTTTTGCCCACGCACCAAGGTAGAGCAGCAGAAAATGTTCTGTTTTCAGTTTTGGTAAAGGAAGGAGATGTAATTCCCGGAAATTCGCATTTTGATACCACAAAAGGACATATCGAATTCAGAAAAGCACACGCAATTGACTGTACCGTAGATGAGGCTTTCGATATTGAAAATCTTTTTCCATTCAAAGGAAATATAGATTTGGCTAAGTTGGAAAATGTCTATCAAACATATCCAAAAGAAAAAATTCCGTTCTGTTTGATTACCATCACGTGCAACTCTTCCGGCGGACAGCCTGTTTCCATCGAAAATGTAAAGGCGGTAAAAGAACTTTCAGACCGTTACGGAATTCCGATTTACTTTGATTCCGCAAGATTTGCCGAGAACGCATATTTCATTAAAAAACGCGAAAAAGGCCAGGAAAACAGGAGAATTAAAGAAATCTGCAAAGAAGTTTTTTCTTACGGATGCGGAATGACGATGAGTTCAAAAAAAGACGGACTTGTAAACATCGGTGGGTTTATCGCTCTAAATGATGAAGAAATTTTCAGAGCGGCTTCTAATTTTACCATTATTTATGAAGGTTTTGTTACGTACGGCGGAATGGCGGGACGTGATATGGCTGCTTTAGCGGTTGGTTTGAATGAAGTCACGGCATTCAGCTATCTCGAAAGCCGAATTTCCCAAGTTGAATATTTGGGAGAAAAACTTATTGAACTGGGAATTCCTGTGCAGAAACCAATTGGTGGACACGCAGTGTTTGTAGATTCACTGAAGTTTTTACCGAATATTGACAGAGAGGAATATCCGGCGCAAACTCTTGCCAATGAAATTTATAAGGAAGCCGGAATCAGAACAGTCGAAATTGGAACTCTTTTAGCTGACCGCGATCCGGAAACCAGAGAAAACCGCTACCCAAAATTGGAATTGGTTCGCTTGGCGATTCCGCGCAGAACTTACACCAACAATCATATGGATTATATTGCAGCTGCAATTAAGAATGTTTACGACAGACGCGAAGAAATAGAAAAAGGTTACAAAATCATTTGGGAATCAGAAATTTTGCGGCATTTCACCGTAAAACTGGATGAAGTTGAGAACGATTAAATAAAAAAGCCGGATAATCTCCGGCTTTTTTATATTTCAGTGAATTTGAATTATTGTTTGTTCAAATCGAAAGAAGCTCCGATTACAAATGCAAACTGGTTGTTCAAAAGTCTGTAAGAAGACGCTTCAGTATTGTATTTAGCAATTGGGAACTGTGCTTCTGCGAACATTCCGAAACCTTTGTCGAAGAAAACTCTGGTTCCAACGTGTGCACCAAAATTTTTCAGTCCAAGATTCAAACCAGGATAAATATCAAAATTTTGAGGCAATCCCATTACATCACCTAAATGTGCATTAGCTCTGGCTTTCACGTCAAATCTATGAGTTGCTTCCGGCTTTTCACCTTCAACTTCTTTTACTCCTAAAAGGTAACCTGCCTGTGCACCGATTGAAAAGCTCTGTCCCAAACCATAATCCAAAGAAGTCTGGATTCCGGTACCACCTTTCTGAAGGTTTGCACCAATGTTCAGTCTTAAATCATCTTTTCCGTAGAATGCGTCGTTGTCCTGTGCGCTTACCACTCCAAATGTAGCAACGGCCATTGCCAAGAATAATTTTTTCATAATTTTAAATTTTTACAGCTGCAAATTTAGCTTTTTATTTTTTAGAAATTTTGTAGAGTTTTCCGCTGTCCGAAACGCCGTACAGATTACCGTCCACACCATTCAGTACATCGCGGATTCTATCATTTTTATCGGTCAATAACCATTCTTCTCCTACAACTTTGTTGTTCTCGATTACCAAACGGATAATTTTCTCACCGCTAAGACAACCGATGAACATATTATTTTTCCATTCATCAATATTTCCGGTGTAGAAAGTGATTCCACTCATCGAGATGGATGGATCCCAATAATAAACAGGCTGCTCAGTTCCTGCTTTCTGTGTCGTGCCGTTACTGATTGCTTTTCCGCTGTACTCAATTCCATAAGTTGCATCCGGCCAACCGTAATTTTTTCCTGGTTGAACTAAGTTAATTTCATCTCCTCCTCTCGGTCCCATTTCGGCTTCCCAAAGCTGACCTTGGATGTCAATTGCCAAACCTTGCGGATTTCTGTGACCGGTTGAATAAATCTCAGGTTTCCATCCTGCAACGGTCGGATTTCCGGGAGCTGGTTTTCCGTCTTTTGTAATTCTAAGAACTTTACCAAGGTAAGAATCGTTGTTCTGAGCCAAAGGTCTTGTTTGCAGATCCGAACGTTCTCCCGTGCTTACAAACAGGTTTCCTTCATTGTCAAAAACCAGTCGGCTTCCGTAGTGTTTATCACCATCGTAAACCGGAAGTGCACGGAAAATAACCGTCGCATTTTCTATCGTTTTATCATCTGCAGAAAGTTTTCCTTTTGCCACTGAAGTGTGGTTTCCACCTTTAACCGGCTCAGAGAAAGACCAGAAAACCATTCTGTTGGTCGCAAAATCAGGATCCAGCGCAACATCAAGCAAACCACCCTGCCCTTTATCATCAACTTCAGGTAGCCCTTCAACTTTTGTTAGCGATTTTCCGTCGCCACTAACGATATTTAAATGTCCAGTTTTTGAAGTAATCAAAAATCTACCGTCTGGAAGATTTACGATTCCCCATGGTTTTTCTAAGCTTGAGTTAATAACTTCAACTTGGTAAGGAGTTTGTGTTTTTACACCTTGAATTCGGGTTTGTCCCTCGAAAGCGGGTTTGTAGTCTTCCGAATTTTTGTCTTCCGTTTCCGGATTATCCAGATTGTCACTTTGCGTAACGGTCTGATTTTCTATTGAGTTTCCGTTTTGGGAATTTCCACCGCACGATGCTATGGAAAGTACTGCCAAAAGCGGTAAACCTTTGATAATAGATATTTTCATAATAAATGTTAAGCGACTATAACGAAAAATGCAGCAAAAAACATTCCACCGGGGATTTTCAAGAAACAACAGGTGCGATTAAAACAAATTAGTCATCATTTCGGTTGAATTTTTGTTTGTAATTTTGAACAATGAATTTTAAACTTCACTCTGAATTTAAACCAACCGGAGATCAGCCTCAAGCGATTAATAAACTGACTGAAGGGCTGGAAATCGGCGAAAAATATCAAACACTTCTCGGCGTTACCGGTTCCGGTAAAACTTTCACGGTTGCCAATGTGGTGAACAATATACAGCGTCCAACCATTGTTTTGGCTCACAACAAAACTTTGGCTGCACAGCTTTTTATGGAGTTCAAGGAATTTTTTCCGGATAATGCAGTGGAGTATTTCGTTTCCTATTACGATTACTACCAACCTGAAGCTTTTATTTCTTCCACCAACACGTATATCGAGAAAGATTTATCTATCAACGAAGAAGTTGAAAAACTGAGGCTTTCGGCAACGGCAAGTTTGCTTTCGGGAAGAAGAGATGTACTCATTGTAGCTTCCGTATCCTGTATTTACGGTATCGGAAACCCGACAGAATTCAATAAGTCTTTAATTTCGATCGAAACGGGCGTTAAAATTACGCGAACAGCTTTTCTTCATTCTTTGGTGAATGCACTTTACGCCAGAACTTTAAATGAATTCCAACGCGGAACTTTTAGGGTGAAAGGCGATGTGATTGATGTTTTTCCAGCCTATTCCGACAACGCCGTACGAGTTCAGTTCTTTGGTGATGAAATAGAAAAAATTCAAAGTTTCGACCCGGTTTCCGGGAATGTAATGTCATCATTCGACCAAATCCAGATTTATCCTGCAAACCTATTTGTCACTTCGAAGGAAACGATGAACGACGCAATCAGACAGATTCAGGATGATTTGGTAAAACAGGTTGATTTCTTCCAAAGCATCGAAAAACCGCTGGAAGCAAAAAGACTTCAGGAAAGAACAGAACTGGATCTCGAAATGATCAAAGAACTGGGTTATTGCTCCGGAATTGAAAATTATTCGCGGTATATGGACGGAAGACTTCCGGGTTCAAGGCCGTTCTGTTTACTGGATTATTTCCCGAAAGATTATCTGATGGTGATTGACGAAAGTCACGTAACCATTCCGCAGGTTCATGCGATGTACGGTGGCGACCGAAGCAGAAAAGAAGCTTTGGTTGAATATGGCTTCAGACTTCCTGCTGCGATGGATAACCGACCTTTGAAATTTGATGAGTTCGAAGGAATGCAGAACCAAGTAATATACGTTTCTGCCACTCCGGCTGATTACGAACTTGAAAAAACTGGTGGAGGATATATCGAACAGATTATCCGTCCAACCGGATTATTGGATCCAATAATTGAAATCCGCCCAACTGTAAATCAGATTGATGATCTGATGGAAGAAATTCAGAAAAGAGCTGAAATTGACGAACGCGTTTTGGTAACAACTCTAACCAAAAAAATGGCTGAAGAACTCACGAAATATTTCACAAAATTCGGAATCAGATGTCGTTATATTCATTCCGATGTGGAAACTTTGGAACGAATTCAGATTATGCAGGATTTAAGAACCGGACTTTTTGATGTTCTTATTGGTGTTAACCTGCTTCGTGAAGGTTTGGATTTACCGGAAGTTTCATTGGTTGCTATATTGGATGCGGATAAAGAAGGAATGTTGCGTTCGAGAAGATCGATGATTCAAACTGTTGGACGTGCCGCGAGAAACATCAACGGAAAAGCCATCATGTATGCTGATAAAATAACGAACAGCATGCAGAAAACTATTGATGAAACCAACTATCGCCGCGAAAAACAGCAACAGTACAACGAGGAAAACAATATTGTCCCAACTCAGGTTAGCAAGAAAATTTCTGAAGCATTGGTAGGAAGATCAAAAGATTTTCCTGATGCGAAATACACTCAGAAAGAAATTCTTCAACAGGTTGCAGAAGCAAAAAGCAGCTACAGCGAAGAGGAAATCAGCTCTCTGATCGAAGAGAAACAAAAAGAAATGGAAGCAGCCGCTAAGAATCTTGATTTCATAAAAGCCGCTAAATTACGGGACGAAATTGCTGCATTGAAAGAATAAGAAATAAAAAAATCCAGGATTGGTTTTCCTGGATTTTGTTTTTAAACTAAATTTTTAGTTTTAACAATATTCATCATAAGCTGCCTGAAGATTTGCTGCAATAGCACCTGCAGGATTTCCTTCAATGTGGTGCCTTTCCAGCATGTGAACCAACTCACCATCTTTGAAAAGAGCTACACACGGCGAACTTGGCGGGAATGGAGCCAAATGTTTTCTTGCTTCAGCCACAGCTTCTGTATCGAAACCGGCAAAAACGGTTGTTAAATGATCCGGTTTTTTGTCTCCTGTTAAAGAGTAAACCACACCCGGTCTTGCCGCTCCTGCTGCACAACCACACACCGAATTAATCATTAGCAAAGTAGTTCCGTCTTTTTTAAGAGCGCTGCTTACAGCTTCTGCTGTTGTTAAATCTTCAAACCCTTTATCGGTAAGTTCATGCTTCATCGGCATTACTAATTCTTCTGGATACATATTTTAAAATTTTTGGTTAATAATAATTTCTGCAAATTTAACGATAATCATTAAACCCGACTGTTAACATTTGGTAACAAAATCATTCCAAAGCGAAGAGACGGACAAAATGACAAAAAACCCGAAACTGGAAAACCAGTTTCGGGCTCAATCAAATCGATATGCAAAGGTTGAATATCCTGTTTCTGTAGAGTTACACGTAACTCATTAACTAAGAAAGAAGTTTTTTGGCCATCTCGGAAATGCTTTTTCCATCGCTTTTCCCTGCAAGTCTTTTACTTGCAATGCCCATAACTTTTCCCAATTCTTTGGCGCTTTCCGCGCCGGTTTCAGCAATAATTTGCTTCATTTCTGTTTCCAGTTCTTCCGCAGAAAGCTGCTTAGGAAGAAATTTCTCAATAACTTTCATCTGAGCTTCTTCCACTTCAGCCAAATCGTTTCTGCTCTGCGCTGAAAACTGTTCAAAAGAATCTTTACGCTGCTTAATCATCCGCTGCAAAATGGCAATTTCCTGTTCTTCGGAAACATCCGCACCTTTTGCTTCGGTTTTCAGCAACAAAATCTGCGCTTTTACTGCACGCAAAGAATCGAGAGCAACTCTGTCCTTTTCGCGCATGGCAGTTTTGATGGCATCGTTTATTGTGTTTTCCAGTGACATAATTAATCTACATCTTTATTAAGGAAACGGTTTTCGCGAACCTGCATTCTACCGTTATTTTCTGAAAGAAATGTGTTGATGTTCTGTTCTGAAGCGTTCTGTCCGTCAATTGAAATATTCTTTCTTCTGAAGGCAGGAACTGTTTCGAAATCATTTTCCACCTCAAGATTCTGATATCTTGAATTGAATTCTTTCAGTTTATTTCTTCTTTCAGCCACTTTTTCCTTATCGGTATTTTTGCTGATGAAGGTAAATTCATCCGCAGCTTCGAAAATTGTCTTCTCAACAGGTTTTTCTTCATCTGCAGGAACTTCAGTTACCTTATTTTCTACAACAGCTGGTTTCTCTATACGAACCGGTTCAACATTGATTTCCGCTTTTGGTTGCTGTGGTTCCGCTTTCGGTTCTTCAATCGGTTCGTTTACGAAAAAACTGAATTCAATCGGCTTTTCTTCCGAAAATGAAGTTGTTTTTGGCTCTTCTCTTTCTTCTACTTCGAAAGTGAAAGATTCTGCTTCCAAATCTTCCGCGATTTCTTCATCATAAGAGAAAAGATCCAGTTCCTGAGTTTCTTCCTGCATTCTCACTTGTTGAACAGGCTCGTCAGAAATTTCTTCTCTGGATTGGAAAAACTTTACTTCTTTCGGTTCTTCAATCACTGCAGCTTTGGTTTCTACAGTTTTTATCTTAAACTGTGGAGTTTCTACATCGTCTTCATCATCCAATCTGAAAAGATTTTTTCCTTCAAAAGACTGTGCTTTATTTTCTTCTTTTTCGTTTCTTGTTTTAAAAGGAGAATCCTGCTGAACGGGCTTTTTCTCCGGAGTGTCATCCAGTAAAAATCTGATTGGTTCCGGCTTTCCTGTATGCTTCTGTTCATCTTTTGCAAAGCCGGTTGCGATAACCAATACACTTACTGCATCACCCAGTTCTTCATCGGTACCAACACCAAAGATAATATCTGCAGTGTGACCTGCTTCCTTCTGGATATGATCCATAATAACACCGATTTCGTCCATCGTAACTTCTTCAGCACCACTTCTGATAAGGAGAAGAACGTTTTTCGCTCCAGTAATTTTATTATCGTTCAATAATGGAGAGTCAAGCGCTTTTTTCACAGCTTCTTCAGCTTTGTTTTCGCCGGAAGCAATTCCGTTGGACATTAACGCCGTACCTGAATTCTGAAGAACTGATTTAGCATCACGGAAGTCGATGTTTACGTCGAAATAACCGGTGATTACTTCAGCCATTCCTTTTGCAGCGTTGGTAAGAACCTCATCCGCTTTTGCGAATCCGGACTTAAACCCAAGGTTACCGAATTGTTGTCTCAGTTTATCGTTGTTGATCACAATAAGTGAGTCTACATTATTTCTAAGTTTGTCCAGACCCAATTCAGCCTGATCAAGTCTTCTTTTTCCTTCAAAGCTGAAAGGAATAGTCACAATTCCCACGGTAAGAATTCCCATATCGCGGGCAACTTTAGCGATTACCGGCGCTGCACCAGTTCCGGTTCCACCACCCATACCTGCAGTAATGAAAACCATTTTGGTATTCTGTCCCAATGAAGCTTTTATTTCTTCAATGCTTTCAATCGCAGCTTTTTCACCTACTTCCGGATCTGCACCTGCACCCAAACCTTCGGTCATTGTAATTCCCAACTGAACTTTGTTGGAAACCGGGTTATTGTCCAGCGTTTGAGAATCGGTATTGCAGATAACGAAATCTACACCGTGAATTCCTTTTTCGTACATGTGTTTCAGCGCGTTGTTTCCTCCGCCACCTACACCGATAACTTTTATAATTGATGAATTTCCTTTTGGCAAATCAAATGAAAACCCGTGTGTTCCTGTATTTTCCATGTCTGTATTTTTTATTGTTATTCTGCTTCTTCGAAAAACTCCTGAATTCTTTTATACAGGGCCTGTCCGAAAGTGAGTTTGTTTTTTCTTTTTTCTACTTTCTCGTTGTTTCCTTCTTCACCTCGGAATTCGGGTCCGTTATCTTCAGATGAAACATTGGTTTTTTCCGGCTCTGCACCTTTCTCTTCAACTGCTTCCGGTTCCGGATTGTTTTTCTTATCGCGGATTTTCAAACTTTCCATTAATAATCCGATGGATGTTGCGAATTCCGGTCCTTTCAAGTGTTGGTTTTTATCGTTCACCACATACTCATTCGCGAAACCGATACGGCTGTCGAAACCAGTGGTGTAATTAGCCAACTGACGAAGATGTTTTAAATTAGAACCACCTCCTGTAAGAACGATTCCTGCAATAAGTTTTTTCTTCTGCTCGAAAGCTCCATAGGCTTTCAATTCAGTATTTACCATTTCCAGAATTTCTTCAACTCTTGCATTGATGATCTGTGCCAAAGTTTTCAAAGAAATTTCTTTGTCCGGTCTTCCATGAAGCCCAGGAATGGTAACAAAAGTGCTTTCTTTTTCCAAATCCGGAACCGCTGATCCGAATTTCACCTTCAATTGCTCTGCATGTTTTTCAATAATGGAACACCCTTCCTTAATATCATCGGTAATAATTCCGCCACCGTAAGGAATTACGCAGGTGTGACGAATGATATTATCCTTGAAGATTGCAATATCCGTTGTTCCACCACCTATATCGATAATCGCAACGCCCGCTTCTTTTTCTTCTTTTGTAAGAACAGCTTCGGAAGATGCAAGTGGCTCCAGTGTTAAGGCTTCCATTTCAAGGCCTGCTTCACGTACACATCTTGCGATATTTCTGATGCTGCCCATTTGACCAACAACGACATGGAAATTAGCTTCAAGACGCTTTCCATGCATTCCGATTGGTTCCTGAATTTCACCTTCGGAATCTACTTTGTATTCCTGCGGTAAAACATGAATAATTTCTTCTCCCGGAAGCATCACCAGTTTTTTCACCTGATCCTTCAAAGTCTCAATATCATTTTCGGTGATGTACTGATCGGGATTTTCTCTCATAATATAATCGGAGTGCTGCAAACTGCGGATGTGTTTGCCTGCGATACCGACTGTAACTTTTGTGATTGGCAAGCCTGAACTTGCCTGCGCCTCTGCCACCGCTGCCTGGATAGACTTAATAGTTTGCGAAATGTTGTTCACAATACCTTTGTGAACACCCAGACTTTTCGCTTTCCCAACGCCCAGGATTTCAATTTTTCCGTGAACGTTTCTTCTTCCGACAATGGCTACAATTTTCGTAGTCCCTATGTCGAGCCCTACTGAATATTCATTTGTTTCCATTTGATATGATTTGATTGATTGTTGATATTTTTTATTTTTCTTCTAATTTGCTTTTTTGGCAGCTTCTTCTTTCTTCTTTGCGATTTCCGGAACTTTCGCAAGTTCTTTATACGCGACACGAAGAATACTGTCGTTTTCCTTGAAGTTCGGATTTAGTGTGGTGACAATCTGGTTGTCGTACTTTACCGAAATTCTGGAATATTTTTCCGGCTGTTGATACACCAGAAATTTCTCTGCAAAAGTTTTGAAACCTTTTACTTTGAAATCAATGTTGTCCAGGTCGCCAATTTCAACTTTATAGTTTCCGTCGCTTGTAATCAGGTTATAGTTTGATTTTTCCTTGGTAACACCAATAAAATATTTCCGGCTGAAATCGTCCTGATCTATCTTTTCCACCAGTTCTGCCAGTTTTTCGTACTCTGCAGACTGCACATTACCCGTTACCAACATGCACGGAAATGAATAATTTTTGGAAATCGGAAATTCGCGTCCGTTTTTGTCCACATAAAAATCTTTTCCGTTTTTATTGAGTCTGAAAGCAGGAACCTTCTGTTTGATGTCCAGATTTAGATTTCCGTTCAGGTTTAAGTAGACGTTTGCGCTGTCCACCGCCGAAAGTTCATTCAGTTTTCTTTCCAGCTCAGGAATGTTGATGTCGCCAATTCTTTTGGACGGATTCGATTTTCTCACCATTTCCTTTACATCTTTTTCATCAATAAAATACACAGGATGATCTGTCTTTACCATATTTACAGATACTTTCTCCATCGGCTTTCCGTTGAATCTCTTCAATGAGAAGCTCAGCAAAAATCCAAGGATAACAACTGTAACCAGTATTTTCAGTATTCTGTATTTATTTTTCATTTCTGATGCTTTATCAGCTTATTTCTGTTCGTTCATCCATTCAACAATCGGGTCGTACAGCGTATCAATATTTCCTGCGCCTACGGTAAGAAGAATGTCGAATTCTTTGTTTTTTATTTTATCAAAAGTTTCTTCAAGAGTTGCTACTTCTTTCTTTTCATGAATGATTTTTTGCAGCAACCATTCTGAAGTAATTCCTTCATAGTTTTCTTGTAATTCGCGTGCCGGATAAATATCCACCAAAATCAATTCATCGGAATTCTGCAGACTTTCCGCAAAACCATCGGCAAAATCTTTCGTACGGCTAAAAAGATGCGGCTGGAAAACAACAAGCAGTTTCTTCTCCGGATAAAAAGTACGGATGGAGCCAATTACTGCGTTCAGTTCTGTTGGGTGATGTGCATAATCGTCAATGTAGATTTTTCCGTTTCCGAAAATATGTTTCGTGTATCTTCTCTTGATGCCTTTAAATGAGCTTATGCCTTTTTGAAGTGTTGGAAATCCAACCCCAAAACTATTCAGCATCGCAATTGCAGCCGTTGCATTTTCAACATTGTGGATACCAGGAATTGACCATTCGAAGTCCACAGTTTCCAAACCGTTATGGAAATCGAATTTCATCAGTCCGTCTTCAATTCTCAAGTTGTCTGAATAAAAATCCGCTTCCTCATTCACGGCATAATTGCGACATGAACGACCGAGATTGATTCCTTTTCTCACGAAAAGCTGGTTTTCATTTTCCACCAAATCAGCAAAATCTTTAAACCCCTGTTCGATGGTTTCCTTATCGCCGTAAATATCAAGATGATCGGCATCTGTAGAAGTTATTACAGCCCAGTCCGGAGAAAGGTTCAGGAAACTTCTGTCGTATTCGTCGGCTTCTAAAACAGAAATTTCGCTTCCGTTATAAAGGAAATTGGATTTAAAATTTTCTGCAATTCCACCAAGGAAACAAGAAAAAGGCAACTCTGCAACCTTACACAAATGCGCCACCAATGACGAAGTAGTTGTTTTCCCATGTGTTCCTGCAACTGCGATGCAATTGGAGTTCGTTGTAATCAGTCCCAAAACTTTAGCTCTTTTTAGAACTTCGAAACCTTTTGCGTTGAAATAATCCAAAATTGAAAGCTGCTTAATGGCCGGGGTATAAATGACCAACGTATTTTCCGGCGTTAAAGCTGAAATATCACCTCCAACTTCATCTTTGAATGTAATCTCAATTCCCTCAGAAATCAGCGCAGATGTAAGTTTGGTCTCCGTTTTATCGTAACCCAGAACCTTCTTGCCCGACGCATGGAAGTAGCGCGCCAAAGCACTCATCCCAATTCCGCCGATTCCCACGAAATAAAAATTCTGATATGTATCCAAAGATTTCATCTCCGTTATCCTATGAATTTCAATATATTATCTACAATTTCCTGCGCCGCGTTTGGCTTTGCAAAAAACTTCATGTTTTCTCTCATTTCGTTGCGAAGCTCCTCGCTTCCGCAGATTTCCATTAAGGTCGGCCAGAACTTCGCTTCCATTTCACTGTCCTTCACCATTCTCGCCGCATTTCTTTCAACCAGATTCATCGCATTTTTTGTCTGATGATCTTCAGCTGCAAACGGAAACGGAACCAAAAGCACCGGTTTCTGTGCAACCGCCAGTTCAGAAATAGCAATAGCTCCTGCGCGAGAAACAATTACGTCTGCTGCGGAATAAGCAAGCGCCATATCACTGATAAATTCTTTAATCTTGATTGAACTGTTATGAAGATTCTTTGTGCTTTCCAGAATCGATTTGAAATCCAACTTTCCAGTTTGCCAAATCAGTTGAATGTTTTCAGCTGCAAGTTTTTCCAGATTATCCTTCCATCCGTTATTCAAAGTTCTTGAGCCCAATGAACCTCCAACTGACAAAATGGTTAGCTGATCTGGATTTAGCCCCATTTTTTCTTTCGCAGTGCGGCTGTCAATCAAACCTGTAATGATGCTGTTGCGAATCGGATTTCCCAGAAACTTTGTTTTCTCTGCAGGAAAACCTTCAACACTTGGATAAGCTGTAAATATCGCTTTTGCTTTCTTGCTTAAAAACTTATTGGTGATTCCTGCGTGCGCATTCTGCTCCTGAATAAAAATCGGAATTCCGGAACCTGCCGCCGAAAACAATGCGGGTCCGCTTGCAAAACCACCGGTTCCAACTGCAAAATCAGGTTTAAATTCTTTAATAATCTTTTTGGATCTGGACAGACTGTTCAAAATCTTTAATGGCAAACCTATATTGGACAGAAGATTTCCTCTGTCGAAACCGGCGATGTTGATGCCTTCAATTTTGTAACCTGCCTTCGGAACTTTCTCCATTTCCATTTTGCCGTTTGCACCGATGAACAGAAATTCGGTCTCAGGAAATCTACTCCTGATTTCATCTGCAACGGCAACTGCCGGGAAAATATGTCCTCCCGTTCCGCCACCGCTTAATAATACTTTCAGTTTTCTGTTCATTTTATCTTATTGCTTTCTAAGCGATATCATTTATTTCTTCCAAATCCTGTTTCTTGCCTAAACCTTCTTCGTCGTACACCTGAATTCTTGAACTTACATTCAGAATAATACCCAGCTGTAAATACGTAACAAGCATTGAGGTTCCACCGTAGCTGATCAGTGGAAGCGGCTGTCCCGTGACGGGTATTAAATTGACCGCGACGGCAATGTTTACCGACAACTGTATGAAAATCATTATTCCCAAACTTATCACGAGCAAACTGCCGAAAAAAGCAGGCATCTTACTCGCAATCATCACTATACGGATAATCATTATGAGATACAGGGTGATTAGCGCAAAAGCCCCGATAAAGCCGTACTCTTCCACAATAATTGCAAAAATAAAGTCGGATGCAGACTGCGGAAGCATTTGCTTCAATGCACTTTTTCCAGGTCCCTGTCCAGGAACGCCTCCGTTCACGATGGCTGCTTTTGCCTGCATTACCTGATAATTTTTTGCCTTATCAGCTTCACTTTCTATCTGATTTTCTTTTTTGGAATCGAAGAACACCTCGAAACGGCTTTGCCATGTGTGCACACGGTTGTTCTGAATTAAATCAGTCTTCAAAGCGAGGAAAAGGAACAAGCCGATGCCCGCTGCAGCAATTGCAATAAATCCAAAAATATACTTTCTGTCGAGCTGCCCGATGAACATCACAATTAGTGAAACCAGAAGAATCATCAAAGCTGTAGAACCGTTATCCTTAAACACCAATCCGGTAACCAAAAGAACGGGACCGAAAACATAGAAAATATTTTCAATGGGGAGACGCTCTCTTTTAATGCGTTTTGTAAGGTATCTGCAGAGATAGATGATCAACATTAAATAAGCGAAGGACGATGGCTGGAACGAGATTGGTGTCCCCGGAATTTTCAGCCATCTTGAAGCAGAAGCTCCGTCAATAGTTTGCCCGGTAAACATTGTTAATCCCAGCAAAATAATCATAATTCCGAGCAGAATACTACTGAGTTTACCGATATGTTCGTATTTGAAAACGCCCACTCCGCGCATAATTGCCAAACCAAGCAACACGAAAAACATGTGCTTGATAAGGTGCGAAGTTGTGGTTCCGTTGTTAACGATATATTCTAAGTTGGAACTTGCAGAATACACCGGGAAAACGGAAAAGAACGAGATAAGCAGCACCACGCTCCAAAGGACTTTGTCGCCTTTGAGCAGCTCAAACTTTTGTTCTTCCACCTGGTTTTGCATTTTATTTCTTTAATACTTCTTCTTTAAATTTTTCTCCGCGGTCTTCGTAATTCTTGAAAAGATCGAAGCTTGCGCAACACGGCGACAACAATACAGTATCTCCACTGGTTGCAATCGCTTTTGAGATTTTCACGGCATCTTCCATACTGGAAGTATCGTAAATAAGCTCTTTTTTGTCTTTGAAAAAATTGATAATCTTTTCATTATCCACACCTAAACAAACAATGGCTTTTACTTTCCGTTTTACCAGATTTTCTATTTCGGTGTAATCGTTTCCTTTGTCTACGCCGCCTACAATCCAAACGGTGGGAGTTTTCATACTTTCCAGCGCATAATACGCTGCATTTACGTTGGTTGCCTTACTGTCGTTGATGAATTTTACGCCTTCGATTTCTGCAACCTGCTCCAAACGATGTTCTACCGCCTGAAAAGTCATCAGAGAATTTCTGATGCTTTCGTTGTTGATGCGCAGGATCTTTCCTGCAATAGACGCAGCCAGACTGTTCGCAACGTTGTGGTTGCCTACCAAAGCCAATTCTTCGACTTTCATCGAGAATTCGCCCGCCAGTTTTACAACAATTTTATCGTTCTGCACGTAACCGCCTTCTTTCAGTTTCTGCTGTGTTGAAAAAGGAATCATTTTAGCATTCAGCGCAAGTTTTTCAAGAAGCTGCATGCTCATTTCATCATCCCGGTTGTAGATGAAGAAATTGTCGTTCTCCTGATTTTCTGCAATTCTGAATTTCGCCATCGCGTACTCTTCGTAATTGTAATTATACTGATCCAAATGATCCTGACTTAAATTGAGTAACAGCGAAATATACGGGCGAAAATGCTGTATATCATCCAACTGAAACGAGCTGACTTCCAGAACGTAATAGTCGTAATTTTCATCAGCAACCTGCTTTGCAAAACTTTGCCCGATATTTCCTCCCAAACCTACTTTCAAATCATCATTTTTCAGGATATGATAAATAAGAGAGGTTGTTGTAGTTTTTCCGTTGCTACCCGTAATCGCAATAATTTTTGCGTTGGTAAACTCGGCTGCAAACTCAATTTCTGACGAAAGCCTGATACCTTTCTGATTTATTTTGTAAACTATTTCAGCTTTCTTAGGAATGCCCGGAGATTTTATTACCCAGTCGGCATTCAAAATTCTATCTTCGCTGTGCTGCTCTTCTTCATATTCAATTCCGGCATCATCCAGAAGTTTTCTGTATTCTTCCTTGATTTTTCCTTTATCGGACAGAAAAACATCCAAACCTTTTTTCTTCGCCAAATATGCTGCGCCGTAACCGCTTTCTCCGCCTCCCAATACAACAATTTTCATAATAATCTTCTCAGGTTCAAATATTTAACTCTTATCTTACTTTCAATGTAATCAGGCAGATAATTGCCAGCATAACGCCGATAATGATCATTCTGTTTACAATTTTACTTTCGTGGTATCCTTCTTTTTGATAGTGATGGTGCAAAGGCGACATCTTGAAAAGACGGTTGTTCTGGGCATATTCCAGTCCGTATTTTTTCTTTCTGTATTTAAACACCGCAACCTGAAGCATCACCGAAATATTTTCAATCAGAAAAATTCCGCACAGCAGAGGAATCATCAGTTCTTTACGAAGGATGATGGCCAAAACTGCAATCACTCCACCCAACATCAAACTTCCTGTATCTCCCATGAAAACCTGTGCCGGATACGTGTTGTACCAGAAAAATCCAATCACCGCACCTACAAGAGCGAGCGCGAAAATGGTAGTTTCACCCATGTTTGGCAGGAACATGATATTGAGATAATCGGCAAAGATGATGTTTCCGGAAACGTAGGCAAAAAATGCCAAAGCCAACAGAATGACGACACTGGTACCTGCAGCAAGACCATCAATTCCATCGGTTATATTTGCTCCGTTAGAAACTGCGGTTACGATGAAGATTACTACTGGAATGAAAACAATCCACGCCCATTCTTCCGCTTCTTCAGGTGACATCCAAAACAAGATTCCGCTGTAATCAAACTCATTATTTTTTACAAAAGGAACGGTGGAAATGGTAGATTTTTCGGTCGGCATAAAGTTCTGCTCAACGTTATTTCTATTCACCACAGAGGCATCTGCATATTTTCTTTTTACCGTAATATCCGGATGAAAATACATGGTAACACCCACAATCAGCCCTAAACCAACCTGCCCAATCACCTTGAATTTTCCGCTGAGACCGTCTTTATTTTTCTTGATTTTTTTCAGATAATCATCAATGAAACCAATTACGCCCATCCAAACTACTGAAACAATTAGCAGAACGATGTAGACACTAAGAATTCTTGTAAACAATAAAACCGGAATGAGCGTAGCCAAAATGATAATTAAACCACCCATTGTTGGCGTGCCTTCTTTTTGCTTCTGACCTTCCAGACCCAAATCGCGCACCAGCTCGCCCATTTGTCTTCTGCGCAGGTAATTGATGATTCGTTTACCGTAAATTAAAGCAATAACCAACGAAAAAAGCACCGCCATTGCTGCACGGAACGAAATATACCTGAAAAGGTTGAGCCCCGGAATGTGGATTCCCTGTGCAGTGAAATATTCGTAGAGGTAGTATAACATTCTTTTCTTTTTAAAATTACTTGGACATCAGTTTCCAGAGTTCCACAATGGTTTCTTTATCGTCGAAATGGTGTTTCACACCGTTTATTTCCTGATAGTTTTCGTGCCCTTTTCCTGCAACAAGAACAATATCTCCAGGTTCAGCAAATTTGATGGCCATTTTTATGGCATCTTTTCTGTCAGGAACCGAAGTGTATTTGCTGAAGTTCTGCGGCTCCACACCGGCTTCTATTTCTTTTATGATTTTTACAGGCTCTTCAGTTCTTGGATTATCGGAAGTGATGATAGCCAATGTTGATTTACGGGTCGCAATTTTGCCCATTTCCGGACGCTTCGCTGCATCACGGTCACCGCCGCAGCCGAAAACTGTAATCAGTCTTTCATTTTTTGTACGTATCTCGTTGATGGAGTCCAGAATATTTTCCAGCGCATCCGGCGTGTGTGCGTAATCAACCACGAAGAAAATTCCACCTCCGGATTTCATGGTTTCAAAACGACCTTTCACCCTTTTTAATTTCGATACCGCCATCAAAACATCTTCTTCATGATAGCCCGCTTCTACTGCAACAGCAAACGCCAAAAGCAGATTGTACACATTGAATTTACCGGTAAGCGTGGTCCAGAATTCACGGTTATTGAAGTTCAAAAGCATTCCGTTGAAGTCGGCTTCAAGAATTCTTCCGTGGTAATCCGCTATTGTCTTCAGAGCGAAAGTTTTCTTCTTTGCTTTCGTATTCTGAAGCATAACACTTCCGTTCTTATCGTCGGAATTGGTAATCGCAACAGCATCGACAGAAAGCTCATCAAAGAATCTTTTCTTAGTAATCAGGTATTCGCTGAAGGTTTTATGATAATCCAGATGGTCGTGTGTAATATTGGTAAAACCTGCTATTTTGAAATGCAGACCTTCTGTTCTATTCTGATGAATTCCGTGGGAGGAAACTTCCATAAAGGCGTATTCACAACCTTTTTCTACAGCTTCTGCAAGAATTTCGTTCAATCGGACAACATCAGGAGTTGTATGCGTAGAAGGCATTACTTCATCTGCAATCCTGTATTCTACCGTAGAAATCAGCGCACAACCATGACCAAGATTCTCAAAAATATCGAACAGAAGCGTTGCTGTTGATGTTTTCCCGTTGGTTCCGGTAATTCCTATCAGATTAAGTTTTTCGGACGGATTTCCATAAAAATTAGAAGCCAACTGCCCCAAAACTTTTGATGAATCTGCTACACGAATGTAAGTCCTCATTTCTGAGATTTTCTCAGGAAGATCTTCGCACACAATTACGGTTGCGCCGTTATCTTCAACAGCATTAATGAATGAGTGACCATCCACAACCGTTCCCTTCAAAGCAACATAAAGCGAGTGTTCAACAGCTTTTCTACTATCGAAGACAATGGCTGAAACTTCACGGTTTTTTTCACCATGAATTTCCAGAACCGGAATGCGCTGAAGAAGAACTTCTAAATTCATCAGTTTTGCAGTGAGAGATAGATTCTCTGATTTTTATTAATGACCGTTCCTTCCAAAGGGAACTGCTCTTTTATTCTACCAACACCTTTATAATCCACTCTGTAGCCCATATTTTCAAGCTGAGGAATTACATTTTTCCCTACCATCCCAACTACTTTCGGCATTTGTTTTCCATTCGCAACTACTTTTGCGTTAGGTTCCACGAGGGAATTAAGGTTTACTTTTTTATCTACAAGAAGATCTTTTTCAATATTCTGAGGTGTTTTCAGGAAGGTTTTACCTGCAATTTCCTTGAAAACCGGAGCCGCAACAGTAGATCCATAATAACTTTTGGAGTTATCCGGCTGATTAATCATCACAATACATGTATATTTCGGATTGTCGGCTGGGTAAAAACCTGCAAATGATGCCTGATATTTTGCCGGTCCCGGTTTCCAGTACTCAAATCTTGCAGTTCCAGTTTTTCCTGCCATTTTAAGGTTTGGCGTAAAAATACTACGTGCTGTTCCTTTCTCCACTGCTTTTGTTAGCGCTTCGGTCATCATTGTAATCGCTTTTTCAGAAGCCATTTTTTTTACCATCGTCTGCGGTTCAGCCGTGTAAAGTACTTTCCCGTCTTTCATGATTTTATCAATGAAAAGAGGTTTCAACATCTTTCCTTTGTTGGCAATTCCGTTATAAAAAGTGGTGAGCTGCAACAGATTAAAACGAGAAGAATAACCATAAGAAAGCGATGCAAGTGTTGCCTTATTCCATCTCTCGTTTTCCGGTGTTACGATGAATGGTTTTGTAATTCCCGGAAGTTCAATATCCAATTTCTCGAACATCTTCCATCTTTTCAGATGATCCAGAAAAACCTGAGGTTTATCGGCATAATATTGTGTAATCAGCTTTGCAGAACCCACGTTACTGGATTTTGCCAAAACATCTGCAATTTCGTAAGTTCCGCCACCATGACCGTCAGAAATTCTCTGTCCGCCATAATTCCAAACGCCGCCACCGACATTTACCGTGGTATTTTCATCAATAAAACCATCATCCATCGCAGCAAGCAATGAAACAGTTTTAAAAGTAGAACCCGGTTCTGTAGCATCTTTCAGTGCGTAGTTGTATGCGTCTACGTAAATTCCCGGTTCGGTTCTCCGAAGGTTCACCATCGCTTTTACTTTGCCGGTTTCAACTTCCATCACAACGACTGAGCCGTGATCTGCATCAAATTCAATCAGCTGCTTTTCGAGTGCAGAATTTGCAATATCCTGGATTCTGAGATCGATGGTTGTATAAACATCCTGTCCATCAACTGGTTCGTTAACTTTCCAGTAATCAATTGGTTTCCATTGTGAAGAATTCACACGCTGTTCCAAGCGAGTTCCGTCGTTTCCTGTTAAAAATTTCGAGAAAGCACCTTCCAAACCGGATTTTGCAATTCCATTGTCCATTCCTATAGTTCCTGCGCCGATTTGTGTTGTTGCCAGTTCACGTTTGAATTTACGGTCAGTAATAAATCCGCCACGACTCTTACCTTTATTGAAAATCGGGAATTTTCTGAGGCGATCGTATTCATCAAAATCAAGTCCGCGAACAAGAGAATAATATTGGTTCTGGCTTTTTTTCTGCTGATCAAGTCTTGCGCGAAAATAACTTCTTGGTTTTCCGAACATATTACTAAGTGAATCGGTAAGCGCACCAATATTATTGGTATAAGTAGTGTCACGAATGACTTTAAAATCGATGTAAATATCGTAGCGCATTACGGTAGTTGCCAAAATGGAACCGTCTGCAGCGTAAAGGTTTCCGCGAGCCGCTTTCAGAGTGGCTTCACGATAATTTTTACTAATATAAATTTCTTGCATTTCCTGAACATCCGTATTCTGGAGAAAAAGAATCTTCCCCAGAAAAACCACAAACACAACGAAAGCAAGACCAACAAAAAGGTAGCCCCATTTCAGCGCTCGTTTACGTTTTACATCATATTCATTTTGTACCGCCATTTGTACTGTCGAGTTTTACTAAAATTTTATGCGGATGACTATCCAGCGACAATAAAGAATCACGAACCATTTCTTTTCCCAATTCAGACTCTAATCGGACTTTTATCAGCCGGCTTTGCGCAAATGCATTTCTGGATTTGTATTCTTCGGTCTGTTCTTTCAGATCATTCACTCTTTCAATCTTCTGACTTACAAGGTGATTACTGTAAATCATCACCATCAAAAGGAAAAACACCAAAGCAAAATACTTGTAATGGATTTTCACCTCATCACGGTTCAGGAAGTTTCCTTTTATGATGTCCATAAAAGTGAGTTTCTTCTGTGCCTTGTATTTTACCCTTTTTGCCAAGCGACTACAATTTTATTCCTGTGCGCATTTTTGCACTTCTTGCCCTGGAATTCTCTTCTATTTCCTCATAATCCGGAACCGTCGCTTTGCTCTTCACCAACTCGAAAGCTTTGTGATAGTTGCCATAAATATCGCGCTCCGGTTCTCCTTCGAACATTCCGTTTTTTAGAAACCTTTTTACCAAACGGTCTTCAAGTGAGTGATACGAAATCACGACAAGCCGACCATTAGGTTTTAGAATTCTGTACGCTTGCTGAAGCATTTCTTTCAGAGCATCAAGCTCCTGGTTTACTTCAATTCTAATCGCCTGGAAAAGCTGCGCATAGAATTTATTCTGCTTATGCTGAGGAATATAACTGAAGAGTTTTTTCAAATCTTCAGTTGTTTTTATTTCTCTGTTTTTTCTGTGATGAACAATTTCTCTTGCCAGTTTTCTTGCCTCACGCAACTCGCCATAATGGTAAAAAATATCCGCAAGATGCTCTTCCTCAAAGGTGTTGATCACTTTCTTGGCATCCAGATGCTGCATTACATTCATCCTCATATCCAGCGGCGCATCCATTCTGGTCGAAAATCCACGTTCGGCTTCATCAAACTGATGCGAAGAAACCCCCAAATCCGCAAGAATTCCATCTACTTGAGTTACGCCGTAAACCAGCAGCGAATTCTCAAGAAACCGAAAGTTCTGATTAATAAGAGTAAACCTTTCGTCATCAATTCGGTTATTGAGCGCATCCAAATCCTGATCGAAACTGAAAAGCCTGCCTTTCTCCGACAGCCTTTTCAAAATCTCCCGGGAATGACCACCGCCGCCAAATGTAACATCCACATACACTCCATCCGGATTCGTCACCAAATCATCCACACTCTGTACAAGCAATACCGGATTATGATACATTATATTATATAAGGACTTTACTCGCTATCACCGAAAGTAATTCCACCCATAACGTCTTCTGCAAGACGGGCAAAATCTTCCTCCGTTACCGAGATTACTTTTTCGTATTCTGCTTTATCCCAAATCTCGAAAAGTTCACCGGCGCTGGTCACCACAACTTCTTTGGTAAGATGCGCATACACCACAAGATCTTTTGAAATCTGGATACGACCTACATTATCCGGCTCCACAGTTTTCACACCTGCCGTAAACATCCGAACGAAATCCGCATTCTTTTTAATGAAGCGGTTCAGCCCATTGATTTTCGACATTATTTTTTCCCAGGCATCCATCGGATACACTTCCAGACATGGCTGAAAGACAGAACGTTTAACCACGAAAGCATCGTCCCCAAAATTCTCCATCTGCTTTGCCAGCGATGAAGGCAGTTTGAGACGGCCCTTGTCGTCTATTTTACATTCATATGTGCCGATGAAATTCTTCATTTGGGACAAATTTATATAATAATTTCTAAAGTTTCCCACTTTTTACCACTTTTTGCCTTAATGTGAATAACTTTTTGAATCAGCGCGTAATTATTTGATTTGATGATAATTAGAAAACATTATGCATCAAAGAGATTTTTTATATAATTCTGATGATTTCTTTCAAGATTTATTTTATTTTTATGCAGAAGCAGAAATGTTGATTATTATTCTTGTTTAATTTGTATTTTTGCTATTGCTTTAAAGCATTTTATGTTATTTAAGACTAAAAAAGAACGGAAATACGATTTCATTGAGAAAGGCGATGGTGAACCCATTGTTCTTCTTCAGGGATTAATGGGTGGACTGAGCAACTTCACCTCTCTTATTGATTATTTTTCGTCGCGAGGATATAAAGTTTACTTCCCTAATCTTCCGATGTACGACCTTCCGATACTGAACACTAACCTGAACAGTATCGCAAAATTTGTTGCCAAGTTTATTGAGGACGAGGTGGGACAACCTGCAACTATCATTGGAAATTCCATGGGTGGTCATATTGGACTCATCCTAACTTTGGCCAGACCGGAATTAGTGAAGCACCTTGTACTTACCGGAAGCTCCGGACTTTATGAGCGTTCTTTTGGAGACAGTTTTCCAAGAAAAAGTGACCGCGACTATATTAAAAAGAAAGCTGAAGAAGTTTTTTACGATCCTTCTGTTGCGACCGAAGATTTGGTGGATGAAGTTTTTTCCATCGTGAACGACAGAGGAAAAGGTATAAAAACAGTAATGCTTGCGAGAAGCGCCATTAAACATAATATGGAAAAAGAACTTCATAAAATTGAAGTTCCTACATGCATAATCTGGGGAAAACAGGATAATGTAACACCGCCGGAAGTTGCGATTGAAATGGACAGACTGATTCCTGATTCCGATCTTTTCTGGATGGATAAATGCGGACACGCAGCCATGATGGAAAAACCTGAAGAATTCAATAGAATACTTTTTGAATGGCTTAGCAAAAAAAAGAAATAGAATGGAGGCGAAAGCTTCCATTTATTATTTAAAGTAGAAATACCATGGTAATTAAGACAGCAGAATTTGTAAAAAGCAGTGGGAAATGGCAGGAATGTCCGGAACCGACTTTGCCGGAATACGCATTTATCGGAAGATCGAATGTTGGAAAATCCTCCCTCATCAACGCGATGCTGAACCGAAAAGATTTGGCTAAAACTTCACAAACACCTGGAAAAACTCAGCTAATCAATAGTTTTCTTATCAATGAAGACTGGTTCCTCACCGATTTGCCGGGATACGGATACGCAAAAGTTTCCAAAAGCTTGAGAAGAGATTTCGAGAAACTTATTACCAATTATATTCTGAACAGAAAAAATCTAGTGAATCTTTTTGTTTTGATTGATTCGCGACACTCACCACAGAAAATTGACACCGAATTTCTGGAATGGTGTGGTGAAAACGGAATTCCATTTTCTATAGTCTTCACTAAAGCAGACAAACTGAAGCCGAATGCCGTAGCGGAAAACATCAATAAATACAAAACAGAACTGCTGAAAACCTGGGAAGAACTGCCGGAATGCTATGTCACTTCTGCAGAGAAGAAAACAGGAACAGATGAAATCCTTGAATTTATTTCTGTAACCAACGATTTCTTAAAGAAAAACCACGTAAACTTTTCGTAATGAAAAATGTGAAATGGAAAATTAAAAATTTCTCCGAACTAAACATCGAAGAACTTTATAACATTCTTAAGGCAAGACAGGAGGTTTTTGTGGTTGAACAGACTTGTCCCTATCTTGACGCAGACGGATCAGATGAATATGCTACACACATTTGGGCAGAAAAAGATGGCAGAATTATCGCTTATTGTCGAGTTTTTAATAAAGGAATTAAATATCCCGAAGCATCTATAGGCAGGGTTTTAACTTCTAAAGAAGCAAGAAAATCAGGATTAGGAAAAACACTGATGCATATTGCAGTAAATACAATTTCTGCAAAGTTCCACACAGATGCTATCCGAATATCGGCGCAAGACTACCTGCTTCAGTTTTATTCGGAACTTGGTTTCACTGACACAGGAAAGAAATATCTTGAAGATGATATACCGCATACAGAAATGCTGCGCAAATAACAATCTCAAGTAATCATATTTTCTTTAAAATCATTTGAGAAGACTCAAAAAACAATCAAAATGTTTGCTCAATACTCAAAGAATATTTACTTTTACATCAAATCTAAATATTTAACTCATTATGAAAAAACTTTTACTTTCTAGTTTAGCACTATTATCAGTAGCTGCATTTGCACAAAACTCTTGGACAGATCAGGCTACAAATTTCCCTGCTAACTTTGGTGTAGACGAGATTTGCATTGTAGACGCCAATACAGTTTGGACTTTCGCTTATGACGGAAGCGGAGCAGGTACTTATCCAAAAATTGTATCTAAAACAACTAACGGTGGAACCACGTGGACTACAGCTAATATTACCGGTCCTGGTGTTAATGCTTTGATTTCGGATCTTCACGCTGTTGACGGGAATACTGCATGGGTAGTAACTGCACCAAGCAGTGCAGGTACCAACGCTAACAGAATCTGGAAAACTACTGATGGTGGAGCAACATGGACACAACAAACCAGCGGATATACTTCTGCATCGTTTGCTAACCATATTTACTTCTGGGATGCTAATAACGGATGGACAAGTGGCGATCCAAAACCAGTGGGCGGTTCATTTGAAATGTACAAAACTTCTAACGGCGGTGCAACATGGACAGCGGTTCCAAATGTAATTTCTGCGTTTAATGGTGATGAATTTACTTACGTAGGTATGAAAGAAGTTGTAGGTGACAACATGTGGGTAGGTACTTCTCTTGGTCGTATCCTTAAATCTACAGACAGAGGAAATACTTGGGAAGCTCTCTTTTCACCGGCACTTGACTTTGGTGGTGTAATTACGGAAGGATCAGCTGCACACCTTGCAATGAAAGATGCTAACAACGGTCTTCTTATTGCAGTTGATGGACAAGTAACTGGAGGAACACCTTCAGCGATGCTTTATTCAACCATTGACGGCGGTGCAAACTGGGAGTTTGTTGAACCAGTTGGTCCATGGTATTTTGGAGATATTACTTATGTTCCCGGTACAGAGAACACTTATGTTTCAACGGGAATTAATGCAGGAGCACCAGCTTATATGGGTTCTTCTTACTCAACAGACGGCGGACTAACTTGGACAGCGATTGACGCAGAAGAACAAAGAGGAACAGTACAGTTCCTGAATCCAACAACAGGTTGGGCTGGACAGTTCAGTAACGGTCCTGGTGGAACAACTGGTATTCTTAAATTCAACGGTAACCTAAATCTTTCTGTATCTGATGCTTCTGTGAAGTCTGCACTTAAAGTGTACCCTAATCCAGCTGCTGATATTGTAACTGTAAAAGCTGAGAAAGCTATTAAAGGTGTAACAGTAATTGATCTTACAGGTAAGAAAGTTCAGTCTTTCAAAGCTGATGAGCAGATTAACGTTTCACGTCTTGCAAAAGGAGTTTACATCCTTCAGGTGCTTTACGGTGATGGTGCTGTAGAAAACACAAAACTTATCAAGAAATAATTCAGTTTACACAAACTGATTAATAAGAATGGATGAGCGTTGCTCATCCTTTTTTTTTATTGACATCTTAAAAAGCAGTTTCAAAGGAATTTCTTAAATTAGCGCTACTAAATATTTTATAAATGAAAAGAATATTCTTATTGCTCACATTCATGCTGAGTTTCCTTCAGGTTAAAGCTGATGAAGGAATGTGGCTTTTGATGCTTATCAAAAGACTTAATGGTGTAGACATGCAAAAACAGGGGCTAAAACTCACTCCCGAAGAAATTTACTCGGTAAATAACTCCAGCTTAAAAGATGCTATTGTGCAGTTTGGAGGTGGATGTACCGCTGAAATGGTTTCAAAAGAAGGTTTGCTTTTCACCAACCACCATTGTGGTTACGGTAATATTGCAGCACTTTCAACACCGGAAAAAGACCACCTTACCAACGGTTTCTGGGCAATGAAAAAAAGCGAAGAAATACCTGCACCAGGTCTTTCTGTCAGATTTTTGGTTAGAATGGATGATGTTACACAGAGAATCAACTCCAAACTGAGCGACCAAATGACTGCAGAACAGAGAAAAGAAGTAACTGATGCAGAATACAAAAAAATCCAGGATGAAAACTCTGAAAACGGAAAATATACCGTAGTAGTAAGAGATTTCTTCAACGGGAATGAATTCTACTATTTCGTTTATCAGGATTACAAAGATGTTCGTTTGGTAGGAACTCCACCAAATGCTTTAGGTAAATTTGGTGGTGATACTGATAACTGGGAATGGCCACGTCACACTGCAGATTTCTCTGTTTTCAGAGTATACGCTGATGCAGGAAACAACCCTGCAGAATATTCCCCTAACAACGTCCCAATGAAGCCTAAACATGCGCTTCCAATCTCACTAAAAGGATACAAACCTGGAGATTTTGCCATGATTCTTGGTTTCCCTGGAAGAACTAACCGTTACCTGACTTCTTTCGGTATCGAGCAGATGGTACAGAAAGATTATCCGGCTTGGGTAGAAGCTTCAAAAGTAGCGATGGATGTGATGAAAAAACACATGGATCAGGATCAGGCAACGAAACTGAACTACGCATCTCAGTACGCTTCTGTAGCTAACTACTGGAAAAACAGACAGGGAACTATTGATGCGGTAAATACCAACGGCACAATCGCCGACAAACAGGCATTGGAAGAAAGTTTCCAAACATGGGCTTTACTTCCTGCAAACGAAGCAAAATACGGTAGCGTTCTTGCCAACATCAAAGCAAACTATGCGCAGATGTCCGACAGAAACGTTGAAAGAAACTACGCTTCACAATTGCAGAGAAATGCTAAATATCTTGCTGTTGCTTATCAGTTAGGCTCACTTCTGAAAACGTATGCAGACCAGGATGCTGCGGGACAGGCTCAGATGAAAACAAGAGTTACAGATGCTATCAACAGAGTTTATGAAAAATTCAACGTTAAACTGGAAGGTGAAATGCTGAATTCGATGGTGAATCTTTACAAACAAAGAGTAAACAAAGACGTTGCTTCACCAACTTTACAGGCTGTTGATGCACACAACCTTTCTAATGTAGCGTACTCTTCTATTTTTGCAAACAAAGAATCGGTAATGCACTTTGCCAACAATCCGGACAGACTGAAAATTGATGCAGATCCACTGAAGAAAATTGCAGACGGATTTTTCAACGACCAGAAACTGATGGGAGAAAAATTCTCTAAAATTGATGCAGCATTTGCAGCAAACAGCAGAGTTTTCCTTGATGGATTAAGAAAATCGATGCCGAACAAAAATTTCTATCCTGATGCTAATTCAACAATGAGACTTACAGGAGGAAGCATTGATACTCTTCCACTAAGAAGTGACAGACAATACCATGGTATTTCTGAAAAGGACAACTACTACACAGAAATTAACGGGATGGTTGCCAAATACAAAAAAGGAGATGAAGAATTTGATCTTCCGCAGGATTTCCTTGATTTGGTGAAGAGAAAAGATTTCGGACAATATAAAGACAAAAAAGGATTTATGCCTGTAAACTTCCTTTCTAACAATGATATCACGGGTGGAAACTCTGGTTCTCCGGTTCTTGACGGACACGGACGTCTAATCGGTCTTGCTTTCGACGGAAACTCTGAAGCATTAAGCGGTGATATCGTTTTCGAACCGAAGTGGCAAAAAACCATTAACGTAGACGTAAGAATGGTACTTTGGATTATTGAAAAATACGGAAAAGCAGGTCACCTGATCAGCGAAATGCAGATTGTAAAATAATCTTCAGTAATAAATATTAAAGACCGCTCGATTTTAGCGGTCTTTTAGTTTTATTGAGTTTAATTAATTATTCTTCAAGCATTCCCAAAGCACCGTAATGCTTTTTGAATTTTGCAATCTTTGGTCCAACAACCGCCGAACAGTATGGCTGTGTAGGATTTTCATTATAATAACCTTGGTGATAATCTTCCGCAGGCCAAAATTTTTCGAATGGTGCCAATTCCGTTACATACTTTCCATTCCATTTATCGGAAGACTCAGAAACTCTGATGGCTTCTTCTGCTTTCTGTTTTTCTGTTTCATCCTTATAGAAAATTACCGATCTGTATTGGGTTCCGATATCGTTTCCCTGTCTGTTCAACTGAGTAGGATCGTGAAGGAAAAAGAAAACATCCATCAACTGTTCGTATGAAATGATATTTGGGTCATAGGCAATTTGAACCACTTCAGCATGGCCCGTTTCACCTGAGCAAACTTCTTCGTAAGTTGGGTTAGTAGTATGACCACCGGAATATCCCGACACAGCAACATCGACACCTTTCAGCATATTAAAGCAGCTTTCTACACACCAGAAACAACCGCCCCCGAAAGTGATGTATTCTAAATTATTTTTGTCCATTATTATTTTTTCATTTTTAGATTTGTTGGTATCCTGTCCGTTGCAGGAAGCCATTAAAAAACTTATCAAAAATACTAAAATCCTGTTCATTGCTATTTTTGTTAAAAATAAAGCGCAAACCGATGGCTGCGCTTCAATATTTCGTCAGTTAAAAAACAGTCACTTTTCCCAAACCAGCGCACTGGCTCCTAAAATGGCAGCATCAGCTTCATTCAATTCACTGAAAACCAATTTTACCTTTCCTCTGAAAATAGGCAATAAATTACGCTCCATGTGCAGTTTCGTAGGCTTCAGGATGAAATCTCCTGCTTTGATTACTCCACCAAAAAGAAGAATCGCTTCCGGTGATGAAAACATCACAAAATTAGCTAGAGCTTCACCCAATTTCTGTCCTGTATAACGGAAAACCTCAATCGCAGTCGGATCTCCCTGAAGCGCACATTCATGCACAACTTTGGAATCAATCTCATCTTCCGGATAATTATTAAGCATAGAATTCGGAAATTCTGCACGCATTTTTTTTGCGGTAATCGCAATTCCGGTTGCAGAAGCATAAGCTTCCAACGAACCTTCTGAACCTGTACTCCAGTGTTTTCTTCCGTTTGGCTTTACAATAGTATGTCCCAACTCTCCGGCGAAACCGTCGTGACCATACACCAGATTTCCACCGCAAACAATTCCGCTTCCAACGCCGGTTCCCAAAGTAATCATAATGAAATCTTTCATTCCGCGGGCTGCGCCGAACATCATTTCACCCAAAGCCGCCGCATTCGCATCGTTGGTCATTTTGCACGGAACTCCGAACTTTTCAGTCATCAACTCAGCAAATGGAACGACACCTTTCCAGTTTAGATTCGGAGCCTGTTCAATAGTTCCCCGAAAATAATTAGCGTTAGGTGCTCCTACTCCAATTCCGTCGAATGTTTTTTCGCTGCAATGTTTTTTCAATATCGGATCTACTTTATCGTAAAGCGCATCAATAAAATCCTGAACCTCCTCGTAATCGTCGGTTTTTAAACTTCCTTTCTCCAATATTTCTCCGCGGTGATTCACCAAACCGTATTTCGTATTGGTACCTCCGATATCAATTCCCAGCGCCACCTGTTTCGACAAATCTATTAAAGCCATTATGTTTTGAAATTAAGACAATAAATTTAATAAAAATTTAATATTTGTGCGCTGTATCCATGTGTAAATTATATCAGTAAATGCCAAAAACAAAAAACTTCCCCTAAAAGAGGAAGTTTCATATTTAGTAATGATCTTAACTTAAAACTTAAGCCGGAATATCTCCTTTGGAAAGGAAAGAAATAATTTCTTTATTCACTTTGTCTACCATTTCGCTGAAGAGATAGAAAGACTCCTGTTTGTAAATTACAAGCGGATCTTTCTGCTCGTACACCGCACCTTGAGAAGATCTTCTTAAATCATCCATCTCGCGAAGGTGAAGTTTCCAGTTTTCGTCGATAATTGCAAGTGAAACATTTTTCTCGAAATCATCAACCAAGCTCTGACATTTAGTTTCATAAGCTTTCTCCAAATCTGTAACAATGGTCATTGTTTTAACTCCGTCGGTGAAAGGCACCTGGATCATTTTGAACATTGAACCCTGATTCTGATAAACATTTTCAATAATCGGATAAGCCTTTTCCTTTAGAAGATTCAGTTTCATCTGATAATCTTCTTCAGCTTTTTTGTACAGAATATTGGTGAGTTCTGGAATCTGTTTTGATTTGAATTCAGCTTCGCTAACCGGCGCCTCCATTGTGAAATACTTGATGATTTCGTATTCAAAATCTTTGTAATCGTTTTCTGCTTTGGTTTTTGAAACAATTGCCTGAGAAACGTCGAACAGCATATTCGAAATATCGAACTTCAAATGATCACCAAACAGCGCATTCTTTCTTCTTTTATAAATTACATCACGCTGCTTGTTCATTACATCATCGTACTCCAGAAGTCTTTTACGGATACCGAAGTTGTTCTGCTCCACTTTTTTCTGTGCTCTTTCGATGGATTTAGTAATCATCGAATGCTGAATAACTTCACCTTCCTTGTGACCCATTCTGTCCATCATTTTTGCGATTCTCTCTGAACCGAAAAGACGCATCAAATTATCTTCAAGAGAAACATAGAACTGAGAACTTCCAGGATCTCCCTGTCTTCCTGCACGACCTCTTAACTGGCGGTCTACACGACGGGAATCATGGCGTTCCGTTCCGATTATGGCCAAACCTCCGTTGGCTTTTACATCACCCTGCAATTTAATGTCGGTACCACGACCGGCCATGTTGGTTGCAATAGTTACAACGCCTGGTCCACCGGCAAGCGCAACAATTTCTGCTTCTTTTGCGTGAAGTTTTGCGTTCAAGACATTATGCTGAATTTTTCTTAGCTGTAACGCTCTTGAAAGCAACTGAGAAATTTCCACCGAAGTTGTACCCACCAAAACTGGTCTTCCTGCAGCGGTTAGTCTTTCGATTTCTTCAATTACAGCATTGTATTTTTCGCGGTTAGTTTTAAAAACCAAATCCTGTCTGTCGTCTCTCTGAATCGGACGGTTAGTTGGAATTACAACCACATCCAGTTTGTAAATTTCCCAAAGTTCGCCGGCTTCCGTTTCTGCAGTACCCGTCATCCCCGCAAGTTTGTTGTACATACGGAAATAGTTCTGCAAAGTAATGGTTGCAAACGTTTGAGTAGCGGCTTCTATTTTTACATTCTCCTTCGCTTCAATCGCTTGGTGAAGCCCATCGGAATAACGTCTTCCTTCCATAATACGGCCGGTTTGCTCGTCAACAATTTTCACTTCACCGTCCATCACCACATACTCGTCATCTTTCTCGAATAAAGTATAGGCTTTCAAAAGCTGGTTCATGGTGTGAACTCTTTCCGACTTCACAGCAAAATCACTGAAAAGCTTTTCTTTGGCTTCAAACTCTTCATCTTTCCCAAGATTTTTTGCTTCAAGCTCTGCGATTTCTGTGGCAATGTCCTGAAGAATGAAGAAATCTTTATCTTCATATCCTGCAGACATATATTCGACACCTTTATCAGTAAGATCGATCTGATTGTTTTTCTCGTCGATTACGAAGTAAAGATCTTTATCAACTTTTGGCATTTCACGGTTGTTATCTGCCATATACTGTCCTTCAACTTTCTGAAGAAGAGCTTTGTTTCCACTTTCTGAAAGGAATTTAATCAAAGGACGGGATTTAGGTAAACCTCTGTATGCCTGAAGAAGTTTGAAACCTCCATCTTTGGTATTTCCTTGTGCAATCAGTTTTTTTGCCTCGTTGAAAATTGTAGAAACGGTTTTTTTCTGAATTTCAACAATTCTGTCTACCGATGGTTTCAACACATCAAATTCCTGACGGTCACCTTGTGGAACCGGACCAGAAATAATCAGCGGAGTTCTCGCGTCATCTACCAATACAGAATCCACCTCATCCACAATCGCAAAGTTCAGTTCGCCCTGAACAAGCTCTTTTGGTGAAGTTACCATGTTGTCTCTCAGATAATCAAAACCGAATTCGTTGTTTGTTCCGTAAGTAATACTGGACTGATAAGCTTTTCTTCTTGCATCGGAGTTTGGCTGATGATTATCAATACAATCAATTGAAAGCCCGTGGAACTGATAAAGTGGTCCCATCCACGCCGAGTCACGTTTAGCAAGATAGTCATTAACAGTTACGACGTGTACACCACGACCCGGAAGTGCGTTAAGATAAATAGGAAGCGTACCCACAAGAGTTTTACCTTCACCGGTTGCCATTTCGGCAATTTTACCGCTGTGAAGCACCACACCACCAATGAACTGAACATCGTAATGAACCATATCCCAAACCACATCGGTTCCGTGCGCATTCCAATGATTTTTCCAAACTGCGGTATCGCCTTCCAAGAATACAAAATCTTTAGAAGCCGCCAATTCGCGGTCCATTTCTGTTGCAGCAACGCGGATTTCTCCGTTCTGAGCCAATCTTCTAGCGGTTTCTTTTATCAAAGCAAATGCTTCCGGCAGAATTTCGGAGAGAATTTTTTCTTCTATTTGGTAAGAATCTTTTTTAAGAGACTCGATTTTGGTAAACAGACTTTCTTTCTCGTCAATGTTGGTTGAATTTGCAATTTGCTCTTTCAGTTGCTCGATCTGAGAAGAAATATTTGCAGTTGCAGTACTAATTTTTTCTTTGAACTCGTTCGTTTTGTCGCGCAGGCCATCATCAGAAAGCTCCTGAATTTTTGGCTCTACTGCTTTTATTTTTCCTACAACTTTTTTTACTTCCTTAAGATCTGACGCGTTTTTATCACCCAAAAAACCTTTAAGAACTTTGTCTATAAATCCCATTTATTTTGTTTTTTGCTGCCCTAATCAGCGGACAGCGTTTTGAAAGAATATTTTATAATAAAAAAGGCCAATTGCAAGCGCAATCAGCCGGATGCCGATTAGTATTCGTCTTCGTTCCAAAGGAAATCTTCATCGGTAGGATAATCGCTCCATACCTCTTCGATAGACTCATAGATTTCTCCTTCGTCTTCAATTGCCTGAAGGTTTTCCACAACTTCCATCGGTGCGCCAGTTCTAATGGCGTAATCAATAAGTTCTGCTTTTGTCATCGGCCAAGGTGCATCGCTCAGATAAGAAGCCAGTTCTAATGTCCAGTACATATATTCTAAATTTTTTGCAAAAGTATAAAATTAGGTGAGATATGAAAGTTTTTCTCACTGATTTTTAACGGATTGCTTTCTTTTTCGATTATTTCAGCAAAGCGGCTTAGAGAAAGATTTTCCCGCTTAAAATCAGTTGCGGTTTCTCAAAAACCATTCCACAAATTTTTTTATGCCATTTTGGAAGTTGGTTTGCGGATGATAACCAATAAGCGATTTGGCTTTGCTAATGTCTGCATTGGTTTTCAAAACATCGCCCGGCTGCATAGGAAGCATATTTCTTTGGGCTTTGTGACCAAGTTCTTTTTCTATAAAATGAAGCATTTCATTGAGCGTAACCACTTCATTTTCACCGAGATTTACAATTTCATATACCTTATTGTGGGTTTCGAGGTAGTGAACAGATTTTAAAACACCGTCAATTATATCATCAATATAAGTATAATCGCGCGCTGTGGAACCGTCGCCGTAAAATGGAATTTCACCACCAGCATGAATAATTTTTGTGAATTTATGAATAGCGAGATCAGGTCTTTGTCTCGGTCCGTACACCGTAAAAAACCGAAGCTGAATCATGTCAATTCCGTATAGATTATGGTAAACGTGGCCTAAAACTTCACCACACTTTTTAGTGGCAGCGTAAGGTGAAATTGGTTTATCTACATTATCAGTTTCTTCGAAAGGAACCTTGTCATTATTTCCATAAACACTTGAACTAGAAGCGCATACAAATTTCTTCACATTATATTCATTGCAAAGCTCCCATAAATTCATGGTTCCACGAACGTTAACAGCTTCGTAATCCAGCGGTCGTTCGATGGACGGCCTTACTCCTGCAAGTGCTGCAAGATGAATTACCAGATCAATATTATTTTCAGAAAAAATCTTCAACAAACCTTCTTTATCTCGGATATCCTGATTGTATAGCTTATAATTATCGCAGCTTGTTAATTGAGAAAGGCTATTGATATCGATACTTTTTTCGCAGAAATCGAAATCAGTTTCGCGACCTAAAGACTCTAAAGTATTCTGGATTTTTATCCGGTAATCATAAAAATCATCAAAGTTGTCAATGTTTATGACAGAATGTCCGTTTTCAAGAAGCTTCTCCACCAAATGCGATCCTATAAAACCGGAACCTCCCGTAACCAAATAATTCATTTCTGTTTTTTTGCAGCACAAATTTAATTAAAATCAAATCATTATTTTTACTCCAAAATAGGCACTATGCATTTCTCCGGACAGGTCATTAAAATGGCAAGCGAACCAGGAACTCCGATACAGTATTATCTGAATTTATCCAATGATTTAATCAGCATGAATCAGTTAATCGGAAAAAAAATCAGCATTAAACATACCGGATACCAATGTGTAAACTGCGGAAGTGATCAGAAAATTTTCCGGATGGGCTTCTGTAAAAAATGTTTTTTTGAAAGTCCATTCGCCAGCGAAACCATTATCCGTCCGGAACTTTCAACCGCACATCTTGGTATTGAAGAGCGCGATCTGGAGATTGAAAAATATATTCAGCTTGTTCCGCATATTGTCTACTTAGCTTATACGGGCGAAGTAAAAGTGGGTGTTACCCGCGAAAACCAAGTTCCAACAAGATGGATTGACCAGGGAGCTACTTTCGCTTTGCCTATTGCGAGAACCGAAAACCGCTACGAAGCCGGGATGATTGAAGTTGCATTAAAAGAACATCTACCGGATAAAACGAACTATAAAAAAATGCTTCAGGATGATTTTGAAGATGATTTAGATCTCACCGATTTCCGAAATAAAATAGAGCAATACTTTCCCGAGAATTTCAAAAACTTCTATAAAAGCGAAGAAGAAATTTACAGACTTGATTTCCCGTATGAAGCACCCGAGAAAATTTCGCCTTTTACTCTTGACAGAAATCCGCAATTCAGTGGAATTCTTAAGGGAATCAAAGGACAGTATCTCGCTTTTGAAGACGGATCGGTGCTGAATGTTCGTAATCATGAAGGTTACGTGATTGAATTAGAAACGTAATTTTTACAGAGCAAACAAAAGCTTTTACAAGATTTCCACTCAGCGGCAGCACGGCACATTTTTTTTAATGTTTCAAGGCTATGAAGAAAAGCTATATAAAAATTGGTCTCATCGTGCTTGCAGTTATTGCAGTAGGATATTTGATTTTCAATTTCGGGATTAATTTTTGGCTTCAGAAAAAACTGCCTTCATACATCAAGAACAATTCAGCGTATCATGTTTCCTATACAACTTTGGCTGTTGATGCGGGTACAGGAAATATATTATCCACGGGAGTCAGTATCCAAACCAAAGATCCACAAAACCAAAATGTTATCGGTTTACAGGGCACGATAGACACTCTTAAAATCAGCAGATTGGGTGTTTTCGATGCACTTTACAACAAAAGAATCAATACTTCGGATCTTCTGCTGGTAAATCCGAATCTTAACATCACTTTGGCGAAACCTGTCGACGACCGTACCGGTAAAAAACGAAACCCAATTGTTCTAGAAAACATCAGAATTAACGATGGAAACATCAGAATTTTTCGGCATACCAAGCAGAAAATGTTCTCGGTGGAAGACATGAATCTCGCCGTGGAAAATCTCCAGATGACGGAAGAACAGATTGAAACAAAACTTCCCGTTGTTTTCGATAAATACGACATCAAAGGGAAAAACTTTTATTATCGACCGGATAACGTTTATGCCTTCACCGCTCATTATATCACAACCGAGAACGGACAAATGAGCATGAAAGATTTTGCGATGACTCCGCTGCTTTCACCGGCGCAGTTCAGGAAATATTTTCCAAAAAAGAGAAATCTGTTTCAATTCAGCACGTCAGAAATGGATTTTAAAGACATCGTCCTGAAAGGAAATAAAATTGCACTGAACAATGTGCGTTTCGAAAAACCTTTCCTTAAACTTCACACCACCAATGCGCCCGCCATTAAGAATGAAAAAAGCTTTACTTACGAGGTAAATCTTGAGGAGGTTTTGATGAACGATGCGAAAGTTGAAATTTTAAAACCCAACGGAAATCCGCTCTTTGTTGGCGAAAACCTTAATCTGAATATTTCGAAACTGTTAATGGACGAAGAATCAGCAACTGGAACTATTCCGTTCGGATATGATAAATTCAGGATTGATGGCAGAAACATCAGTTTTTATACTGAAAACGAAAATATTGCAGTAAAAACCATCGCGTTGGATGAACATAAAGCGGACTTGCGCAATATCTTAGTAAAATCACTTGCACCAAATCCACAAAAATCTTCGATGGACCTTTCTGTTGGTAAAATTCAGTTCTTAGCAAAAGACTGGAAACTGGAAAAAGGAAAATTGAAAATGCAGGGCGAAAACCTATTGGTAGATCAGCTGAACGGTACTGTAAAAACGGTAAAGAGTAAGGAAAAGAAAAATCTGAGTTTCGGTGGCATTTTGTTTCCGATGACGGTTAGAAATATTCAGATCAGCAACTCGAATATCACAATAGATCAGGGAAACCAACCGCTTATCTTTAAAGACCTGAATGCAAAAATCAACGGTGTAGAAATGAATGAACAGACCGTAAAAAACGGCATACCGTTCAAAACAGGGAACTACAGTCTCACCACAAGAAATTTCGCTTATCAGACAAAATTCTACAATATAAAAGCCGGGCTTCTTAAACTGAACAATTCGACTGCTGAAATATCCAATTTCGCATTAAAACCGAGATATTCACGATCGCAGTTCATCCGAATGATTCCGACTGAAAAAGATCTTTACGATATCGAATCTGAAAAAATTACGGCAAAAGGAAACTGGGACCTGGCTTCAAGCAACAAATTTATTGATGCAAATGAAGTTTCGCTTAACCGTGTAGATGCAAAAATTTTCCGAAGTAAAATTCCAAAAGATGATTTGACGGAGAAACCTCTCTACTCAAAACTGCTTCGCTCCATAAAATTTCCGGTTTATGTCCAAAACTTAAATCTCAACAACGCGACTTTGGTGTATGAAGAGGACACAAAAAAAAGCGAAGGACCGGGAAAACTCACTTTTGGAAACTTGAACCTAAATGCAAAAAACATCAATTCAGGAAAATCGAAAGGTAAACCAACCGCTATTCCGATAAAAATCACCTGCTCATTTATGAATGCCTCTCCAATGTCGGTTAGCTGGACTTTGGACACTGCGAATATGAGTGATTCATTTACCATTGTAGGAAACATTTCTAATCTTCCGGCCGCGAGAATCAACCCATTTATTGAACCTTATTTGAAAGCACGTGCTACAGGAGAAATTACGGATCTCAGTTTTAATTTCAGAGGAAATAATGCAGAACTTAACGGCACACTAAACATGAAACACAAAGCGCTGAAAGTAGCGTTGCTAAAAGAAACCGGAGAAAAAAATAAAATTCTTTCAGGACTTGTTAATCTTGTTGTCCGATCTAATTCAGGTGAGTATCCGTCCTCAGTTTCTGTTGATAATGTACAGCGGGACAACACCAAATCATTTTTCAATCTTTTCTGGAAAGGAATTGAAGAAGGCCTGAAGAAAACGCTCATCGGAGTTAACGTGGAAAAAACCGAAAAAGCAGTAAAAAATACGGTCGGCGTAACCAAAGAAAGCGTAAAACAAATTGGTGAAGACTTTAAAGGGACCAAAGATTTACTCCAGAAAAAAGAAAAGCCAGAGGAGGAAGAACCGAAGAAGAATATTTTTCAGAAAATATTTAAAAAGAAAGAAAAATCCGAAACACCTTAGCGTTTCGGATTTTCTTATTTGCTATTCGAAATTGTATTCATCGTCCTCCTCAACAGGAATGTCTCTGATGAAATCATCAAATTTAGCTCCTGGATAATTACTTTCCGCACCATAAGAATCGATGATGTAAGCTTTCTGATCATCACGGTCCTGTGCGACATAAAGCACTGCATTATCATCCGGATTACTGTCGCCTTCGAAACGATAAACTTTCAGAATTTTAAGATCTTCCGGAGCGTATGTTTTGTCTGTGTCCTGAAGCTTCATTTCACAGTTTTCGTTCATTCTAATTTCTTTTGTGATGTCCTTTTTGGCAAGTTTTGCCATTACTTGGCTCATCGTGAGCATTGGTTTTGGTGTTTGCATAATGTTTATTTTTCAGGAAATGAAACAAATACTGTGCAAACAACTTGAATAATTACCTCAAATCCACAAAAAACTCCGGAAATTCCGGAGTTTAGAAAATATCTTAACAGAATAGATTTACTTTGCTTCTACACAGAAAACTCTGTACTGAATAGCAATCGCCTGCTTAAAATGCTGTCTGATTCTGGCCAAATCACCGGAAGCGCTTTGTTTTGAAAAATAACTTCCCGCCATTACTTTGTAATTTGGTCTTAGTGAAGCATCAATTTCAACTTTCATATTCGGGAATCTTCTTCTGAAATACATCCCAACTTCTCTCGCTTCCTCATTACTTTTTACTACTGCAAGCTGAATTTTATAACCCATAATTCTAGGGTTTTTTCTACAGATTTCAGCAGTTGTCAACTCCCTGTCCGGCACCACAACTCTGGTTGGAGTTCTTGGTGTTGTTGAAGCAGAAGATGAAGAAGCAGCACGGTTATTTGCTATTACACATTTTTCCTCAAGATCTTCCAGCAGGTTATTCACTTTAGAATCCATGGAAATTACCAGCGGCGTACCGGAAATCGTGTCATTTTTTACAATTTGCTGTGCACCAACATGGTAACCAACTGAAAGTGATAACACTGTGAAAATCTTAATCAAATTTTTCATTAAAGAATTATTTTGGCAAAAATAAAACAAATAAAAATTATACCAATCCCTGTTATTTAGAATAATTACAAATTAGTTCGGTTGGAGCAATTGAACGGCTTTTCCGCTGTTAAATTTCTGTTAAAAGTTATACTTTTGCCAGATTGAAAGTAAACTCAATACATTTTACTAACACAAGATTTTATAAATGATTAGTTGGAGAAAGCATTACAAAAGGGGTCTTGTTGCAATAGGACTATTGCTGTCGACCAGTGCTTCTATGTACGCCCAAGGAGACGCCAAAAATGGTGAAAAACTTTTCAAAGCACAGTGTGCCGCTTGTCACGCATTAGACAAGCAAACCATTGGACCAGCTTTGGGAGGCGTTGTAGAAAGACTTCAAACCGAACAGAATCTGGGAACAGACTGGCTTCATGCCTGGATTAAGGATAACAAATCCCTGCGCGAATCGGGCGACAAGTACGCTATCGAAGTTTACGAGAAGTTTAACAAGACGGAAATGTTACCATTTCCGAATCTTACGGATCAGGACATCGATGATATCCTGGAGTACACAACCAATCCTCCTGCACCGGAACCGGTAGCAACAGGAGCTGCAGACCAAAATTCTTTGGCAGCTTTGGAGGCCGCGAAACAAAACTCAGCCAATTCAAAAATCATCTTAATTTCTCTTGCTGCCATTGGTGGACTTCTACTTTGGTTACTTCTGAAACTCAGACAATTAGTAAAACTTCAGCAAACGGAAGAACTGGCGGGATTAAATGCAACAAGGGCTTACTCTTTCGCAGATCTTTATAAGAAATACAGCACTGTAGGTAAAGGCCTTATTGCACTTCTTGCAATTTTCGCCGCGTATGGTCTTTGGAACTGGTTGATGTGGATTGGCGTTTACAAAGGATACAAGCCAGAGCAGCCGATTTATTTCTCACATAAAATTCACGTTGGTGAAAACAAGATTGACTGTCAGATGTGTCACTCTTCAGCCAAATATGGCAAAGTTTCCGAAATCCCATCAATGAACGTTTGTATGAACTGTCACCGAACAATTTCTGAATACAACGGCCAATACATGGAGCCTGGAAAAGATAAAGCTTTCTACGACGGTGAAATCCAAAAAATTTATGCGGCAACAGGTTGGGATCCTGCAACACAATCCTATACTGGAAAAACAAAACCGGTGGAATGGGTAAGAATTCACAACATGCCTGATTTTGTTTACTTCAACCACGCACAGCACGTAGTTGCAGGTGAGCAGGCTATTATTAATGCACACAACAAGAAAAATCCTAATGCGAAAATCGATGTAGTTTGTAAAGCTTGTCACGGACAGGTAGATACAATGAACGTTGTACAAATGGCGAACGACTTTACCATGGGATGGTGTATTGAATGTCACAGAACTACAGAAGTTGATATGAACAACGGTTATAATAAAGAATACTTCAAAAATCTACACGACAAGCTGAAAAAACAGTATCCTAAATCTGAAGGCAAAATTACTGTAGATGCTATTGGAGGTCTTGAATGTGGTAAATGTCATTATTAATAACTAAAAACTAGAAGTATCAATGGCTTCAAACAAAATACAATTCAGAAGTATTCACGAACTAAAAGATCCGGCTCTTAACGGTAAGCTGGCTCAGAAAGAATTTCAGAACGAAATTCCGGTAGATGAATTCCTGGGGGACGATAAAGCAATGAACAACTCCGGAACTTCCAGAAGAGATTTCCTGAAACTTTTAGGATTCTCTACTGCAGCTGTAACTTTGGCTGCCTGTGAAGCACCGGTAATCAAAACTATTCCTTACGTAGTAAAACCTCACGACATTATTCCGGGGGTACCAAACTTTTACGCATCAACATTCTTCGACGGATTTGATTTTGCGAGCGTTTTGGTAAAAACAAGAGAAGGAAGACCAATAAAAATTGAACCGAATCCAGCTGCCAACGAATTGGGTAAAACCAGCGCAAGAGCACAGGCATCTGTTCTTTCACTTTACGATAACGACAAAGTAAAACAACCAAAACTTGAAGGTAAAGACGAAACTTTTGCTAAAGTTGATGAGTATGTAATTAAAGGCTTGAACGAAGCCTCTGCAGCAGGGAAAAGAATTGTACTCCTATCACATTCTTATCCTTCTCCAACCTTCAAAAAACTTTTTGCTGATTTTAAAGCGAAATACCCTACGGCTGAACTGGTAACTTATGACGCAATGCCGTACGCAGCTGCACTAGATGCTGCTCAGGAAGTTTTCGGACAAAGAGCGTTACCTGTTTACGATCTTACCACTACCCAGTTGGTGGTTTCTTTCCAGGCAGATTTCCTTGGAGATTACAACGGAGGTTCACTTGAAACTTCATATGCCGCAGCAAGAAAGCCAGGAGCAAATATGTTAAGACATATTCAGGTTGAATCCAATATGTCACTAACCGGAGCGAATGCCGATTCCAGATACAGACTGAAGCCAAGTGCTGTTAACAAAGTTCTTGTTGAAGTTTACAACGGATTAAACGGCGGAACTTCTGATCAGGTTGCATCTGCAATCGTAAAAGAACTTCAGGCAAAAGGATCAAATGCAGTAGTATTTGCAGACGGTTCAAAAGGAGCACAGGTATTGGCTCACCTTATTAACCAAAGACTTGGTTCTACAGCGTTTACCGGAAAAGCTAACCTGCTGAAAGAATTCGACGGAGTAAGATATCAGGAATTCCTAACCTGGATGAATGCAGGTCAGGTTGGTGTGCTTGTTACAAATAATGTTAACCCAATCTACTCCAGCAACAAAGGTGAGAATTTCAAAAATCTTGTAGCAAAAGTACCTTACGTAATTGCAGTTACCGACAAGAAAAACGAAATGTATAAAGCAGCGAAAGCGGTAATCCCGGTTTCTCACTGGCTTGAATCTTGGGGAGATATTACACCACAATCAGGAGTATATTCACTGATGCAGCCAACTATCCAGAAAGTTTACAAATCCAGACAAATTGAGGATTCACTATTGGTTTGGATGAACGGACAGGGTAATGCAGCCAACAATTATTACGACTATCTGAAAGGCAACTCTGCAACATTGTTGGGTGGAACAACTTTCAATAAAGCACTTTACAACGGTGTAAATACTGCCGGAGCAGATAGCGGATCGCTTTCTTATGCGGGAGGAAACGCTGCACAGGCGGTAACAGAGCTTTCTGCGCTTAAAGCTACCGATCTAGAATTGGTACTTTATACCAAAACTTCAATCGGTGACGGTACTCAGGCAAACAATCCATGGTTGCAGGAACTTCCGGATCCAATTACAAGACTTTCTTGGGATAATTACCTGACAATTTCGCCAAAAGATGCTGAAAGACTTGGTCTTGAAAACGATCTTAACGCAAGAATGCAGCTGAACGGATCCAGAGTGAACCTTACAGCAAACGGAGTAACATTGAAGGATGTTCCGGTATTCATTCAGCCAGGACAGGCAGACGGTTCTTTAGGTCTTGCATTAGGATACGGAAAGAAAAACTCCGGAGCTGTTGCTGATACAGGTGTAAATGCATATCCTTTGTTCGACGGATCTAACCTTGCTATCACGAATGTAACCATTGAAAAAGTTACCGGTTCGCATGAATTTGCGGGTATGCAGCTACAGAATACCTTGATGGGTAGATATGAAATTGCAAGAGAAGTAAATCTTGACACTTTCCTGAATGTACCTTTCGATGACCATAAGAACGGTTGGAACAAGCCTTTAGAATATCATACCCTAACTGAATCTGCAGCTGCAGGTAAAATTACACTTTGGGATGAATATGATGATACCGATGGACCACACTTCAATCTTTCAGTAGACCTTAACTCATGTACAGGATGTGGTGCTTGTATTATCGCTTGTCAGGCAGAAAACAACGTTCCGGTTGTAGGTAAAGAAGAGGTAAGAATGTCCAGAGATATGTACTGGTTAAGAATTGACCGTTACTACTCGACAAAAATGCCGAAAGAATATGACAGCGTTGTGGCAGACGGAAAACTTTCTCAGGAAGAAGCAGTAAAACATGGACTGAATGTTCCTCAGATGTACGATTTCTTAATCGAACCGAATGAAAGTCCGGATGTAATCTTCCAGCCGGTAATGTGTCAACACTGTAACCATGCCCCATGTGAAACTGTTTGTCCGGTTGCGGCAACATCTCACGGAAAGCAGGGACAAAACCAAATGGCTTACAACAGATGTATCGGTACAAGATACTGTGCAAATAACTGTCCTTACAAAGTAAGAAGATTCAACTGGTTTACATATAACCTGAACGACAAGTTCGACTTCAATATGAATAACGACCTTGGTAGAATGGTGTTGAATCCTGACGTGGTGGTAAGAACAAGAGGGGTTATGGAAAAATGTTCAATGTGTATCCAAATGACACAGAACACTATTCTTGAAGCTAAGAAAGAAGGAAGAACGGTAAGAGATGGAGAATTTACAACAGCTTGTGTTAATGCTTGTTCTACAGGCGCCATGAAGTTTGGAGATATGAATGACAAAGCTTCTGAAGTAAGAACATTGTACAACAGCAACAGAAGATATACACTTCTTGAGGAGATTGGTACTAAACCAAATGTCTTCTACCACACGAAAGTGAGAAACAGAAAAGATAATCAAGTTTAAATAATAAATAGGTAAAAAATGTCAGGACATTACGAAGCTCCGATAAGGGAACCTTTAATTATTGGTCATAAGACTTATCACGATATCACAGTAGATATCGCAAAACCTATCGAAGAAAGAGCTGGAAAATTGTGGTGGATTTCACTGTATGTATCTTTAGTTCTTTTCATCTACGGATTCGGCTGTATCGCTTACACTATCGGTACCGGTATTGGAGCGTGGGGACTTAACAGAACTATCAACTGGGGTTGGGATATTACTAACTTCGTATGGTGGGTAGGTATTGGTCACGCCGGAACCTTGATTTCCGCAGTACTTTTGTTATTTAGACAAAGATGGAGAATGTCGGTTAACCGTTCCGCTGAAGCAATGACAATTTTCGCCGTTGTACAGGCAGCGATTTTCCCGGTAATTCACATGGGTAGAGTTTGGGTAGGTTATTGGGTATTCCCACTTCCTAACCAGTATGGTTCACTTTGGACTAACTTTAACTCGCCGCTACTTTGGGACGTATTTGCAATCTCCACGTACTTCTCCGTATCCACAGTATTCTGGTTTATGGGACTTATTCCGGATTTTGCGATGATCAGAGACCGTGCAAAAACTCCATGGACTAAAAAAATCTACACCTTCCTTGCATTTGGATGGGGAGGTAAAGCAAAACACTGGCAAAGATTCGAAGAGCTTTCTTTGGTTCTTGCAGGTTTAGCTACTCCACTTGTATTCTCAGTACACACCACGGTATCCTTTGACTTCGCCACTTCGGTAATTAAAGGATGGCACTCAACTATTTATCCACCGTACTTCGTTGCGGGAGCAATTTTCTCAGGATTTGCAATGGTACAGACACTATTGCTAGTTGCTAGAAAAGTTTGTCACCTTGAAGATTACATCACGATGTACCACATCGAAATTATGAACATCGTAATCATCGTGACAGGAGGAATGGTAACGGTGGCATATGCCACTGAATATTTCATCGCTTGGTATTCCGGTACACGTTACGAAGACTTCGCATACCTTACACCGGGTGCAGCAACAGGACCATATTGGTGGGCATTCTGGGCGCTGATTATCTGTAACCTTGTTGTACCTGCTTTGTTCTGGTTCAAGCGTGTGAGAACAAACATTATGGCAACATTCATCATCGCACTTATCATTAACATCGGTATGTGGTTCGAAAGATTCGATATTATTGTTATCAACCTTTCAAGAGACTATCTGCCAAGTTCATGGACGATGTTTAAACCAACCATTATCGACGTTGGAGTATATCTGGGAACAATTGGATTCTTCTCTGTTCTGTTCCTACTTTATGCGAGAACTTTCCCTGTAATTGCACAGGCGGAATTAAAGAGTATTTTGAAAATTTCTGGTGAAACTTATAAAGCAAAAGAAGGAGATGAGCACCACTAAAAGAATATACGGCATTTATGCTGACGACGATGATTTGATGCACGGCGTACAGGCATTCAACGACAAAGGAATCAAAATCGATGAGGTGTATACTCCTTTCCCGGTGCACGGGTTGGATAAAGCTCTAGGGCTGAAAAAGACCAGAATTTCGGATGCAGCATTTCTCTATGCAGTTTACGGAGTTACCATCGGTATCCTTATCACATGGTATACAATGAATCACGACTGGCCGCAGAATATCGGCGGTAAACCAGCGTTTGCATGGTGGAAAAACATGCCTGCATTCGTAGTACCAATGTTCGAACTTATGGTATTTTGCGCGGCTCACATGATGTCACTTACCTTCCTGGTGAGAAACAAAATGTATCCTGGTTGCCCACCACAAAATCCTGATCCAAGAACTACAGACGATAAATTCATGATGGAGTTTGTAACTACAGATATCGAACCTGTAAAACAAATCCTTATTGAAACAGGAGCTGAAGAAATAACCGTAAAAGATGCTTAAAATGAAAAAGAATTTATTAAAAATTACGGCAATCTTAGGTCTTACTACCGTTCTTTTGAATTCATGCGGTCCAAAAGACAATCCACCTTTGGTATATTTTCCGGATATGTACTTTCCGGTAGCATACGACCCTTTGATGAAAGCTGAAGACAGCTACTCGGATCATGAAAACGAAATTCCATTGTTTGTGAAGAATAACGGAGCAACTGGACTTTCACCGGTTGAAGGTACCGTATCTCAAAATACAGATGGTGTTGCAGAAGAAACTGCAATGAAAGCATTGACTCCTGACGAATACAACGCGGGGTACGACGCTTCCAAAGCAATCACAACTTCTCCACTGAATCCTGCCAACCTTGAAAAAGATTTGGCAAGAGGAAAAGATCTTTATAACAAAACTTGTTCAGCGTGTCACGGTCCAACTGGCGACGGACAGGGATCTATCGTAACAAGCGGTGCGTACTCAGGAGTTCCAAATTATGCGGACAGACAGATTACTTTAGGTTCCGTTCACTACGTGTTGGTACACGGACGTAACTCAATGGGATCCTACGCAGGACAGTTAAAAGCAGGCGACCGCTGGAGAGTGGCAATGTATATAATGAACGAATTTAAAGGAAGCGCAGCACCTGCAGCAGGTACCGCAACTCCGGCAGTTACAGATTCTGCAGCTGTATCTACAGCAGTAGCAGCAAATTAAACTGATCCTAACTATTAAAAAGAATTAAAAATGTATAGTTTTTCACCTAAATTAAAATTATATTCAATTGTATTTATCGTTCTGGGATTGGTTCTTTTTGGAGCAGGTTACTTCATGAATCACGGAATTGATGATGCAAAAATTGAGCATATGATGGAGGCAGTTACGGCATCCGGCCATACTTCGCCAACGCACTCAAGCCAAACTATCGGTCCGCAGGATCACGAAGCACACTTGAAGCATGCAAAACATCAGGTTCATAACCAACCTTTGGCTTCTATTCACTTTGTGGCAGTGTTCTTTTTCGGAGTTGCCTGTGCAGTAATGTTTTTCTACTGTATTCAGCACGCTGCACACGCAGGATGGTCTATTATCATCACAAGAGTTATGGAAGCAATCGGCGGCTACATTCCTTGGGGTGGAGCGATTCTTCTGATTATTATGCTAATGAATGTAACTCACAACGGACATCTTTTCCACTGGATGGATCCTAACGTGATTACTCCTGGACATGATGATTTCGACCCAATTCTTTACGAAAAGAGCAAGTTCCTTAACATTCCTTGGTATATCGTAAGAAATATTATCTACGTAGTTGGAGCATCATTCTTTGCATGGAAACTTAGAAAGCAGTCCAAGAAAGTTGACGAAACTAAATCTGCAAGAGATTACCAGATTCTTTACAGATGGGCAATCGGATACATTGCATTCTTTGGTTTTGCATCTGCAGCGTGGGCTTGGGATTGGTTGATGTCAATCGACTCTCACTGGTATTCAACAATGTACATTTGGTACTCAATGGTGAGCTGCCTATCAAGTGGAATCGCTGTAATTATCATCTTGAGTGTTTATCTTAAGAAGAACGGATTTCTTCCTCAATTCAATGACAACCACCTTCACGACTTAGGAAAATTCCTTTTTGCAACATCTATGCTTTGGACGTATACATGGTTTGCACAGTTCATGCTGTATTGGTACGCAAACGTTCCTGAAGAAGCTAACTATTTCTTCGGTCGTTTCGAACACTACAAATCAATGTACATTCCGATGCTTATCCCTAACTTCCTGATTCCACTTTTGGTAATGGTAAGTTCAAGCATCAAGAGAAACTACAAAGTGGTAACAGCAATGGCGTTTGTGGTACTGTTTGGTCACGCTTGGGATTATTTCAACATGGTATTCCCAGGAACTGTAGGTCCTTATTGGCAAACTCCAGAAGTTTTACTTCTTGTTGTTGGTTCCCTCCTATTTGTAATCGGTCTGTTTATGTTTACGGTACTTACTACCCTTTCTAAACTTAAACTTATTCCGGAAGGAAACCCATTCGTTCACGAATCGAAAATTTTCGAATATCCTTTCTAAGGTTTTTGAAACTCAATATAAAGGCTGGTCATTTTTGATCAGTCTTTTTTTGTACCCGCCAATAACACAACAACTTTGCTATATTTTTTGCTAAATTTGTATAAAGCCGAATACAATGAAAAAATACATTCTACTTCTTGTCTCGATGCTGCTTGTGATGGCATGCAAGAAAGATTCAGTTGATGCAAGCTCAACCATCGCAATGCAGTCAAGCATAAATGATATGACTTCGAGTCTACCGACCATTCAGCAAATAAAATTCAACGAAGCTTTATACATCCTGAAAACATTCGGAGTAGAAGCTGAAGGAGATCAGAATGAACTTCATGCATTGGGCAAACTAATCAACGGTAAAAAAGTACCTGAAATTTTAGCACTTGCAGACCAAACCGCGCAACAACACGGTATCGAGTGGACAAGTACCGGACCACCATCTTTAGGCGAAATGAATATTTTTGGTGAAACTGAAGCTAAAGAATCTGACCCGAATGATATTACAGCGAACTCACTTTCAATCCTGACAAAAGTTTCAGCAGGAGACAGTATACTCGGTCCAAAAGCCCTTCTTATTACACCAAGACTGGTTGATGCAACCGGAAATCCTATTGAGTTTTCAGGTGCAGGTTTGGAAACTACGATGGAAGTTTTCAGCAACGGCGTTCGATTGCTAAGCTCTAAAAACATGATGACCGATAATAACTTTCATGGTTTTAATTTAAGGTTCGCATCGCTGCCTTCTCAGAAAGTTACCGATAATAAAATCGACATCACAGTTTCGGTCAAAACTACCGATAAAACCTATAAAATGTCTAAAATCGGTGTTGATGTAAATCCGAAAGCCTTACTGATGCCTGCAGGAGATCCTGCCCAAAATCCGTCCAATGTTGTGGTTCCGCCAGACGATTCAACTCCGTTTCCACCAATTGAAGATCCTGCAGTACCTTCAACTTCAACTCCTGCAGCTTCCGGAGATCCAAAAACAAGTGTTACCCGCTTCCTGAATAATTTAGGCTCACAAAATCTGCGTGGTGCTTACAATTCTTCACAAAATCCACAGTGGGGATCATATGAAACATTTTCCAATCCAACCTCCGGCTTTGGTGGTGTGAAAAGTATTAATGTGAAAAATATTGCGACAGGAACTACCGGAGCAAATTCGTCTACGGTAAATGCAACTTACGATGTAACCGATAAAGAAGGCAGAACGACCGCTTTGAATGTCACTTTCGGCTTGAAAAATGTGAACGGCGAATGGAAAATTTCAAGCTATAAAGTAAACTGATATGGAGAACAAAAATCTCGTAACCCGCCTCAATGAAACCATAGAGAATATTCCGGATTTTCCGGTTCTGGGAATTCAGTTCAAGGATATCTCAACAATTTTTCTGGATCCGAAACTGTATGAAGACGTGATTGAGGATCTTGCCAATTTCAGTCGTGGAAAAATTGATGCAGTGTGCGGAATAGAAAGCCGCGGTTATCTTTTCGGAATTGCCATTGCAGTAAAACTTGAAGTTCCTTTCATTCTCATCCGTAAGAAAGGGAAACTTCCTCCACCTTTTGTTTCAGAAAAATATGATCTTGAATACGGTTCTGCTGAAATTGAAATGAGAGAAGGACAACTGAAACCCGGACAACGCGTTCTGATTCACGATGATTTACTGGCAACAGGAGGCACTACCGAAGCAGCTGCAAGACTTGTCGAAAAACAGGGCGGAATTGTATCTCAATTCAGTTTTCTTATCGGACTGAAGGATCTCAACGGAAAAGACCGCCTGAAAAAATTCAATGCAGAAATCCACGAAATACTGTATTATTAAAAATAATCCCGAAGCAAAAAGAAATTTTGTATATCCCTCAGAAACAATTAAATTTGCACTTCTATTTTTAAAGAATTATGGCAAAAAATAAACTGACCAAAAAACAGGAACTGGAAGGAAAAGAAACCGTTGAAGTTTTCAAGGATCTTGACCGCAGTGCGCTGGATACTGAACGTTTTATCGAAAAACACGCAAAAACTATTGCTATCGTTTTCGGAGCAATTATTTTGGCAATTATCGGTTTCTTTGCGTACCAACAGTTTTATGTGGTGCCGAAAAACCAGGAAGCTACCATGAGCTACCTTTCTGCACAGAAAAACCTTTCTGAAGGCAACGACGAACTTGCTTTGGGAGGAAAAAATGCTGCAAATCCTGGATTCTTAGGAACTCACAAAGATTTTTCAGGAACAAAGGTTGGGAAACTTTCTGCATACAACGCAGGACTTCTGAAATTTAAAGAAGGTAAATTCCAGGAAGCTTATGATTTGTTGGATCAATTCTCTTCCGATAACAAAGTTCTTATGGCGCTGAAATATGGTGCAATGGCCGACAGCAAAGCCAACCTTAACAAAGCTGATGAAGCACTTTCCCTTTTGGATAAAGCAGCAAAAGCTTCCGACGATCCTTACACGATTTATTACTTCACCAAGAAAGCTGGAATTTTAGCTCTTGGGCTGAAGAAAAATGCGGAAGCAAAAAAATACTTTGCGACCATCGACGAAAAATATCAGGATTACGACAACGGTATGTCGGATGCTTATATCGAAATGACTAAATACTATTAAAAATGGCAACGGTAAATCTTTCAGATTATAAGCCGCTACAGATAAATAATGCTGATTCTTTTAGAATCGGCATTGTTGTTTCTGAGTGGAACGATTTTGTAACCTATAACCTTCGCGACGCCGCACTGGAAATTCTTGAAAAAGAAGGAGTGAAAAACGAAAACATCACTGTCTACAAAGTTCCAGGGGCTTTCGAACTGAATTACGCCTCAATGCAACTTTGTAAAGAGAGAAGATTTGATGCAGTAATATCCATAGGTTGCGTAATTCGCGGAGAAACTCCACATTTCGATTATGTATGTTCTGCGGTTGCTCAGGGAATTAAAGACTGTAATATCCTCACCGATACTCCAACAATTTTCTGCGTACTTACAGATGACACTAAAGAGCAATCAATTGCAAGAAGTGGCGGAAATCTTGGTAACAAAGGTGTAGAAGCTGCAGTTACAGCACTTCAGATGATTGATTTTAAGAAAAATCTTTCCGGAAAGAAAAACGATATTGGTTTCTGACTCATTAGGGAATAAAATTTGTTTCTAATTTTTTCGTAATTTTAAAACACGATAAACAATAACTATGAAATGGACAAATGACCGAAGCGGTAATGTAGACGACAGACGCGGACGCGGTGGTGGCGGCGGATTACTCGTAGGTGGCGGTTTAGGAACCCTGATTATTGCAGCAATTGTATTTTTCCTTGGCGGCGATCCTTCCGCAATACTTTCTTCCGGAATGTCAAGTGGTGCACAAACCGAGCAGCGTGATTTAACAGCCGATGAACTTAAAGTTCGGGAGTTTGTACAAATGGTTACTTACGAAAACGAAGAGTCTTGGGCGAAAATTTTCCAGGAAAACGGAATGACTTACAGACCTGCAAAAGTCGTAATGTTCGAAAACGTAACACAGTCTGCGTGCGGTACTGCACAGGCGGCAATGGGTCCGTTTTACTGTCCTGCTGACGAAGCCGTTTATATGGACATGAGTTTCTTTCGCGAGCTTCAGCAAAGATTCGGCGCACAGGTTACCGAGTTTTCTGTAGCTTATGTAATGGCGCATGAAATGGGACATCACGTACAGAATCTTTTGGGAACACTACAAAAAACAGAACAGATCAGAAGAAGCGGCCGATATTCGGAAGCAGATCTTAACAGAGTTTCTGTGGCCACAGAACTTCAGGCAGATTTTTATGCCGGACTTTGGGCTCGTTACACCAATAACCGCGAAAACATCCTGGAACCGGGAGATTTGGAAGCTGCTATTTCCGCAGCTGAAGCTGTAGGCGATGATAATATTCAAAGACGTTCACAGGGTTATGTAAATCAGGAAAGCTTCACACACGGTTCTTCGGCGCAAAGAAAAGAATGGTTTATGAAAGGTTACAACACAGGAGATATCAGACAGGGCGACACCTTTAACTCGCTTCTCAGATAATTCCTGCAGAGAATAATTTTTGAATCCACATCCTTTGATGTGGATTTTTATTTTACTTAACTTTAAAAGAAATTCTAAAAATGAGTCTTTATTTTGTCGCCATCGAACCACAACCTGAACTGAGCGCTGAAATCCGGCTTATTCAGAAAGACTTCGCAGAGCGCTTCAACTCAAAGAAAGCATTGAGAAACTTTCCACACATTACGATTATTCCGCCTTTTAAATTTGATGAGGACAATGAAAGTGAGGTAACCGGAAAATTCCTAAAAATTGATTTAGCAACGAGTAAGTTTACCATACAGTTGAAAGGTTTTTCAACATTTCACAATCCTCGAAACCCTGTAATCTTTATTAAACCGGAAGTTTCTGCAGAACTTCAAGAATTGCACAACACTATGACGAAAGCAATGCCTTTTAATTATATTGAGAATTTCAATCCGCACATTACCGTCGCTTATCGTGATCTTACTTCTGAAAACTTTGAAAAAGCTTGGCCAGAATATAACGGAAAAAATTTTGAAAGAATATTTGAAGCAGATGAAGTACGGCTGTACAAACATTTTGACCAGAAATGGAATCTTTTGGCGACCAGAAAATTACTTTAAAGCCTTAAAAAACTCCCACATCGCAATTCCTCCACAAACGGAAACATTCAGTGAATGTTTCGTACCCAATTGAGGAATTTCCAGGAAAGCGTCGTAAATTGGCATCGCTTCATCAGTTAAACCGTCCACTTCATTTCCCAATACCATCGCATATTTTCCGGTTTTTTCCAGTTTGAAATCTTCAATATTCTGGCTCGTTGTCGTCTGTTCAATTCCAATAATCTGAAATCCTTCATTTCTTAGATTCTGCAGTGTCGAAGAGATATCTTTTTCATAGCTCCACTCCACACTTTCGGTGGCGCCCAAAGCGGCTTTGTGAATTTCGCGATGCGGCGGAACAGGCGTAATTCCGCAGAGCACAATTTTTTCAACAATAAAAGCATCTGCTGTTCTGAATACTGCGCCCACGTTGTGCATACTTCGCACATTATCCAACACCACAACCAATGCGATTTTTTCAGTTTGCTTAAAGGTTTCAACATCAATTCTGCCGAGTTCTTCCAGTTTCAGTTTCTTCGTCATTTCAGTTTCCGTTAAAAATAAAATCTATGTTTTTTTCAATATTCTGCGATAGTTTTTCTGTAGGCAAATCGTTTTCATCGTTGTTGAAAGGATCTTCAATTTCTTCGGCAATAACCTCAAGACTCATCAGTACATAAAAAATAAAAACCGTAAGTGGAATCATCATCCAACCAATGCTCACTACATACGCAATTGGCAACATCAGAACATAAAAAATAATAAATTTCTTTACAAATGATGAGTACGAAAAAGGAATTGGTGTGTTTTTGATTCTTTCACAACCTCCACAAACATCCATAAATCCGGTTAACTGTGTATCCATATAAATGAGCTGTTCGCCGCTGATTTTTCCTTGGGAATGAAGCTCGTTTACTTTCTTCATCATCAGATGAGTAATTTCCAGGGGACCGTGATGAGTAATATTTTTCTCCAGGTTTGAATAATCACTATCCAGTGCCATTTTTGTCGATTCTTCGGTTAAATGTCGGCTTAGTGCGTGAGGAAAAAAGGAAAGGTATTCTCTGAAAAAAATTCTGTTCTGCGTATCTTCTTTTGGCAAAACTGTATTAATTTTTAAAGCAAAGTTCCGCGAATCGTTAACAAGTTTGCCCCAAAGTTTTCTTGCTTCCCACCAACGGTCATACGCAGTATTAGTTCTGAAAACAAGTAACAAGGAAAGTACAAAACCAAGCAAAGTGTTGAAAAGACCAAGGTTCTTAATAACGGAACGTTCCGTAAGTTTCAAGTATTCAATCTCCAGGTAATAAACTCCGTACGAATACACCGCCATTCCGAGCATCGACCAGCCCAAAACTTTCAGTGTATCACTCTGATGAAGACTGAAAAGTATTTTTACGAAATTCTTTGTGTTATAATAGCGCATTGTTGCCGGAATTTGTGCAAAAATAAGCATTTGCAAAGTTTTTAGCCTCGTTCATTATTTGTATTTTTACCCTCCGAATTCAGTTTGATAATATGGCAAAGCCAAAGAAAGAAACTCCTTTAATGACGCAGTACAACAGCATCAAGGCGAAATATCCCGATGCGCTGCTACTGTTCAGAGTGGGAGATTTTTACGAAACTTTCGGAACCGATGCCATCAAAGCTTCCCAGGTTCTGGGAATTGTTCTTACCAAAAGGAACAATGGCGATTCTCATATCGAATTGGCAGGATTTCCGCACCATTCCATCGATTCTTATTTGCCAAAACTGGTGAGAGCCGGGCTTCGCGTGGCCATTTGCGACCAGCTGGAAGACCCCAAGACTGTAAAAGGCATTGTTAAACGCGGTGTTACTGAGCTGGTTACGCCTGGAGTTACGTTCAACGATCAGGTTCTGAATTCCAAGAAAAACAACTTCCTTTTATCGGTTCATAAAGAGAAAGAAAAGTATGGACTTGCTTTGGTGGATATTTCGACCGGCGAGTTTCTCGTCTCTGAGGGTAATTTGGAAAAACTGCTGCATATTGTTCATACGTTTGATCCGAGCGAAATTATTTATCAGCGCACCAAAGAACTTCCTGCCCAGCTGAAAAACCGGAATTCCTTCAAACTGGAAGACTGGGCTTATCAGCATAAATATGCAGTGGAAAAACTCACCAGTCATTTCAAAACCAGCTCATTAAAAGGTTTCGGTGTGGAAGATCTGGAACTGGGAATTACTGCTGCAGGAGCTATTTTTGCCTATTTGGTTGAAGATACGCACCATGATTTGCTGACTCACATCACAAAAATCCAGAGAATTCCACAGGACGATTACCTGATGATGGACCAGTTCACGCTGCGCAACCTGGAAATCGTGTATCCATCGAATAAAGAAGGAAAAAGCCTGCTTGATATTATTGATAAATCAACCACTCCGATGGGCGGAAGACTGTTGCGAAGAAGAATCATTCTGCCACTGAAGCATGTGGATGAAATCAACCGAAGACTTTCTCTGATAGAATTTTTCAACGATGAAGATTTTCTGAAATTTGAAATTCAAGGTCTGCTGAAATCCATTTCAGATTTAGATCGGTTGATGGGAAAACTTGCATCCGAAAAAATTACGCCTAAAGAATTAGGGTACTTACGGCAAAGCCTGATTTCCATTAAAGAAATCAAAGAAAAACTAAAACCTCATCACGACTTTCTGGCTTGGCTGGAACCTTTAAATGATCTTTCCGAACTTATTGAATATCTGAATTCGCATCTGAACGACGAACTTCCGGTTAATCTTGCCAAAGGAAATGTGATCCGCGAAGGCGTAAGCGAAGAACTCGACAGATTGCGTAATCTTCAGAGCAAAGGCAAAGGTTTTTTGGATGAAATGTGCAACCGCGAGGTGGAACGCACTGGAATTTCGTCCCTGAAAATCGATTTTAACAATGTTTTCGGATATTATATTGAAGTTCGCAATACGCATAAAGACAAGGTTCCCGATGAATGGATTCGGAAACAGACGTTGGTAAACGCCGAACGCTACATCACTGAAGAACTTAAGGAATACGAAACCCAAATCCTGGGCGCAGAAGAAAAAATTTCTGTTCTGGAACATCAACTTTACCGAAAAGTCTGCGAAAATGTGATGAATTATATCGATCAGATACAGGAAAATTCAAACATTATTGCGCAGCTTGACGTTGCTGTCGGATTAAGCGAACTTGCTGTTTCTGAGAGTTATACAAAGCCAATTCTCAACGACACTTACGCCATCGATTTAAAGGAAGCACGTCACCCGATTATTGAAAACGCACTTCCATTGGGCGAAAAATATATTCCGAACGATATTTATCTGGATAAAGATTCGCAGCAGATTATCATGGTGACCGGACCGAATATGGCGGGTAAATCAGCGATTCTCCGTCAGACAGCATTGGTTTGCCTACTGGCTCAAATCGGAAGTTTTGTTCCGGCTAAACACGCTGAAATCGGGATCCTGGACAAAATTTTCACACGGGTTGGAGCAACAGACAATATTTCCGCCGGTGAATCCACCTTCATGGTCGAGATGAATGAGGCCGCAAACATCCTTAATAATATTTCAGATCGAAGTTTAATTCTGCTCGATGAAATTGGCCGCGGAACTTCAACCTACGACGGCGTTTCCATTGCGTGGGCAATTGCAGAATATCTTCACCAACACCCGACGCAGGCGAAGACTTTGTTCGCAACACATTATCATGAACTGAATGAAATGACGCTGAACTTTGAGAGAATCAAGAACTTCCATGTTACTATTCAGGAAAATAAGGGAAACATCATCTTTTTGAGAAAACTGGTTCAGGGCGGCAGCGAACACAGTTTCGGAATTCACGTGGCAAAACTCGCCGGAATGCCTTCAAAAGTGGTAAACCGCGCCAACGAAATTCTGAAAACACTTGAGGAAAGCCGTACACAAGGCAGTTCTAAAGAGAAAATCAAAAAAGTAACCGAAGAAAATCTTCAGCTTTCCTTCTTTCAGTTAGACGATCCTGTGCTGGAAAATATCCGTGAAGAACTCACGAAAATCGACATCAACACCCTCACTCCTATTGAAGCGTTGATGAAACTGAATGCGATTAAGAAGATGATTGGGAAATAATCAGAGGTCAAGATTCAGCGGTACGCGAAAAAGGTAACGTACCTTCTGACCGTTGATTGTTGCCGGTTTCCAAGGTGTTTTTATAAAAGAAACTGCACGAATTGCTTCACGGTTGAAACTTTCGTTATCGCCTTGCGCTTTAATGTCAGTCAGTGTTCCGTCGCGATCAACAGTGAACCACAACATACTGGATTGCCGACCTTTACCTTTTACTTTTTTCTCTCTGAAATTTTCTGCAATTTTTTGTCTGAAAAAATTTAAGCCACCCGGAAAATCTGCAATTGACTCGTTTTCAATTGATTCATTGACAGCTAAGGAATCATTGTTGGTTTGAGCAAAAACCGTAACTCCCGTGAGAAGAATAAAAAGAAAAAAGATTTTTCTCATCATTAAATCGGAACAAAAATCACCGCGGCAATCGCAGCAGCTGCAATGGCGATTGAGGATAGAAGATCCAATTTTTTCACCTCGCGGATATCTGCTTTATTGATCACGACTTCTTCACCGGTTTTTGTTTTACCGTAGATTTTCTCGCTGTCCTGCCTCAAAACCTGCAGTTTCACCTCTTTTGCATCGTTGGTCTGCACATTATATTTCTGATAAAGTTCCAAAGAGTTCGTCTGCATCGGCTTTTCAGCACTTACCACTCTTGTTTGGCAAGAAGTGAGAAACAGCAACATTACGGTAAGAACGGCAAATATATTTTTCATTTACTATTTTTTTCAAATTTAAATAAAATTTCTAATGTTTTGAATTCAAATCCTGCGCAATCAACCACGCCTCGCTCCAGCACGCCTGAAAGTTGAATCCGCCTGTAACCGCATCAATATTCAGAACTTCACCTGCGATGTAGAAATTTTCCAGGATTTTGGATGACATATTTTTGAAATTGATTTCCTTCAGTTCCACTCCGCCTGCAGTAACAAACTCGTCTTTGAACGTGGATTTTCCCTCAACCTGAAATGACTTCCTGCACAGGTTTTCAAGCATGATTTTCATTTCTTTTCCGGAAATATTAGCGATCTGCTTTTCGGGATTCACTTTAGAAATCTCTAATAATTTGTTCCAGAAGCGGTTGGTAACATCGAAAATTTTGCTCTGCCCGATAGATTTTTTCGGATTATTGTCTTTGAATTCAATGAATAATGCTTCAGCTTCGTAAATGGTTTTTCCGATGAAATTCACGATAAATTCAAAACGGTAGTTGAGGTCAAAAAGTTCTCTGGCTTTCCACGCGGAAATCTTAAGAATTGCCGGTCCGGAAAGTCCCCAATGTGTAATCAGCAACGGTCCGCTTTCATCGGTTTTCAGTTTCGGAATGGAAACTTCGGCATAATCAAAGGAAGTTCCGGGCAAGTCTTCCAGTAATTCATCTTTGATATTGAACGTAAAAAGAGAAGGTACAGCAGGAACCGTTGTGTGCCCCAGATTTTCCAGAATTTTCAGGGATTTCGGTGAACTTCCGGTGGTGTAGATAATATAATCCGCTTCGAAGTCACCATTATTGGTTTGTACGGAATATCCGTTTTCTTTCTTCCGGATTTCTTTTACGGTTGTTTTCGTGTGGATTTCAAACTTTTTGTGATTGATTTCATTCAGAAAAACATCAATAATCGTTTGTGATGAATTGCTTTCGGGGAAAATGCGGTTGTCGCTTTCTATTTTCAGCGGAACATTGCGGGATTCGAACCACTCCATCGTGTCGCCCGGCTGAAATCTGCTAAAAACACTCATCAGTTCCTTATTTCCTCTCGGATAAAACTGAACCAGCTCGCGCGGATCAAAGCAGGCATGCGTTACGTTACATCTTCCTCCACCGGAAATTTTCACTTTCTGCAGTACGTCGGAATTCTGTTCCAGAATTTTTACATCATATTTCTGTTCATCAAGATTTGCAGCACAGAAAAATCCGGCCGCACCACCTCCGATGATGATGATTTTTTTTCGAGTTGAACTAATTTCAGTCAAAATTACTATGCGGTTTCGTTTTCTAATGAATCTTTATACAGTTTTGCAGCGCTCCATTTTGCGTGAGGCGAAGGTATGATTTTCAAACCTTTTTTCCTTGTGAAAACTTTGGTGAAAATGGCTCCAAAAAATATCAGGGTACAACTGTAATTCACCCAAAGCATAATCAGAATGATGGTTCCGGAGGTTCCGTACACGGAAGATGGCTTTACTTCACGGAAATATAAACTGAGGAGATATTTTCCAATGGTGAACAGAATTGTTGTAAGAAAAGCGCCTGTCCATACCGATTTCCAGGGTATTTCCGCATCAGGAAGAACTTTGAACATCAGTGCAAAAAGCGTCATCACGACTAAAAATCCGAGAATGAAATTGGCAATTTCCGAAAAGAACAGCATATCCATCCCGAAAGTTCGCGCGAGGAGAACACTGAAGTAACTGAGTACCGATGTGAGCACCATTGTGACCATCAGCAAAAACCCAAGTACCAGGATCATCCCGAATGAATTGGCCCTGTCCAGCAGGAATTTAAGCAGTGCTTTTTTGGGAGCGGGTTTTACTTCCCAAAGTTCGTTGAGTGATTTTTGAAGCTGAAAAAACAGTGCGGTTGCTCCAAAAACCAGCGAAATAATTCCGATGGTTTTCATCAGAATACTGTCGCGGTCAATGAGAGAATCGGTAATCATCTGCTCGATGCTTTGGGCAACATCCGTTCCCATAAAACCGGCAATCTGTGCACTGATTTCGCCCTGAATCGCCTTCTCGCCAAAGAAATATCCGGAAACCCAAATGATGATGATCAGCAAACCAGGAATAGCAAAAATAGCGGAGTACGCCAAACTTGCGGAATACTGCATCGACGAAGAACCTGCCCATTCTTTTGCGGTTTCCTTTAATGTTTCCCAGAAAAATTTCAGTTTTTCTACCATTCTAAAAAGGATAGCCAATGGCAATGTTCAGAATCAAATTATCTCTTCTCCAACTGCCGCTTCCAATATCAAATTTATTGAAAGTCCAGCGGTCGCCTTTTTCGTAATACGGAACTCTTAACGGAGTTGCCAAATCCAGACGCAAAATCAGAATATTGAAATCCAGTCGCAGTCCTACACCGGCGCCAATCGCAACTTCGCTCAGCCAGTCTTTTGAAAATTTTCCGCCGGGACGGTCCGGATCTTCATTAACGAGCCAAACATTTCCGGCATCGGCAAAAACAGCTACATTCAGAAACCTCATCAGATGAGCGCGGTATTCGGCATTCAGCTCCAGACGGACATCTCCGGCCTGATCGAAGAAAAACGACTGCTGTGTTCTCGGATCAAAGCTTCCCGGACCTAAATTTCTTGCACGGAAAGCCCGGACACTGTTGCTTCCACCGGCAAAAAACTGTCGGGAAAAAGGAATGTATTCTGAATTTCCGTACGGATACGCCAAACCGGCAATTACTCTCGTAGCAAAAGTCTGTTTATCGGTCAGCTTATGATAAAAACGGAAATCGTGTTCCATTTTTGCATACTGACTGAACGGAATGTCGAAAATTTCTTTCTGATTGCCTTTCTTTACATTCGCGCCGGTAACCAAACCTGTGATATTCGCAGAAAGGTCGAGCAAACCGCGGTAATAAATGGTGTTGGTTCGTGGCAGCATTGTGTTTGTGTACGTGTACGTATAAGTCGGTCCGAAAATCAGCTGCTTTTCCACAACGCGCTGCAGATAAGGTTTTCCTGCAGCAAGCGAATCATAAAGCGGCGTCACCTTTGCAGGCGCAACAAGCGTGGCATCGAAAATTTTCAGTTCGTGTTCTTTGCGCACATTTTCTTTCCACTGATAACCGAATGAAGCATTAAAGTTATGGAGCGTGTACCATTTGGTCCGGCTCAGGAATTCATAACCGATACTTGCATTGGTTCTCGGAACAAACGCACTTGATGACCTGAACCTGAACGGCGCCACAATCCTTGGAATGGAAAGCTGAGCATTCGCTCCCGCGCGGAAAATGTTTCCGGTTCCTTTTTCTTCATTTTCATTTCGTGGACCGCCAACTTGCCAGTCGAAAGAACCGTATGCAGAAAGTTTCAACTGTTCCGCACCTTTGAAAATATTGCGGTGGGTCCAGTTCAGATTAAGCTCGCTACCGGCATAATTTGCAGAGTTGCTTCTTCCCAAAGCTTCCACACGAAGCGACTGGAACTCTCTCGGAGTCAGCAGATAATATGCATCAAACTTATTGTTCAAAGAATCTGAAACGATGAATTCATTCTTCACAAATTTGAAAACACCAAGACTGATCAGTCGGTTCAGCGTCATATTGTGATCCGCACGGTTGTAAAGGTCGCCACGCTCAAAC